>JAEYPE010000231.1 GCA_023411035.1 Pseudomonadota bacterium
AAACCATGAGCGGCATCGCACCGGCCAACGAACCCGCCATCACCGCTCTACCAGCCGCAAAGGCGGCCTGATCGACGACGCTCCTGACCACCTCCCAATTTCCACCACCTTGACGGACGTGACCTTCATCCACCAACCGGGCGGCGCTCTCCTCGTCCTCATCAGGAAGGGCGAGATGTTCCGCATGGTTTGCGGCGATCCGCCCGGCGGCCTGGGTGAAGGTCATCCCAATCGATGAAATGAGGGTGCTCTCGTGTCGGGCCGGTGTCTCAGGTCTGACCGAAAGCATGGCCGCCCCGCCAAGCCGCCGCACGTCATCGGCGAGGATTCCATATTCGTCATCCGACATTTCGAACTTCGTGGCGCCGATGAACGGGCAGGTGATGCGTTTCAACTTGGCGAACAGGTCGCCAACGGTGCGAGCCGGGGTGATGAGAACGGCGTCGTGGAGCCGAATCCATTCCCGGCATTCCCGATCCCGTTCCGCCTCAACCGCTGCCAGGGCTTCGGCGTCTTCCGGATCGTCGATGCCCTTTCGAGCATCGCACCGGTTCAGCATCTCCTGCACGCGGTCGGCGGCTTGCCGGAAGGTCATGCCCAGCGACGGGATGATGGTGCTGTTGCCCTCCGTGGCCTGGACGGTGGCCCGCAGTTCGGACAGGTAGGCGTGCAGCCCCTCTGCGAGGGCCAGATCCACCGCTTCCGGCACCGCGTGCGCGGTGACATCCCCCCGCGCCAGTTTCAGATACTGGCCGGCGGCGGCCACCGCATCGGCAAGGCTGCGAACGGGGACGGTGCGCACACGCTTGGTGAGGCTGTCGTCTTGGTCCATCCAGAGCGCAATGCGCTGGTCCGCGGTGAGCGACGGGTCCGCTTCGGTCGCGCGATAGTCGTTTTCCCACTCCGACAGCGCGTCGGACAGCGGGGCCGCGGTGCACAGCAGCATGTCGCGCAGGGTGGGGCCGGCGGTGTCCCCGCTCGGGTGGCTTTCCTCGAACTGCTCGGCGGGCGTATGGTGGCGGCTCTTCTTCATATCATGTCCCTTGGAGAAGAAACTGGTCGGGCGGCGGCAACCGCCCTTCCCGGTGGACGCCCGGCCCCGGCAAGGGTCGGGCGTTCGTCTGTCTGGCGGGTGTGGGCATGCCGGATCAGGACGTGTCGGCGCCCACCGGCTGGGCCTCGCCCATCATTCGGGCCGCGGTCTTCCTGTCCCTCTCCGCCCACGCCTCCAGGCGCTGCGCTTCGGCGATGTCGGCGTTCGGCCAGAAGGAGGTCTTGGCGAGTTCCCGGAGCTTGGCCGCGCGCTGCTCCAGCTTCTCGGCATGCTCCAGGAACCGCGGGGCCGCCCGCTTCATGATCCCGTCAAGGTTCGCGGCGATGTAGCGCTCCACCGCAGCCACATCGAGGATTGGGGTCGGTGAGTCGGGGCGGGGGAGCATGGCGGTCATGGGCGGAACCTCTACTCTTTCATGGTAGACGATGGGCGCCTTTCAGGCTAACTTCGGCATAAATTAGGCCCCTCACTTGGGGAGGTCAACCTATTTTATGCCCATAGGGGGATAACAAGTGCCCATCTTGACGCGCGAGCAATGCCGGGCAGGGCGTGGGATGCTGGATTGGTCGCAAACTGACCTCGCCGAAAAGGCGGACGTGAAGGTTCGCACCGTCATGGATTTCGAGCGAGGGGCCAGGAAGCCACTGACGCAGACATTGAGCGCCCTACGGAATGCCTTCGAGGCAGCCGGCATAATGTTCATCACGGATGGTGAGAATTCGCCTCTGGGAGGTCCTGGCCTACGGCTCCGTCCCGCCTCTGAGTCCCCAGACCAGCAGAAGACAAGTCCGGATGGCGAGTAGGCTTAATGTAAATAAACCAACATCTGGCATCCCTCATGCATTGGGTTCACCGCCTCGCGCGAGGTGGTGGACAGGACTCAAAGGTCGCTAGCGCTGGCGGCTCGCGACGAATGGCGATCAATGGTCGAGGGTTGACCCGATCGTGCCCCCTGAGCGTTCCCCAACGCTCAGGGCCTACCCTTGGGGCGATAAATTCCCCTTGGTATTATCTTATCCTAAGCGCGGTATTTCTTTTCGCGCCACAATAATTTTTCACCTATGCAGCCACAGCGTGCATACATGAATATGCAAAATGCAACGCAAATGGCTGATTCCCAGGCATAGTGCGAATGTGTGCGACGGCGTGCCGCACGGGCCGTCACCCAGTGCCGTTGTCCTTCCGATCCGCAAGCAACCGACCCAGAAGCACCCTACCGGTGGGCGTGACCAGCACCGTCTCTTTGGTGCTGGTCGTGCCGTCGCTGCGCTCAATGGTGGTCAGCTTGTGTTCCAGGTGGCCGGCTTGTATCCGGGACTGGACGCCAGCCATCTGTCCATGCCAGGCCGGCGGTAGATCCAGCGCTTCCGGCTCATGAAGTCGAACAGTGCTTTTGGCAGCACCTGGAGGAGCTTCGCCGTCTCGGTGATGTTGCGGGCGCTCGGCGGAATTTGAGAGTCGCCCAAAGCTACTCTCAAATCGGCAAGGTCCCGGCCCGTCACCTTGAAAAAGTGGGTACCCTCAGCGAATCGGGCGCGGTTGCCGACGTGGTTCTGTCGGATGCGTACCGCCTCTTTGCCGGATCGGGAGATCGCCCGGCGGGTTGGGGTATCGTAGTCGACGGTGGGGAATCTGCGCTGCAGGGCACACCCTCACACCTATCATTAGCGCGACATATCGGAGATATGTACGAACGCCTGGAAAACACGGGCATTCCATTCAGTGGCATGCTGGATGATGCGGTTTCCTTCCCTGTGTCTGTCGCATGATGTCGCCAAAACGTTGGTCATGTGGAAAATTGCCATACGGCGATTTCTATCGGGGTCCCCTTCGTGCTCTTCTCTAATTATTAACTCCAGGTATCTTTTATTGATGTCATATATTTCTGAATCATCTCTGGCATTCCTTAGGGAATGAATGTACTCGTCTAATGAGATAAGTAAGGGGTCTCTGCTCATTATCATCTCCATTTCTTGTAAGGCTCGAAGCGATGATGCTGAGCAAGATGGATTGCGTCAATGCGCCACCGTGGCGCGCTACCTGTCCGTCCGTTCCTGTCCTGTTCAACAAGCAACCGTGATCGTCACCCGGTCATTACTGCCGCGTCGGTAGCGGCCCGCTGCTACCATCACGAAAGCCCACCAAGTCTTCGACTTGGTGGGCTTTTTCTTTGGCCGAAGTGGGCCGAACCTGTGCGCCTCAATCCTCGGTCAAGGCATGCGCCATGGCATCCTGCAAAGGCGCCAGAACATAGTCGATGGCCCGGCGCTGCCCGGTCGCGATCAGCACGTCCGCGGGCATGCCCGGATGCAGGGCCGCCGGGCCGATGCGCTCCAGCGCGCCGGGCAGGGGGCGGACGCGGGCCATAAAGTACGGGGCGTGGGTCGTCGGGTCGGTCAGGCGGTCGGCGGAGACGTCCAGAACGGTGGCGTCGATCGGCGGCGTGCGGCGCGGCTTGAAGGCACTGAGGCGGACCTGCGCGGTCTGGCCGGCCTTCACCACGTCGATGTCCAGCGGGTCGATGCGCGCCTCGATGGTCGGCGGGCCACTGTCCGGAACGATGTCCATCAGCGGTTCGCCCGGCTTCACCACCCCGCCCACGGTGAAGACGGTCAGCCCGACCACGCGGCCCGGAACGGGGGCGCGGATTTCCGTGCGCTCCACCGCGTCGCGGGCGGCCTTCAGACGGGCGGCGGTCTGGTCCAGGGCGTTCTGCGCCTCCTCCATCTCCGCGGCGATGTCGGACAGGCGGGCCGTCTCCTTGCTGCGGAGCTGGACGTCGGCGACCGCCACGGTCTGCTCGGCCAGCAAGGCGTGGGCGCGGGCCTGATCGCAGGTGCCGGTCAGGTCGGCCATGGCGCGCTTCAGCGACAGAACCCGCAGCTTGCGCTCCAGCCCCTTGTTGTACAGATCCAGCACGCCGGCCAGTTCCTCTTCGATGAAGACGATCTGCTCCGCCGCCGAGCGCTCCTGGGCGCGGTGGGCGGTCACCTCCCGTTCGGCCTGGAGGCGCTGTTCGCGCAGCACGGCCATCTCGCCGTCGTGGCGGGTCCAGCGGGCAGCGAAAAGCTGCTGCTGCACGGCGAGCGCGCGCCGGGCGGCGGGAGCCCCGTCCACCACGTCCGCAGGCACGGAAAAGGCGCGCTGCCCGGCGTATTCGGCGCGCAGGCGGGCCATGCGCACCAGGGCGGCGGCCTGTTCGGCGGCCAGTTCCTCCAGGGTGGCGCGGCTCTGCGTCCCTTCCAGGCGGAGCAGGGTCTGGCCGGCGGCCACCGTGTCGCCGTCGCGCACCGCCAGTTCGGCGACGATGCCGCCTTCCAGATGCTGGATGGTCTTGCGGTTGCCGTCCACCACCACCGTGCCCGGCGCGTGGGCCGCGCTGTCCAGCGGAGCCAGGAAGCCCCAGCCGAGCCCGGCGCCCAGCGCCAGGGCGATCACCGCGCATCCCGCCCGCACCGCACCGCCGATGGAAGGCTCCGCGCGCCGCGGCTTCGCGACGATGGCGCTGCGGCTGAAGGTCATGTCGGTTGCCGTCATCTCGAAGTCTCCGGTTAGGTGGTGGCAGCGGCGGCAGCGGGGGTGACAACGGGCTGCGGTGCGGCGGGGCCGGTGGCGGCGCCCAGGCGCCGGACCATCTCGGCCCGTGTGGCGGCCGGGTCGATCATGCCGTCGCGCAGCACGACGATGCGGTCCACGGCGTTGAGGACGGAGGGGCGGTGGGCGATCACCACCACCGCGGCGCCGCTCGCCTTGGCCTCCGCGATGGCGCGCAGCAGCGCCGCCTCGCCGGCCTGATCCAGATTCGCGTTGGGCTCGTCCAGAACGATCAGGCGGGGGTCGCCGTAGAGGGCGCGGGCGAGCGCGATGCGCTGCCTCTGCCCGCCGGAGAGAAGGCCGCCGCCCTCGCCGATCTCCGTCTGGTAGCCGTCGGGAAGGCGCCCGATCATCTCATGCACGCCGGCCCGCCGCGCCGCCGCGGTCACCAGCGCCGGGTCGGGCTCGCCCAGCCGGGCGATGCTGTCCTCCACCGTGCCGCCCAGCAGGCTGACGCCCTGCGGCAGATAGCCGACATGCCGCCCGCAGTCGTCGCGGTGCCACCGCCACACGTTGTGGCCATCGAGATAGACGCCGCCATGGGTCGGTTCCAGCACGCCGACCAGCAGGCGGGCCAGCGTGGACTTGCCCGCCGCCGAGGGGCCGACGATCCCCACCGCCTCGCCCGGCTCCACCGAGAAGGAGAGGTTGCGCAGCGTCGGACGGTCCGCCCCCGGCGGGACGTAGGTCACGCGGTCCAGCAGCAGATGCCCGCGGGGGCGGGGCAGGGGGGCGGCATCCGCGTCCGGCGTTCCTTCCGCGGTGAAGAGGCTGCACAGGCGGCGGTGGCTCTCGCGGGCCGAGGACCAGCTCCGCCAGGAGTCGATCAACTGCTCGAACGGCGCCAGGGCGCGGCCCATCAGGATGGAGGCGGCCAGCATGCTGCCCGGCGACACCTGCCGGTCCAGCACCAGCATGGTGCCGGCGGCCAGGATCGCCACCTGGGCCGTCATGCGGCAGACCTTGGCGAAGGAGGCGACGGACTGCGCCCGCCCTGCGGATTCGTTGACCAGCCGCAGGTGATCGTCCTGCACCGCCTGCCAGCGGCGGCGCAGGTTGCCCATCATGCCCATGGCGGCGACGGCCTCGACGCTGTGCGACGCCGCCTCGACGTCGGCGCCATGGCGGCACAGGGCGCGGTTGGCCTCCGCCGCGCCCGGCATGGTCAGCATGCGGCCGAGCAGGCTGACCGCAACCAGAACCAGGATGCTCCCCCCGCAGACGAGGCCGTAGAGCGGGTGGATGAGCGTCAGAAACAGCAGGAACACGAGGCTGAGCGCGGCGTCGAGCGGTGCGGTGATGCTCGGCCCGGACAGGAACTGGCGCAGCTCGTTCACGTCGCGCAGCACCTGGGCCGGACGGCTGCCGCCGCCGCGCAGCAGGCCGCCCATCGACGCCTCCAGCGCGTCCATGGTCAGGGTGCGGGCCGCCAGATGGCCCATGGCCTGGGTCAGCCGCCCGCGGATCGCCTCCACCAGACCGAACACCGCGAAGCAGCCCAGCGCCAGAAGCGACAGGGCCACCAGGGTTTCCACGCTGCGGCTGCCCAGCACGCGGTCGTAGACCTGCATCGTGTAGAGCGGCATCGCCAACTGGATGAGGGCGAGAAAGACGCTGAACCCGCCCGCGGCGGCGAGGCCGGTCCCGATGCGCCGCCGGATCGCGCGCAGGGCTGGCGGACCGGCCGGCGGGCCGGCTGTCGAGTCGTGGCGGGGGTCCCTTGCGGCCATGGGAAGGGCGCTCCTGTCGTCTGGATAGGGAAAGGGGCGCGCCGGGAAGGACGGCGCGCCCGGTGCCTCGGTCAGGCGGTTCAGTAGAAGGAGATGTCGCCCATCGGGTTGTCGCCCTTCACGATCAGGTCGTGATAGCCGGCGTCGTTCGCCGCGTTCCAGGTGACGACGTAGGAGCCGTCCTTCTGCCAGATGCTGTATTGGCCGTCGGCGGGGGTGCTGGTGGACCCGGCGTAGCTGTAGTTGCCCTTCAGCCAGATCTGGTCTTCGTCCTTGAAGTCGGTGATGGTGTCGGCCTGTCCGGCGTAAATGTCGCCGCTGTCCTTCATCTCGAAGAAGAACCAGTCCGCCCCGGCCCCGCCGGTGAGCTGGTCCTTGCCCATGCCGCCGTAAAGATCGTCGTAGGTGTCACCGCCGCTCAGCGTGTCGTCACCGTCGCCGCCGTACAGCTTGTCGTAGCCGCTTTCTCCGTAGAGCTGGTCGTTGCCGCTGCCGCCATAGAGCGTGTCGGCACCGTTGTAGCCCATCAGCAGGTCGTTGCCCGACTCGCCATAGAGCTTGTCGTCGCCGTTCCAGCCGTCCAGCGTGTCGTTGCCGGACCAACCCAGAATGGTGTCGTTGCCGTCATAGCCCTGCACGTAGTCATTGCTGACGCCGTACTTGATCATGTCCAGGTAATCAGCGCTGTTGGTGCCGTACACGTTTGCCATGGTGCGTTTCCTTAGGGTCGGGGGATTGTGCCGTGCGATGGTGAGGCGTTCATTCGGCTTTTCTCTTGCCGGTTCGCTCTGAACACCTCGCCCTTGCACAGTCATTCTTCCCGATGACGGCACCCGGCACTGTTGTCCGCTTCACAGTTTCGATCAGGATGGAAAAAAGACGCGGCGGTCATCGCTCCATGACTTCGCCGAGGGCGGCGGCGAGGTCGGTGGGCTCCACCGGCTTGTGCAGCAGGCGGCAGCCGATGGAGCGGGCTTCGCGCAGCCTTTCCGGCGCCGTGTCGCCGGTGATGATGACGACCGGCACGTCCCAGCGGCGGCGCACCAGTTCGGCCACCGTGCGGCCCGTCTGCCCGCCGGGAAGGCGGTGGTCGGCCAGCACGACGTGGGGGCGGCTGCGCAGCCGGGGCAGGCGGGAGGCCAGTTCCTCCGCCGAAGCGACGGCAACCACTTGGACGCCCCAGCGCTTCAGCAGCATGGTCATCGCGTGGCGCACGCGGTCGTCGTCTTCCACCAGCAGGACCCGCCGGCCCCGCATGCGTTCCGCAGGAGAGGCCGTGGGAGAGGCTGCGGCGCTGGCGGCTGCTGCGGCCATGGCGCGTGCGGCGGCGCTCCGGCGGCGGTTGGTGTCGCGGTCGGTGTCGCGGTCGGTGTCAGGGGCGGGGGATGGTGTGGCGCGCGGAACGGTCACCGTGAAGACCGTGCCCCGCCCGACCTCCGACCGCAGGCCCAGCGTCAGGCCCAGCAGGCGGGCCATGCGCGCCACCAGTGGCAGGCCGAGGCCGAAACCCTTGGCCGCGCAGCGCTCCGGGTTGTCGAGCTGGTGGAACTCCTCGAAAATGGCGGCGCGGGCGTTGGGAGGAATGCCGCGCCCGTCGTCCCACACCTGGAACTCCAGCGCGCCGGGGCGCCGCCGGCATCCCAGAAGGACCCGCCCCCCGCCCTCCGCTCCCGGCTTCCCGCCTCCGCCATGGCGGATGGCGTTGGACAGCAGGTGGGCCAGTATCCGTTCCAGGAGCCGTGCGTCGGTCCGCACCGGCACGCTGGAGGGTTGGACGTGCAGGCTCGTCCCCTCGGCCTTGGCGCTGTCCCTGAACTCCTGGGCCAGATGGCGCATCAGAGCGTCCGGATGGAATTCCGTCACCGAGACGTCCACCGTGCCGGCCTCCAGCCGGGCAAGGTCCAGCAGGCCGCTCAGCATGCCGTTCAGGCTGTCGATGGAGGCCTGGAGCAGATCCACTGCCTCCCGCGCCGCCGGGTCGGAGCCGACCGCGCCGCGCAGGATATGGGCGTAGAGCGCCGCCGCCTGGATCGGCTGGCGCAGGTCGTGGCTGGCGGAGGTCAGGAAGCGCGCCTTGGCCCGGTCGGCTCGGTTCGCCGTCTCATAGGCCCGGTTCAACTCAGCCTCCCGCGCGGCGCGGCGGTCTTCGGCCCGGTGCAGCCGGTGGCGGAGCCTGCCCATTTCGCGGCGCTGCTCGATCAGCTCGGTGGTGAGGCGCGCGCTCTCCTCGACCAGACGGCTGGTGTCGCGCAGCAGGCGGTCCGCGGTTCGGAGCCCCTCGGCGAGGCTGCGGTTCAGCGCCCCCAGGCTTTCCCGCAACGTCTCTCCGGTGGCCTCCCCGGTGGCCTCCCCGGTGGTTGTCCCACCGTTGTCCGGCTTTTCCGAATCCGCATGCTTGGGCATGAACGTCTCCACGATGGCCACTGCTCACCGCCGCGAACCAACTCCCGGCAAACCAGTCTCCGTACGTCAGGCCCCAACAGCGCAGATCAGGAAATGGCGTCGTGCCGGCGACGAGTCACGCGCGTGCGCGGCGCACGGACATCGCCCCCAGGGTGTCGGTTGCGGGGCAACGACACGCGCCGCCCCAAAGAGCGGCAAATTGTCGCACTGTTGGTGTATCGTACGGGCGGCAGGCAGGCAGCGGAACCGGCGCCCGGCGGTGCAAGGACGGCACAAGGACGGCACAAGGACGGCGGCTGCGCTGTTGATGTCTGAAGCGCCGTTTCGGCGGCAACAAGGATATCATGGGCTATTCAGTTGGGTTTTCAAGGCGATGCGGGAAGTCGGCGGCAGGGCGGAGCGGCCCTGCGCCGTCGCGTCCTCCCGCTGGCACACTGGTTGGTTCGTAAGCGAACGAATGCTGGTTCCAGCGTGTGGGGCGTTCTTGACCTTGTTCGTTTGGCGAACAATCTGAAGTTCCTCGCGCCTGTGCGGTCCGTGACTCGTGCCCCGTGAATCGGGCCCCGTGAATCGTGCATTGGAGGCAGGTTTGATCAACCCATTGATTACGGCCACCGCCGGCTGGTCCGAGGCGGTGGAGGAGCGGGCCAAGAGGCTGCTCCGCTATCAGGTCGGGACCGAGGGACCGGCGGGCGTTCCGGTGACCGTGCAGACCATGTTCGAGCGCTGCGGCTACACGCCGGTGTCCAGCGCCCGTTTCCTGATGTGCATCCCGCCGCTGACCGCGGTGCGCGAACTGACCAAAACCGTCGCCCGGTTCGAGATCGACGGCAAAGCCTGCCCGGACCCGGCGGGCATCGCGAAGGCGGCCCTGTCCTTTGCCGGGCGTGCGGTGGCCGTCCATGAAGTGCATCCCGAACGCCGGTTCGTGGCGGGGGTGATCGCTTCCCTCCTGGGGTTGCAGAAGACCAGCCGGCGGTAGTGCCGGAGGAGCGCCAAGGGTGAGCTGAATCGTTGCGGTGAACCATCTTGCGGTGAACCGGGGCCGTGCCGTCTTGCGCGGCCTTCCGCCGCCTCCCCTTTCCGGAATCCGGCAATCTTTAAAAGTTGTAACCGTCCTTTGGTTGCTCGTGCGGCGGAGTCGATTTATCAGTGTTCGACTGCATGACCATGGGCTGGTCCCACCAGTTCCCTGGCCAGTTCCCCTGGGCTCGGGCGAAGGAGGGTGCGGCGATGGACAGGAAGCCGGTCGACTACGGGCAGTACAGCATCCTGGTCATCGAAGATCAGCCTTTCGTGCGCCGGACCATCATGCAAATCCTCTCCCAAATCGGTTTCCGCTCGATCGCCGAGGCCGACAATGGAGAAACCGGAATGCAGGAGTGCATCCGCACCGCCCCCGACGTGATCGTCTGCGACATCGACATGAAGCCGGTGTCCGGCCTGCAATTCCTGGCCGAACTGCGGGCCAGCGCGGAGGTGCGGAACCGCCGCACGCCGGTGGTCTTCCTGACCAACCATACGGAATCCGAAATCGTGAAGAAGGCCATGGCCCTGGGCGTCAACGGCTTCGTCGTGAAGCCGCCGTCCTTCGGCGCCCTGAAGGAGCGGGTGGACCGCTTGTTGGCCGGCAAGTGAGTGAGGGGATGAGTGGCGTGACGGGTATGGGTGTTCTGGTGCGTCGTGCTGTGCAGTGCGGTCTGGCGATTCTGCCGCTGGCCGCCTGTTCTGGGGAACCGGGCGAGACCGATATGCGCAAACTGGTGGAGGCGCACACGAAGCGGGTGCTGGACGGCCAGGGGCAGGGGGGCTTCCGCGGGTTCGACGGCTTCCGCAAGCAGGGCTGCGTCTACACCAAATACAAGGCCGGCGCCCCGAAGCCGGACGACCAGCAATATGACTGCTATTACGCCGCGACCTTCGCGCCGCAGCCGGGCATGCCGGCGATGACCGTGAACGGCAAGGGCCGTTTCACCCGCACCGACAATGGACTGACCTTCGAGGATCTGGGTGCCCAGCCGCGCTGATGCGGCAGTGTTTCGGCGACGTCCGGAAAAGGAAACGGCCGGTCATGACCCTGTCATGAACCGGCCGCGTCAGATGGTGGAAGGGGCTGGATTCGAACCAGCGTACGCTATGCGGGCAGATTTACAGTCTGCTGCCTTTAACCACTCGGCCACCCTTCCGCTGATGCTTGACGCGACCATCGGAAACCTGCCGTCCATCGGACCTTGTTTGGCCTTCCGTCCGGCGGGTGGCGATATCTAACGGGTGACGCGGCGCGGGTCAAGCGGCTTTCTTCGCCTGCATCGTTTCTTCGGCCACGCCGCTCCGGGACGGGTCAGGCGCCCTCTCCTCGGGCGGCGCGGGCCAGCGCGCTCAGCGGGTCGCCGTCCTCCGCGCCGAAGCAGGCGGCGAAGTCGTCGCACACATCGCAATTCGGCGATTTGCAGAGCATCAGCCCTTCACGCGCGCACAACTGGCGATAAAAGAACTTCTTCCATTTCATGTCGCCGCTGTTCAGCGCGACCAGGGACGGGAAGTGGCGGCGGAACATGGCGTTCAGCTCCCGCCGGTTGGCGAAGCCCATATCCTGCCAGAGATGGTTCGGCCCAAGGGTGCGGCGGGCGACGATGCTCGCCAGCCATTCCTCCTCCACGGTCCCGGCGGCGCGGTGGTCGAGAAGAAAGGCCCGCAAGTCCTCCTCCTCGATGGCGTCCTCCCCGCCGTCATCCGGCAGGGTGGGAAGGAGATAGGCGAAACCCGCCGCGTGCCGCCGGATCAGTTCGGCCAACGCGCCGCGCGTCAGCCCCAGGGAGGCGGTGATGGCATGGCCGTGATGCTGCGCCGCCAGCCCCAGGATGCGCGCGAACAGCAGCCGGTCGAGCGCCGGGCCGTCCGGAACGCTGTCCAAGGCATCGGCGGGCGGATAGGCGGAAGAGGCCAGGGCCAGGTCGGCAATCATGGTCGGCGAACTCCCGCATCGGGGGTTTCGGTACGGTCATGACCTTTATGGTGGATCAAATTCCCGCACCTGCGAAGTGGTTTTTTTGCAGGTGCGTTGTCGTCGAGGCCCCCGGCTCCGCTTCAGCCGTTCAGCACCTCCGCCGTGAAGCGCTCGAAGAAGCCTTCGATGACGCGGTCGGCCTTGGCCTTGACCAGCTTGACCGCCAGCCGCCCGACGGCACCGCCCAGTGCCGCCGCCAGGGTGAAGGACAGGTGCGTGTGGCCGTCCACCTCCTCCAGCGTGATGCGGGCCTCGCCCTTGACGGCCCCGGCAAGGCCGCCGCGTCCCTCGGCATAGAGGATGTAGAAGCGCGGCGCGTCCTCCGGCGCCACCCGGACGTGCCCGGCGAAACGCGCGTTCAGCGGCCCCACCGTGGCGCGCACGCGGGCGGCGTATTCGGTGGGCGACAGCCGGTCCATCTCCTCCAGCACCGGGATGCAGCGTTGCAGCACGGCGGGGCTGCACAGCGCCGTGAAGACCCGCTCGCGCGCCGCCGGAATCCGATACTGGCCGTTCAGTTCCATGGGTCACCTGTTGTTGGGCCGGGGATGCCATGCGATTTGGTATATGGATGCCCCGCTTCCAAGGCGCGCAATCGAATACGGAGGGCGACAAACATGCGGCAGGCCGTTACGACGCTGACCACCCGGACCCGCGGCCAGGGCCTGTTCGAGGTGACGGAGCCGGTGGCCCGCTGGGTCGCCGGGCAGGGCATGGGGACCGGTCTGCTGACCGTCTTCTGCCGGCACACCTCGGCGTCCCTGGTGATCCAGGAGAACGCGGACCCGGACGTGCGCACCGACCTGGAGCGCTTTTTCAAGCGGTTGGCGCCGGAGGACCCGGCGCTCTACGACCACAGGCTGGAGGGGCCGGACGACATGCCCGCCCACATCCGCAGCGCCCTGACCACGGTGCAGCTTTCCATCCCCGTGCTGGACGGGGGGATGGCGCTGGGCACCTGGCAGGGCATCTACCTGTTCGAACACCGGACCCGGCCTCACGACCGGACCCTGGCGCTGCATCTGCTGGGCGAGTAAGGGATCGTCAGCCCGCCGCGGGAGCGGGGCCGGTGGACTGGCGCAGCCGCTCCAGCAGGGACTTGGTGGCGAAGCCGTCCGGCACGGCGCCGATGGACTGCTGGAAGCGCCGCACGGCGTTGCGGGTGTTGGCGCCGACGATGCCGTCCGCCGTTCCCGGCTCCATGCCCAGCGCGGCCAGCCGCTCCTGAAGCTCGACCCGCTCGCCGCGGCTCAGCGCCGGTTCGTGGCGCGGCCAGCTTCCCTGCACGCCGGCCCGGCCCGCCAGACGGTCGGACAGCAGCGCCACGGCCAGCGCGTAGCTGGTGGAGGGGTTGTACTTCATGATGGCCCGGAAATTCTCCCGGACCAGGAAGGCCGGACCCTGCGCCCCGGCGAGCATCAGGATGGCCGCCGGTTCCTCGCCCGCCAGATCGCCGCCGTTCACCGGACGGACGCCCAGACGGCGCCATTCCGACATGGGCTTGGTGATGTTGTATTCGGCCTGCTCATAGGGGAAGCCGGCGGGCAGGGTGACCTCCTCGCCCCAGCGCTCGCCCGCGCGCCAGCCGTTGGCCTGCACGAACTTGGCGGTGGAGGCGAAGACGTCGGGCAGGCTGCCCCAGATGTCGCGCCGCCCGTCGCCGTCCTCGTCGGTGGCGTGCTTCAGGAAGATGGTCGGCATGAATTGGGTCTGGCCCATGGCGCCGGCCCAGGAGCCGCTCATCTTCTCCGCCGGGATGTCGCCGCTGTCGAGGATGCGCAGGGCGGCCAGAAGCTCCGCCCGGAAATAGCTGGCGCGGCGGCCCTCATAGGCCAGCGTGGTCAGCGCGTCCACGACGGAGAAGCCGCCGGTGTGGTTGCCGAAATCGGTCTCCACACCCCAGAAGGCCACCAGGATCTCCGCCGGAACGCCGGAGCGCTGGCTGACGCGGCGCAGCAGGGCGCCGTTGTCCTGGATGCGCTGGCGCCCGTTCTGGACGCGGCGGTCGTTGACCGCGCTGTCCAGATACTGCCAGGGCTGGCGGTTGAACTCCGGCTGGGAGGAATCCAGCTCCACCACCCGGTCCGACAGCTTCACGTTGGCGAAGGCGCGGTCGAAGGTCTGGGGGCGGATGCCCTGGCCCAGCGCCTCGGCGCGCAGGGCCTTCAGCCAGTCGGCGAAGCTGACGGCGGGCTGGACCGGCGCCACGCCGGCGGCGGCGGAGGCGGATGTCTTCGCCGTACCGCCGGACACGGTTGTGGCCGATACGGGCGGGGCGTCGGTCGTCTGGCAGCCGGCCAGGATCGTGGTGGCGAGCAGAAGGCGGACGGGAAGGGACAGCAGGGGGCGCATGCGCTCTCGTGACCATCAGGGAAAAGCTGAGCCGGAGCCTAGGACGGACGGCCCTTTCACTCAACGGGCAAGTTCCGGACAGCCAGGGGGCAGCCAAGGGGGCAGCCAAGGCTTGACCGTGAACAAAACTTGAACAAACGGCATGGAATGCCCATATCCGGGGCACACCGAAACCAGAAGAGAGACGTTCGCGGCCCGCCATCCGGCGCGCCGCCGAGAGGATTCGCCATGCCGTACTTTCCCACCATCGACCTTACCCCGCAGGTGTCCCTGCTGCTGGCGCGGGGGGCACTGCATCTGAATCCCGGCCAGTGGGTGCGCGGTCCGAAGGGGCATGGCCGCTACCTCCGCACCGACCCGCGCACCGGAACCACCTATGTGAGCTGGCTGCGTCCCGGCGACGACTGGGAAACGGCGTCCCAGCGCTTCAGCCGGGCCTGCCGGAAGGGCTTCGTCGGGCGCTACCGCGCCAACTACGAGGCGGAGAAGGCGCGCCGGGAGATGGCCCGCCTGATCGCGGAGGCCGATCGCGCCAACGCCCCCGCCCCGGCGCGGGACGAGCGGCAGCCGACGCTGTTCTAAACGGGAACGCCGTGTCCGAACGCGCCAACGGGGAGCAGAGGCTTGGCCGAAAGGACCTTGAACGCCATCCGCATCGGCTGCGCCGGGTGGAGCATCCCGAAACCCTCCGCCCCGGCCTTCCCGGCGGAGGGCACGCATCTGGAGCGTTACGCCCGCGTCTTCCCGATGGCGGAGGTCAACAGCCGCTTCTACCGCCCGCACAAACCGGAAACCTGGGAGCGCTGGGCGGAGTCCACGCCGCCGGACTTCCGTTTCGCGGTCAAGCTGCCGCGCACCATCACGCACGAGCATCGTTTGAAGGACTGCGCCGCGCCCCTGGAGCATTTCCTTTACGAGGCCGGCCATCTCGGCGAGCGGCTGGGGCCGCTGCTGGTGCAGTTGCCGCCGACGCTGCGCTTCGACGCGGCGGTGGCCGGACCCTTCTTCGCGGCCTTGCGGGCGCGTTTCGCCGGTCCGGTGGTGTGCGAGCCGCGTCACCCGAACTGGTTCGCGCCGGAGCCGGAGCGGCTGCTGGTGGAGCATGCCGTGGCCCGCGCCGCCGCCGATCCCGCCCCGGTGCCCGAGGCGGCGGAGCCGGCGGGTTGGGATGGGTTCCGCTATTGGCGCCTGCACGGCTCACCTGTCATGTACCGCAGCGCCTACCCGCTGGATGCGCTGGACCGGCTGGCGCGGCGCTTCCGGAGCGAGGCGCGGGAGCGTCCGATCTGGTGCGTCTTCGACAACACGGCGGACTTCCACGCGGTCGATGACGCCCTGACGATGATGGGCCGTTTGGATGCCTCTGTAGATCAGAGAGACAATCCACCCGGCTGACCGCTATCGTTCCGACAAAGCGAGCGCAGCCGGGGCGGTCGGGAATGAATGTCATCCTTCTGTTGCTGGTTGGGGCCATCGTCGCCTACCAGCTCAACCGCCGGCTGGCGGCGCAGGAGCGCGAGATCGCGCGGCTGCGGCGGGCGGTGGAGCGGTTGCAGGGGCCGGTGACGCCGGATGCCCCGCCGGAGCCGTCGCCGCCGCCCACAATGCCCCGGATACCGGAGCCATCTCCGCCGCTGGTGTCCGTCTGGAGCCGGCTTGAGGATGCGCTGGCCGGGCGCTGGTTGATCTGGCTGGGCGGGGCCACGGTCGCGCTGGCGGCGGCCTTCTTCATCAAGATGTCGGTGGAGCAGGGCTGGCTCGGCCCCGGCGTCCGCGTGACGCTCGGCCTTCTCTCCGCTGCGGCGCTGATGGTCGGAGGGGAGTGGCTGCGGCGGCGCGGGGAACCGGGAGGCCGCGATCCGGTGCCGCCCGCCCTGACCGCGGCGGGGCTGTTCACGGGATTCGCCAGCATCTATGGCGGTTATGTGCTGTACGGCCTGTTCGCGCCACCGGTGGCCTTCGCGCTTCTCGGCGGGCTGGCGGCGCTGGGGATGGCGCTGTCGCTGTTGCAGGGACCCTACATCGCGGCGCTGGGCCTGCTCGGCGGCTTCGCCACGCCGCTTCTGGTCTCGTCCATCGGCGGATCGGCCTGGGGGCTGTTCGCCTATCTGCTGGCCCTGTCGGGCGCCGGCATGACGGTGGTGCTGTGGCGCGCCTGGCGCTGGCTGGGGCTGGGCACGCTGGTGGGGGCGTCGGGCTGGGTGCCGGTCTGGTACGTCGGCGGCTGGAGCCCCGGCGATGCCCTGCCGGTCGGCATCTATCTGCTGCTGACGGCGGGGCTGTTCCTGATGCCCGCCCTGCTGGCCGGGCCGGTGGAGGCCGTGGCGCGCACCTCCCTGTTCGACATGCTGCGCTGGAAGGGGCGCCCGCGGGCGGACCGTCTGGCCGTGGCCGCCGTGGCGGTGCTGGGCGTGCTGATGGCGATGCTCGTCACCGTGGACGGTCACCGCACCGGATCGCTGGTGATGCTCGCCCTGTTCGGGCTGCTCTGCATCGCCGCGGGCCGCCGGATCGAGCGCATCGCCGGCATCGCCTGGATCGGCGCGCTGGCGGTTCTGCTGGCCTTCGCCGGCTGGACGGTGCCGCGCTGGCCCCTGCCGCCGCCGGCCGTTACGGTGGACGGGCATCCCATCGTGCCGCCGCCCGGCTCCGGGCTGCCGGTGCTGTCCGGGCGCTTCCTGTGGGCGGTGGCCGGCTTCGCCCTGCTGTACGGGATGAGCGGCTTCATCGCCCTGTGGCGGTCGGCGCGGGCGGCGCTGTGGTCGTCGCTGGCGGCTTGGATGCCGGTGGTCCTTCTGGCGCTCGCCTATTGGCGGCTGGACCCGCCGCAGGCCGACACGCTGTGGCCGGCGGCCAGCCTGGCGCTGGCGGCGCTGCTGGTCGCCGGAACCGGCCCGCTGGCCCGGCACCGGCACCAGCCGGGCGTCGCGCTCGGTCTGGCCGCCTTCGCGGCGGGAGCCGCCGGAGCGCTCAGCCTCGGCGCCGTCATGATGCTGCGGGAGGCGTGGCTGACCGTGGCGCTGGCCGCGCAGGCGCCGGTGCTGGCATGGCTGGAACGGCGCATGGGGCTGCGGTCGCTGCGCGCCGTGATCCTGCTGGTGGCGGGCGCGGTGCTGGTCCGGCTGGCGCTGAACCCGTATGTGCTGGAGTATGGCGACGGCGGGCTCGGCTGGATCGCTTATGGCTACGGCCTGCCGGCGGCGGGTTTCTTCCTGGCCGCGCATTGGCTGCGCGCCGCACCGGACGGGAAAGGCGACGACCGGGTGGTCGCCCTGCTCGAAGCCGGCGGGCTGGCCTTCGTCACGCTTCTCCTGTCGCTGGGCATCCAGGCCCTGACGCGCGGCACGCTGGAGGAAGCGCCCGACACGTTGTGGGAGGTCGCCCTGCACACGCTGTGCTGGCTGGCGCTGGCCCTGCTGCTGGCGACGGGGCGGCGCTGGCGGGCGCGGCCCGTGGCGGTGTGGGGGCGGCGCATCCTGGTCGGTCTGGCGGCAATCCAGGCGGCGGCGCTGCATCTGGTCGTTCTGAACCCGCTGTGGAGCGGTGAGGGCGTGGGTGCGTGGCCGGTGGCGAACACGCTGCTGCTGGCCTATGGCCTTCCGGCCCTGCTGGGGCTGCTGTTCCTGTGGGTGGAGCCGCTTCCGGCCCGCCTGCGTCCGTGGGCGGCCCTGCTGCCCCTCGCCCTGCTCGGCATGAATCTGGCGCTGGAGATCCGCCATGGCTTCCAGGGGCCGGTCCTGTCGGGCCCGGAACTGCCGGACGCCGAATGGTACGGCTATTCCGCCGGTTTCCTGGCGGCGGCGGTGCTGATGCTGGTAACGGCGCTGCGCTTCCGGCTGGGCTGGCTGCGCCATGTGGCGATGGCGCTGATGCTGGCGGTGGTGGTCAAGGTCTTCCTCAGCGACATGGCCGAGTTGGGCGGGCTCTACCGTGTCGCCTCCTTCCTGGGGCTGGGGTTGAGCCTGATCGGCGTGGGCTATCTCTACCGGCGGTTCCAGGGGGCCGCGCCGGATGGCGGGCAAACAATCGGATGAACGAACGGTCGGGTTGACAGGCGGCGGTCCTCCGCGTTCCGATGGCGGACAACGAACGCGCAAAGCGAACAGAGAAAAAACATTGCCAGGGAGGCCCGCGACCATGACCGACCCCACAGTCAATCCCAGCGCCCATCCCATCCTGCCCGACGGCGACACCGGCTTCACGGTGGAGGCGGCGTCGATGAAGTTCGGTCGCGGCATGCTGGCGGAGGCCGGGAACGACGCCCGCAACATGGGGATGCGCCGGGTGGCCCTGTTCACCGACCCCATCGTGGCCGGGATCACGCCCTTCGCGGCGGCGCTGGAGTCGCTGAAGGCGGCGGGGCTGGACGTCGCCGTCTACGACCGCTGCGCGGTGGAACCGACCAGCGCCTCCTTCCTGGAGGCGGCGGCCTTCGCCCGCGACGGTGCGTTCGACGGCTATGTCTCGATCGGCGGCGGTTCGGTGATCGACACGGCCAAGGCGGCGAACCTCTACGCCACCCACCCGGCGGACTTCCTCGCCTACGTCAACAAGCCGCTGGGGGAGGGGCGCCCGGTGCCCGGCCCGGTGAAGCCGCACATCGCCTGCCCGACGACCTGCGGCACCGGCAGCGAGACGACCGGCGTCGCCATCTTCGACCATGTGGAGATGCGGGTGAAGACGGGCATTTCCTCCCGCTATCTGCGCCCCAATCTGGCGCTGGTGGACCCGGCGACCATCGACAGCCTGCCGCCGGGAGTCATCGCCTCCACCGGCTTCGACGTGCTGACCCACGCCATCGAGAGCCACACCGCGCGCTCCTACCGCTCCCGTCCCAAGCCCGACGCGGCCAACCCGCGCCCGCCCTACCAGGGCGCCAATCCCTGGTCGGACATCGGCAGCCTTCAGGCCATCCGCCTCGGCGGGCAGTATCTGGAGCGCGCCGTCAACGACCCGGCGGACGAGGAGGCGCGCGACGCCTTGATGTTCGCGGCGACGCTGGCCGGGCTGGCTTTCGGGAACGCGGGCGTGCACATCCCGCACGCCATGTCCTACTCCGTCGCCGGGATGAACCACAGCTTCACGGCGCGTGGGTATGAGAAGGCCAACCCGATGGTGCCGCACGGCATCTCGGTGGTGCTGAACGCGCCCGCGGCCTTCCGCTTCACCGGCTCCGCGGCGCCCGAACGCCACCTCCGCGCCGCCGGGGCACTGGGGGCGGAGGTGCGCGACGTCTCTCCGGCGGACGGCGGCGCCGTGCTGGCCGCCCGCCTCATCGCCATGATGCGGGCCACCCACCTGCCGAACGGCCTGTCGGCTCTGGGGTATGGCGCGGCGGATATCCCGGATCTGGTCCGCGGCGCGATGGCCCAGCAGCGGCTGCTGACCATCGCCCCCCGCCCGGTGACGGAGGACGACCTGCGCGGGCTTTACGCCGACGCCATGACCTACTGGTGACCCCATCGATCCGCGTCATCCGGAGGGAGGCACCCCCTACGCGCGCCTCCCGCTTCCGGAACACTGCCGGATGGGTCTCGTTGTTCCGGAAGGGCCATAAG
>JAEYPE010000014.1 GCA_023411035.1 Pseudomonadota bacterium
ACGACCACGCAGGACGGCGATGCCTCGCTGGTCGGCCCGCTGCTCGACCGGATCAAGCGCCGGATCGGCACGGTGCTGGCGGACGGCGCCTATGACGGTGAGCCGGTCTACCGCGCCGTCGCCGCCCACACCCCCGACGCCGAGGTGATCATCCCGCCGCGCTCCACCGCGGTGCCGGGCGAGACCGCTGCAAGCGCGCCCACGCAGCGCGACCAGCACCTCCCGATGATCGCAGAACGCGGACGGCTCGGCTGGCAGCGGGCGGTCGGCTACGGACGCCGATCGCTCGGAGAGGTGGCAATGTTGCGGTCCATGACCTTGATCGGGCGCAGCCTCCGCGCCCGCACTCTGCCTGCCCAGAAAGTCGAGGCAGCGGTCGGCTGCAAGGTCATGAACATGATGACCAGCCTCGGCATGCCGGCCTCCCGCAAGGTCGCCGGAACGACAACTTTCCAGGGCGGAGCCCGTCAACGCGCCAAGTTCTGCACCAATGTCTTTCAGCGTTGGTATTCTGGAGAGGATTGCATTCACAACCCGAGAATTGACGGCGACGGTACGGCAGACCGTTGCAAATTCAGCGTGGAAGTCGATCGACCTTCGCCAGCGGCGGACCGCAAAGGGCGGCGGCATGGTTCGCTGCTTATGAAACGCCGAAACGCGAACGCCACGGGGGACACAGCATCGCGGACATCGCCCAGAGCGTCGTCATCGCCGCACAGGTCGATCTTCAAAGCGTTTTATTTCAAATGCTTAACGCGCAGATGATACGAAACTTGCCATTTTCTTCCTAGACTGAAGCATGGGCAGGGGAGGGGAGGTGACGTGGCAAACATACGTCTCCTCAACAGTGCCAGAGGTCGGGACTCCGGGCAAGCCGTCCTGATCGCGGGACAGGGAACGTTGCTTTCCACTTGTCCAGGGAGTCCCTGCCCCCGTTATGATCCCGCGCGGCGGGCCGGATTGGCGCGCTTGGCTTCCGGAGATTGAAATGCTGGTCCGGCAGGGTGAACAGCGCGGAGTATCGGCAGACCGCGGTCTGGCATGGTCGTTGGCCGGCATTGCCGGCGCCGTCAACGCGGCGGGCTTTTATGCCGCGGGGCTCTATTCCTCGCACATGACCGGCATGGTTTCGACCATGGCCGATCATCTGGCTCTGGGCGAGTTGGCTGCCTTCGGCATGGCGATGGCGATCGTGGCGACCTTCGTCGCCGGAGCGATGGTGTCGGCGATGCTCATCAACGCCGGACACCGCCGGGGCCTGTCGGCCATCTATGCCTACAGCGTCTGCCTCGAAGCGTTATTGCTTGCCGGGCTCGGTGCCGCCGACGTTTGGCTGCACGAACTTCGCGGCGCCACGCTGGTGATGGGGTTGAGCTTCCTGATGGGGTTGCAGAACGCCATCGTCACGCGCATCTCCAACGCCCGTGTCCGCACCACCCACGTCACCGGCATGGTCACCGACATCGGAATCGAACTGGGCAACCTGATCGACGACCTTTACCACCGCAACGGTCAGGATCGAATCCGCGGAACGCTCGACAAGCTGAAAACGCACCTGCCGACCGTTGGGTCGTTCCTCATGGGCGGCGTGCTGGGGGTGCTGGGCTACAGCGCCTGGGGCGCCATGCTGTTCGTGACGCTGGCCGCCATCCTTGCCGGCTTCGCCGCCCCGGTGATCGTCGCCGAATGGCGGATGGCTGACTAGAAACGTTTCAAATTCAGCGTTGCCTGACGCCGATTCCCGCTGTTGAACCGACATGACCGACTCCGAAGGCCCGATCCCCGACATCATCGCACCCGGACTGGACGCCCTCTTCGTCGGCTTCAATCCCGGAACGCGGTCCGGCCTTCTCGGCCACAACTACGCGGGGCGGGGCAACCAGTTCTGGAGGCTGCTGGCGGACTCCGGCCTGACGCCGCGCCTGCTGCGCCCGGAGGAGGACCGGCTTTTGCTGGACTTCGGGCTGGGGTCGACCAATCTCGTGGCACGGGCAACGCCGAGCGCAGCCGATCTCAGCCGGGCGGAGCTTCGCGGCGGTGTGCCACGGCTGCGCGCGCTGGTCGCCGAGTTCCGGCCGCGCGTGATCGCCTATACGGGTAAGGGGGTCTATCTCGCCGCCGCAAACCGCGATCGGGCGGAGTGGGGCGTGCAGCCGGACAGCCAGTTTGACGGTTCGGTGGACATCGTGCTGCCCTCGCCCAGCGGGCTCGCCCGCCTGCCGTTCGAAGATAAACTGCGCTGGTTCCGCGAGGTGAAGCGGGTCATCGGCGCTGAAGTTGACACCCGCCGCTGACGTCGGCGGGTGTCCGTTACAAATTCAGCGTTGCCGACGATCAGGTCAACAGCTCGTCCAAAAGGGCGTGCAGGCGGCGCAACTCCTGCCATTGCGCTTCGCTGAGCTGCTTGCGGTGCGCCCGCAATTCCCCGACATCCACGGCGGAGAAGTCCTTGGCGATGCGCTGGACGGCGGAGACAAAACGCACCGCCGGGGCTGGCTGAGGCTTCGCCGCCACGGCGTCCGGCGGCTCCCCGCCGGCCATCTGGGCGCGCTTCGCCTCGCGCAGCGCCTTGACGGTGCCGCCGTCCTTCACCGTGTCCCACAGCTTCTTCTGCACGGTGGCATCGTCCACCGCGGCGATCTCCGTCAGGATGCTTTTCGGAACCGAGCGGTAGCGCGTTTCAAATTCAGCGACGATATCCCCCGGCAGCCGCAGCAACGACAGGGTGCGCGTCACCTCCGCCTGGCTGCGACCGATCACCTGCCCCAGCGCCTCGTGCGTGTAGTCGTGCCGCTCGATCAGCCGGGCGAAGGCACGGGCCAACTCCATGGCATCGAGATCCACGCGCTGGATGTTCTCGATCAGGGCCAGTTCGTCCGGGTCGCCGTCCGTGACGATGGCGAAAATGGTCTGGCGGCCGGCAAGCCCACAGGCGCGCAGGCGCCGCTCACCGGCGATCAGGCGGTAATCGCCGTCGCCCAGATCCTGCACCAGAACCGGTTGCTTCAGGCCGTGACGGGCGATGGAGTTCGCCAGTTCCTGGAGCGACTGTTCGTCGAAATGACGGCGCGGCTGGTCGGGGTTGGGGTGCACCCGGTCCAGATCGACCTCGATCAGCCGTGGAAAATCCGCGGACAGTCCGAACAGCGCGTCCCCGCCGCGCTGCGCCGCCTTGTCGAAAATGCGGGTGCTGGTCCGTTCGAGCTTACGAGACATGGGCGTCTTCCGCAGTCTGGAGGTGGGCGGCCAGTTCGCGCGCCAGTTCGCCATAGGCCTGGACGCTGTTGGAATTCGGATCGGCCTCGATGGCCGGACGGCCCGCGCCCGACGCCTGGGCGAACAGGGTGGCGCGCGGCACCGCGGGCAGCACGCGGGTGCGCCCTTCGTAATGCTCCTGAATCTCGCGCAGGCTGGCCTGATCTTGCGTCAAGCGGGAGGAGAACATGGTCGGCAGGATGCCGAAGATGTTCAGCGACGGATTCGAGCGGCGGCGGATCTTGGCGATGGTTTCCAGCAGCAGCGGCACGCCCAGCCCCGCGAACACCTCCGTCTGCACGGGGATCAGCACGAGGTCGCTGGCCGCCAGCGCGTTGATCGTCAGAAGGCCGAGGTTGGGCGGGCAGTCGATCACGATGACGTCGTAGCGATTCCGCACCTCCGCCAGCTTTTCCTTCAGGACCAGGGAGTTGTCCGGCTCCGCCACCAGTTCCGTTTCCGCCGCTGCCAAACCGATGCTGGAGGGGGCGAGCATCACCGCGCCGCCGCACACCGGCTGAAGGATGCTGTCGAAGGACGCCCCGCCGCGCACGACATTATATATGCCCTTGCGTTGAGTCTCGATCTCGCCGGGGTCGAGGCCCATGTGCACGGTGGCGTTGCCCTGGGGATCGCTGTCCAAGAGCATCACCTTCAGGCCCAGCGTGGACAGGGCGTAGGAGAGGTTGACCGCCGTCGTCGTCTTGCCGACGCCCCCCTTCTGATTCGCCACGGCCACCACGGCGCGCTGCATCCTGGGCACCCCGGCGTTCTGGGGTACGGCGGCCATGCCGCCCTGGCTGGCAAGGAATCCGGCCACCTGCTGCGGGATGCGCTCCGCCCCGCTTTCCCACCGGCTGATCCGGGAGCGGTCGTAGCGGCGGTTCAGCGCACCATTGAGCCATGTCGCAAAGCTCAACTGGTCCTCGCCGCGCCGTTCACGGATGGCGCGCAGTTCTTCCCCGTTCATCGGGCCTCCAGCATTCCCTGTGTTTGGCCTCTTTTTGCAAAATGTGACGCAACTGGTCAAGCCGGAGTGCGTCGATTTGCGTCAAATGGAGGCGGGGAACACCGTCATGCGACGTCGTATGGGACCATGGTCATAAGAACGCGGGCCTTCGGTGAGCCGGGCCTGGAGACGCAAAACCGTTCCGGAGGTGAATCGACCAAGATCCCGTCAAGCCCATTTTCCGGGGCGTTACCAATTCAGCGTTGCCTCGCTGGAGTCATCTCGATTCGAGCCTTGCTACGCCTGGACTCCGTTGTTTCAAATTCAGCGTTGGGTGCCGAGTCGTCTGTTTTCGTGCCCGTTGCGAGATCTGCGCGAGACTCGGCGAGTCGGCTAAGCCCTGGAAAGCCTTGGGTTTCCGAGTCGAATGTTACCAATTCAGCGTTGGAGCCGAGTCGCGTTTGTATCAAATTCAGCGTCGGAGGCGTTTGCCAGTTGACGGTTTGGATGGGGAACCCTCGATGCGCAACGATGCTCGCTCCGGTGGAGGATCGTGGGTTGGATCACTCCCGAATGCCCGGATGGCGATTCTCCGACCCCTCTGCCGTTGCGTTTTCAGCGAAGGGGGTCGCGGGAGCACCCGCGTGACCGGTCTAACCGGGGAATCTATATCGGGACTCATATAGGACATGGTTGCGAGTTCAGCGTGGATAACCGCCTTTCGTGACTCGTCTTCAGCGTGGAAGAGCGGGTTCGCGTTGCGACTTCGGCGTCCGGTGCGTTGCGGAGTCAGCGAGCCGATCCGGCCAGATTCGCCCGCCGCGATTCCAACTCAGCGTGGACAACCCTGTCCGGCTGTGGACAAGCGGCTTTTCGGCATCAGATGGGCCAAAGGCGACGCTGATTTTGAAACGCGGGCTTGGCCGTTGCGGGCCGGCGGAGGTGGCGAAGGGCCGGGGGACGGTCGCTTCGCTGAAGTTGAGTCGGAATCTGCAGCGTCCGTTGCAACTTCAGCGATTCTTGGGATGGACGCGCTTCACAGCCACCACATTTTGTGTTTTCTGGAATGACAGGAACGTGACCGAACGAGGCCGGAGGGGTCCTATGGCGAAAATCCACGAGCAGCTTACCCTGGAGGGATTCGAGGCGGTTCTTGCCCGCACCGAAGACCCCAAGGAGCGCCGCCGTGTGATCATGGCCCATGAAGCGCTGTCCAACGAGATGGACGCGATCGGCTATCTGCACGCCGGCTTCTGCCAAGCCTCCCTGCCGCACCGCAAGCCGAAGGACGAAACGGCCCCCTGGGTCCGCAACAACGGCAAGTACCAGCTCGTCGTCCGCCCCGGCATCCTGCCGCTGCGCGACGGTACGGTTCTGGACGTCGGCGTTCCCTACGGCGCCAAGGCGCGCCTGATCATGATCTACCTGCAGACCGAGGCCCGCAAGACGCGCAGCGCCCATGTCGATCTGGGGCCGAGCATGAGCGCCTGGCTGCGCCGCCTGGGGCTGGCCCCCACGGGGGGCGAGCGCGGGAACTACAAGCCGGTGCGCGAGCAGGTGCTGCGAATCGCCCGTAGCGAATTCACCCTGCGCACCACCACCGGCCCCTCCACCGCGGAGATCTCCGACCAGCGCCTGATCGACGGCATCAAGCTGTGGCGCGATGAGGAGGACACCCCCGACCTGTTCCGCACCGGCGGCGAGTGGGTGCGCTTCGTCCGCCTGACCCAGAGCTTCTTCGAGCATCTGATGGAACACGCCGTCCCGCTGGACGAGCACGCCATCGCCAAGCTGAAGAACTCCGCCCTGGCGCTGGACGCCTATGTGTGGCTCGTCCACCGTCTGCACCGTCTGGACAAGCAGACGCTCGTTCCCTGGCACGCGCTGTCGCAGCATTTCGGCTCGGTCAGCGAGCACCGTGTGCTGGCCTTCCGTCTGAAGGAAGCGCTGAAGGACGTCATGGCCGTCTATCCCGACGCGAACATCGAGCCGACCTCCAAGGGGCTCGTCCTGCGTCCGTCGGCCCCCGCCGTCCCGTCGAACAAGCACCTTGTCCTGCGCCCCGTCCGGAGTTGACGAGCGCCGGTTGTGCAGCCGTGATCGGGGCTGCAATGATGCGGGATTATCTGTTGAAGGAACATCTCGGGACGTGACATTGTTGGACTCTTGCAACCGTCCGGCGCGATGCCTCGCCGGACATAGCGGAAGGTCCGACCCCCAATGTCGACTCGAGTCGACGACGACCAGTATCCGGCGCGCGCGGTAGTCTACATCGAGGCGTCCTGGGGAAGCCGGACCTACACCGGTTCGGGCTTTCTGGTCGGGCGCAACGACGTCGTCACCGCGTCCCACGTCGTCTACAACGCGGCTCTCGGCGGCAAGCCCAGCAGCCTGAAGGTTTACCCGTCCTACAACCCCGGAAAATCGGACAACACCTCCTACAGCATCGCCAAGCTGCAGTTCTTCACGAACTTCGACCCGGATTCGGACGGCAAACTCATCACCGGCGACCTCTACCGGGCGAGCCAGAGCGGGTCGGAGATCGATGTCGCGCTTCTGACCCTGTCCCAACCCATCGGCGACGCCTACGGCTATTTGGGGATCGACTGGAATTTCAGCGGCGGGTCCGTCGGCGTCCTGGGCTATCCCGGCAAATACGGACGGTACGAAACCTTCGACAGCGGCACCGTCCGCCGGTCGAGCGTCGATACCGTCTACAACATAGGTGCGGATCTGGAGATCAATCCCGGCAACTCCGGCGGTCCGATCTATTACAGCTCTGGAAACAACTTCTTCGCCGTCGGCGTCGTGTCCACGGCCGCCGGCGCCACCGCCCTCGGTGGCCATCAGTATTGGCTGAAGAACGCCCTGTCCGCCAACGACGTCTACATTGCTTCCGGCTCGCCACCGCCCGACTCGCAGCGGCGGGCCTTCGTGAGCGACGGGGTGTCCGGATGGGAAGTGCAGATGGATCTTTATGTCGGACCGCTGACCACGCTGAAGAACATTTATCTGGGCACCAAATCCATCGAGGCGGTGATCGGCAGCGACCTCGGCGACTTCATGAATCTGGGCGCCGGCAACGACGCGGCGGAAGGGGGCGGCGGCGACGACATCCTGGACGGAGGCACCGGTTCCAACTTCCTGACCGGCGGGGCGGGCACCGACACCTTCTTCCTCGACGGGCGCGGCACCGGGGTCACCTGGTCCACCATCACCGATTTCGAGCCCGGCGAGTGGACGACCGCCTGGGGATGGAAGGAGGGGGTGTCGAAGCTCACCTGGGAAGCCATGAAGGGCGCCCCGGGGTCCGAAGGCGCCACGGTGCGCATCGATTTCGACGGCAACGGCACCATCGACGGCAGCATCACCTTCACCGGAAAATCCGTAGGCTCCATCATGACCATTCCGGGTCAGGTCGGTGCCGACAGCTATCTGGCCTTCCGGCTCGCCTGACGGTTTTCTTCACCACAGAGGCACAGAGGCACGGAGGGGGGGAGTGCCACCGTGTCTCTGTGATGAATCCCACACCACCCTGAGCGCCTTACAGAGGCAGCAGCAACTCCCGCTCCGCCGCCGCGTCCGGTGACGGCGCCGCCAGGGTCCCGCGCGTGACGGTCACGGCGCTGCGCCCGCCACCCAGCGGGCTGACGCGCACCTGCACGCCGATCCGTTCCACCAGCGCCGGGACGTGGCTGATGACGCCCACCTGCCGTCCCGTGGCCTGAAGCGCCTCCAGGCAGGACAGCGCCAGATCCAGGCTGCCGGGGTCCAGCGTGCCGAACCCCTCGTCGATGAACAGCGTGCCGATCCCGCCGCCGCCGCTGCCCCCCGCCATGGCCGACAGGCCGAGCGCCAGGGCCAGCGAGACGAGGAACATCTCGCCGCCGGACAGGCTGTGGACGCCGCGCCGCTCGTCGCCCATTTCCCCGTCCACCACCTGGATCTCCAGATCGGCCCCGCCGACCCGCTCCAGCCGGTAGCGGCGGGCGAGATCCGCCAGATAGCGGTTCGCCTGCACCAGAAGCAGGTCGAGGCTGAGGCTCTGGGCGAAGTTGCGCAGCTTCCGCCCGTCGGCGGAGCCGATGAGCTGCGCCATGGCCGCCCATAGCCCGTGCGCCTTGCGCTGCGCCTCCACCCGGTCGAGCACGGCGGCGAGGCGGTTGCGGTTCTCCGCGTCGGCGCGCAGCCGCGCCTGGGCCTCGCCCAGCCGGCCACGGGCCTCCTGCAACAGGCGCGTCGTCTCGGCGAGCGCCGCGCCGGCCTCCTC
>JAEYPE010000038.1 GCA_023411035.1 Pseudomonadota bacterium
ACGTCTGGCTGACCACCAACGACGGGAGGGCGGTGCAGGCCCATGTGGTGGCCTACGACCACACCACCGGCTTCGGGCTGGTGCAGGCGCTGTCTCCGCTGGGCACGCCCGCGCTGATGCTCGGCTCCTCCCGCCATGTGCAGTTGGGGGACCCGGTGGTGGTTGCCGGGGCCGGCGGGCGCGAACGGTCGCTGACCGCGCGGGTGGTCGCCCGGCAGGAGTTCGCCGGCTACTGGGATTACATGATCGACGACGCGCTGTTCACCCTGCCGGCCCACCCGAACTGGGGCGGCACGGCCATGCTGGGGGCGGGAGGCGAGTTGCTGGGCATCGGCTCACTCCAGCTTCAGTACCGGGCGCCGGAGGAGCGCATCCTGCCGTTGAACATGAGCGTTCCCATCGACCTGCTGAAGCCGATTCTGGACGATCTGATGACCCGGGGCCGCGTCAGCGGCCCGGCGCGTCCCTGGCTCGGCCTCTACGCCACGCAGGACGAGCAGGAGCGGGTGGTGCTGGTCGGGCTAGCCGGGGACGGGCCGGCGCAGCGGGCGGAACTGCGGGCCGGAGACGTGGTGCGCGCGGTGGCCGGGCAGCCGGTGGGGACGCTGGCCGACTTCTACCGCGCGCTGTGGAGCCTCGGCCCGGCGGGGGTGGACGTGCCCTTGACCATGGAGCGGGAGGGCGACGTGTTCGACATGCGCGTCGGCTCCAGCGACCGCGAGCGTTTTTTGAAGGCGGTGCGGCGGCACTGAGGCGCGGATTTGTGCGACACTGGCGCTCTTGAACCAAGAAGAAGGGTTGGAGAGCGCGTTTATGGATGATCTGATGAAGGGTGAGCCGGCCTCCGGCTTCCAGAACCTGCTCGGCTACGCGCCGGTGCGGTGGGAGGAAGGAACGGCGGAGGTGGAGCTGACCATCGGCCCGCAGCACCGCAACCGCAGCGGTGTATTGCACGGCGGTGCGCTGATGACCCTGTTGGACACCGCCATGGGATTGGCGGCGACACACTGCACGGTGCCCGGCCATTCCCGCCGGGTGGTCACTTTGTCGCTGACCTCCAGCTTCCTGGGCGCCGTGGCCGAGGGAACGGTGGTGGCGCGCGGCACTCTGCTGGGCGGCGGGCGGAAGATCGTCGGCTGCCGGGGCGAGGTGCGGCGGAAGGACGACGGCGCGCTGCTGGCGTCCGCCGAAGGAATGTTCAAATATCTTTCCGGAAGCGAAAATCCGGAGGGAACGCCGCGATGAATAATGATGTGAACGAGAAGAGAACCGGTTTGGACATCGCGCAGGAAGGCCGCGTCCTGCGCCTGACCATCAACGACCCGGCCACCCGCAACTCCATTGGCCCGGCGCTGATGGACGCGGCGCGCGCCGCCTTCGACGCGGCGGCGGTGGACTCCGGCGTTGGGGCGGTGGTGCTGACCGGGGCGGAGGGGGCCTTCTGCTCCGGCGGGAACCTGAAATGGCTGAAGGAGGCCCGCAGCGGCGACCGCGAGGCCGTTCGGGCGGGGGTGGAGAGCTTCCACGCCATGATCCGCAGCCTGCGTGCCTGCCCGAAGCCGGTGATCGCCGCGGTGGAAGGGCCGGCGGGCGGGGCGGGCTTCCCGCTGGCGCTGGCCTGCGACCTGATCGTGGCGGCGGAGGATGCGGTCTTCACGCTGGCCTACATCAAGGTCGCCTTGACCTCCGATGGCGGCGGAACGGCGTCGCTGGCCCGAGCCTTGCCGCCGCAGCTTGCTGCGGAAATCCTGTTCGAAGGCGGGCGGGTCGGAGCGCCGCGTCTGGCGCAGCTCGGCATGGTCAACCGCGTGACCGCGCCCGGCGGCGCGCTGGCCGAGGCGACAGCCTGGGCGGAGCGGCTGGCCGACGGTCCGACCGCGGCGCTGGGCCGCGCCAAGGGGCTTCTGGAGGCGGCCTATGGCGGGCTGTCGGAGCAGCTCGACCGGGAGCGGGACGCCTTCGTGGAGTCGCTGTTCCACGATGAGGCCGGGGAGGGCGTGACGGCCTTCTTCGAGAAGCGGGCGGCGGTGTTTCCGAAGGGGTGACGCGTCGTCGGCATAACCCTCCCGATCAACGCCGACAGGATTTCCGAACGCCGCGCGCGCATGGGTGTGGCTGGAAATCCTGTTTGGCGATGGATGGACGAGATTCGTCTATCTGAGGTATGCATTTCTGAAAATTTCACCTATCGGTGGTTCCATTAACCATTCATGAAGGCCGTGAGGCGCACCCTGGGTCCGTGATCGGAGGCGAACACGGCCATGCAGCAGCGTCCTCTCACCCGCCTGGATCAGGTGCAGCTCGATGCGGTGGTGCGCCGGCACGAGATGTTCCGGAACGCCCGCATCGGCGGGGCGCGGGCGACGCTGTCCTTCTTCGACCTGAACGGGCTGGACCTACAGGGGCGCGACCTCGCCCACGCCGACTTCGTCGGGGCCAGCCTGCGCGGGGCCAATCTGGCCGGGGCGCGGCTGGACTGCGCGTCGATGTTCGCCACCGACCTGCGATTGGCCAACCTGGAAAACGCCAGCCTCATCAAGACGGACCTGCGCGGGGCCTGCCTGCGCGGGGCGATCCTGATCGGCGCGAACCTGTTCGAGGCCGACCTGCGGGACGGATCGCTGGCCGAGAAGGACCGCGACGGCAGTCTGCGCATCATCCAGGTGGAGACCCAGCCGGCGGAGGCGTCGGGGGCCGACCTGTCCGGCGCCAACCTGACCAACGCCCGGCTGTCCGGCGCCATGGCGATCCACACCGACTTCACCGACGCGCTGATGAGAGGGTGCAAGCTGGTGCGCGCCACCATGCGCGGCGCCAACTTCACCGGGTCGAACCTGGAGGGGGCTGATTTGTCGGGGGCGGATCTCCGCGGCGCCTGCCTGCGCGGCGCGGTGCTGACCGGCGCCAACATGATCATGACGGAATTGGCCGACACCGACATGGAGGACGCCCTGACCGACGACCCGGTGGGCCGCGTCGTCGCCGAACTCGGGCGTCCTCTGGACGAGCTTCTGCATGACCACATCCGCTGGGTCGGGTCCAGCGGGGCGGAGGGCACGGCGCTCGACCTGTCGGGCTTCGACCTGCGGCACGCCCCGTCGCTGGCGCATGCCTGCCTGACCATGCTGCGGGCGGTGGGGGCGACGCTGTACGGACTGGACCTGACCAGCGTGCAGCTTCAGGCCGCGGTGCTGGAGAAGGGCGACCTGCGCCTTGCCAAGCTGGTGAGCAGCGACCTGCGCGGCGTGAACCTGCGCAACGCCAAGCTGAACAACGCCGATCTGCGCAAGGCCAACCTGCGCCCGCTCTATTTCGACGAGAGGCGGTCGATGCTTTCCGACCTGTCGGGCGCGCGGCTGCGTTACGTCGATCTGCGCGGCGCCTGTCTGCGCGAGGTGAACTTCGCGGGCGCCGACCTGTCCTTCGCCAACCTGACCGGATGCGATCTGACGAAGACGGATCTGACCAACGCACGCATGTTCGGGGCGAAGGTGGACCTGCGCTCCCTATCCGACGGGACCATTCTCGACGGTGTGGCGGGGCTCAAGCTTTAGGTCTAATCTGGGGTAGATCTTCGGTGGGAGTGCTTTCCATGTCCGGGCGCGTCGGTGCGGTTTGCGGTGGCGTTCTGTTCGGTCTGATGCTTGCGGCGGGGGCGTCGGCGCTGCCCGGCGCGGCGCATGCACAGTCTTCGGTGTTCCTGTCCATCGGGGGGCCGGTCCATCCGGACTTTCCGCCGCCTCACCGCCGTTTCCACCCCCCTCCGCCGCCTCCCCGTCCTTTCCGCCGTCCTCCGCCGCCGGTCTACGTGGTGCCGCCTCCGCCGCCGGTGATCTATATGCCGTCGGCGCCCGTCCCGGCCCCTCCGCCCGCGGTGGTCTTCACCGAACCTCCGGCTCCCTTCATCGACGCCACCCCGACCGGCCCGGCCTATGTCGCCCGCAACGGCCAGCTCTGCCGGGAGTACCAGACGACGATCACGGTCGGCGGCGTCGCGCAGCCCGCACACGGCACCGCCTGCCGTCAGGCCGATGGCTCCTGGCGGGTGGTCAACTGACAAAGAAAAGGCCCTTCCCCCGGCAGGAGGAAGGGCCTTCTTTCCGGAACCGGCAGCGGTTACCAGGCGGGAACGATGGCGCCCTTGAAGCGGTCGGTGATGAACTGCTTCACCTCGTCGCTCTGGTAGATCTTCACCAGCTTGGCAACCCAGGGCTTGTCCTTGTCGGCCTTGCGGACGGCGATGACGTTGGCGTAGGGGCTCTCGCTGGCCTCGCGGGCGATGGCGTCCTTGTTCGGGTCCAGACCGGCTTCCAGGGCGTAGTTGGTGTTGATGACCGCCACGCTCACGTCGTCCAGCGAACGCGGAAGCTGGGCGGCGTCGAGTTCCAGGATCTCGAGCTTCTTCGGGTTCTCGGAAATGTCGAGCGGCGACGCCTTCAGGCCCGCGCCCTCCTTCACCTTGATCAGCCCCTTGGACTGGAGCAGCAGCAGCGCGCGGCCGCCGTTGGTCGGGTCGTTCGGGATGGAGATCTTGGCGCCGTTCGGCAGTTCGTCGAGGCTCTTCACCTTCTTGGAATAGACGCCCATCGGGAAGACCACCGTCTTGGCGACGCTGACCAGATCATAGCCGCGGTCCTTCACCTGGTTGTCCAGGTAGGGCTGGTGCTGGAAGGAGTTGACGTCCAGGTCGCCCTGCGACAGCGCCTGGTTCGGGATGACGTAGTCGGAGAACTCCAGAACCGTCAGGTCCAGACCCTCCTTGGCGGCCAGCGGCTTCACCTTCTCCAGGATCTGGGCGTGCGGACCGGGGGTGACGCCGATCTTCAGGGCTTCCGCGGACGCGCCGACGGCGGTCGCCAGGGTCGCGATGCCGGCCACCAGACCGAAGGCCGCGCCGAGCACACGGGTACGGAACATCTCCAACTCCTCAGGACTTCAGGTTGCGTTTGTTGACACGGCGGGCGATCCAATCGCCCGTCGATTGAACGATTTGCACCAGCACGATCAGCACGATCACCACCGCCAGCATCACCTCCGGCAGGAAGCGCTGGTAGCCGTAGCGGATGCCGAGGTCGCCCAGGCCGCCGCCGCCGACCGCTCCCACCATGGCCGAATAGCCGATCAGGCTGACCACCGACAGCGTCAGGCCCAGCGCGATGGCGGGCATCGCCTCCGGCAGCAGGACCTTGCGGATGATCTGGAAGGGCGTGGCGCCCATGGACTGCGCCGCCTCGATCAGGCCGCGGTCCACCTCGCGCACGGCACCTTCCACGATGCGGGCGATGAAGGGCACGGCGGCGACCGTCAGCGGCACGATGGCGGCGGCGGTGCCGATGGACGTGCCGGCGATCAGCCGGGTGAAGGGGATGATCGCCACCACCAGGATGATGAAGGGGGTGGAGCGCGTCATGTTCACCAGGACGCCGGCGATCCGGTTGAAGGTCAGGTTCTGCAGCAACTCCCCCCGGCCCGTGACGGCCAGGAGCACGCCCAGCGGCAGGCCCAGCGCGGTGCCCAGAAGGCCCGACACCGCCACCATGTAGAGCGTGTCGAGAAGCGCCTTAAACAGCAGCGCGTAGATTTCCGGGGACAGCATGACCAAGCACCTCGACACCGAGCTTGTTGACGTTCAGGAGGCTGATGGCGGCCTCGATGGACTGCGGGTTGCCGATGGCCTCGACCACCAGTGTCCCGAAGGGCGCGCCCTGGATCTCGTCGATCTGGCCGTGCCAGATGTTCAGGTCCAGGTTCAGCTTGCGGCTGATCGCGCTGATGACCGGAGAGGTCGCGCGCTCCCCCGTGAAGGTGATGCGCAGCACGATGTTCGACCCCGGCTCCGGCGTGGGCGACAGGCGGGCGCGCAAGCTGTCCGGAATGCCGCGGTTGATGACCGGATCGACGAAGGTCTTCGTCGTCTCGTGCTTCGGATGGGCGAAGACGTCGAAGACCGGACCCTGCTCGATGATGCGCCCGTTCTCCATCACCGCCACCTTGTGGCAGATCTCCTTGATGACGGCGATCTCGTGGGTGATCAGGACGATGGTCAGCCCCAGCCGCTTGTTGATGTCCGCCAGCAGGTGGAGGATCTGGGTCGTCGTCTCCGGGTCCAGGGCGGAGGTCGCCTCGTCCGACAGCAGCACCTTGGGCTTGCTGGCCAGCGCGCGGGCGATGCCGACGCGCTGCTTCTGCCCGCCCGACAACTCCGCCGGGTAGCGGTCGCGCTTGTCGGTGAGGCCCACGAGGTCGAGCAGCGGTTCCACCGTCTCGCGGATCTGCGCCTTCGGCACCCCGGCCAGTTCCAGCGGCAGGGCGACGTTGTCGAACACCGTGCGCGAGGACAGCAGGTTGAAGTGCTGGAAGATCATGCCGATGCTGTGCCGCGCCTCGCGCAGCTCGCGGGCCGACAGGGCGGTAATGTCCACCCCGTCCACCAGCACGCGGCCGGAGGTCGGCTTCTCCAGCAGGTTCACCGTGCGCAGCAGCGTGGACTTGCCGGCGCCCGAACGCCCGATGATGCCGTAGATCTCGCCGCGCCCGATGGTCAGGTCGATGTCGGCCAGCGCCTGCACCGGCTTGCCGGCTCCGCGGGAGGGATAGGTCTTCTGAAGCTGTTCGAAGGTTATCATACGCTCTGGGCCTCCCGACGTGTGCCCAGATCGCGGGCCGCGTCGCGCAGGACGGTCTTTTGGATTTTACCGGTCGATGTTTTCGGCAGATCGCTGAACACGACGGTGCGCGGCACCTTGTAGTGCGCGATACGGTCCCGGCACCATTGAATTATATCGGACTCTGACGGGCGTTCCGCGCCGGGCTTCACCGTCACGAAGGCGCAGGGGCTCTCGCCCCAACGATCGTCGGGACGGGCGACCACGGCGGCCTCCAGAACGGCGGGATGCCGGTACAACGCCTCCTCCACCTCCAGGGATGAGATGTTCTCTCCGCCGGATATGATGATGTCCTTGCTGCGGTCCTTCACCTCGATATAGCCGTCGGGGTGCAGCACGCCCAGGTCCCCGGTGCGGAACCAGCCGTCCTTCAGCGCTTCCTTCGTCGCCGCGGGATTCTTCAGATAGCCCTTCATCACCGTGTTGCCGCGCAAGGCGATCTCGCCGATGGTCTGGGCGTCGGCGGGGACCGGCTGGCCGGTTTCGCGGTCCAGAACGGCGGCGTCCTCTACCGCGATGTGGTTCACCCCCTGCCGGGCGAACCGCAAGGCCAGCCCGTCGGCGTCGAGATCCTCCCATCCGTCCTGCGGGGCGCAGACGGTGGCCGGGCCGTAGCATTCCGTCAGCCCGTACATGTGCACCACCTCGAAGCCCAGCGCCGCCATGCCGGCCAGCACGGCGGAGGGCGGGGCGGCGCCCCCGGTCCCCACGATGACCCGGCGGGGAGCGGGCTGCCGCACCGGCGCCGGGGCGTGGATCAGCATGTTCAGCACGATCGGCGCGCCGCACAGGTGGGTGACGCCCGACTCCGCGATGGCATCGAAGATGGCCGCCGGCTCCACCCGGCGCAGGCAGACATGGGTGCCGCCCGCGGCGGTGACCGCCCAACTGTAGGTCCAGCCGTTGCAATGGAACATCGGCAGCGTCCACAGGAAGACGCTCTCGGGCCGGACGTTCAGGGTGAAGGCGTTGCCCAGCGCGTTCAGATAGGCGCCGCGGTGGTGGTAGACGACGCCCTTCGGGTTGCCGGTTGTGCCGCTGGTGTAGTTCAGGGCGATGGCCTGCCACTCGTCGTCCGGCCCGCGCCAGGGGGTGGGGCTGGCGGCGGCCAGGAAATCCTCGTACTCCACGGCGCCAAGCGAGGGGGCGTCCGGAGCCAGCTCGTCGGCGATCTCCACCACCGTGATGGGGCGCGCCGTCCGGGCGAGCGCCGCCTTGGCGACCGGCGACAGCTCGCGGTCCACGATCAGCAGCGCCGTCTCGCTGTGGTCCAGGATGAAGGCGATGGCCGCGGCGTCCAGCCGGGTGTTCAGCGCGTTCAGGACCGCCCCGGCCAGCGGCACCGCGTAATGCGCCTCCAGCAGCGCCGGGACGTTGGGCGCCAGCACCGACACCGTGTCGCCGCGGTTCACCCCGGCCTGAAGCAGCGCCCCGGCGAAGCGCCGCACCCGGTCCAGGAACTGCGCGTAGGTGATGGTCCGGCGGCCATGGCGGATGGCCGGCTTGTCCGGGTACACCTTGGCCGCGCGCTTCAGGAAGCTGAGCGGGCTGAGCGGGACATGGTTCGCGGGGTCGGGGGCGAGGCCACGGTCGAAGATCGAGGCGGTGCGGCTGAACGGGCCGGTCATGACGGAGCTTCCTGACATGAAACATCCCTCCCCCCTGGGCCGGGGGGAGGGATCGGGCAGTCGGTGGTCACCAGGTCGGGATGATGGTGCCGTTGAAGCGCGTGTTGATGAAGTCCCGCACCTCGGCGGAGCGGTACAGCTCGATGAAGCGCTTGATCGCCGGGTCCTCGGCGCGGTCCTTGCGGACGGCCCAGACGAGGTGCCACTTCGACTGGTCGTCTTCCAGAAGCAGGGCGCCCTTGGGGCTCAGGCCGGCCAGAACCGCGTAGTTCAGCGTGATGACCGAGGCGTCCACGTCGTCCAGCGAGCGGGGAAGCTGGGCGGCGTCCAGTTCCACCAGCTTGATCTTCTTCGGGTTGGAGGCGATGTCGGCGATGCCGGTGTTCAGGCCCGCCCCGTCCTTCAGCCCGATCACCCCGGCCTTGGCCAGCAGGAACAGCGCGCGGGCGCCGTTGGTCGGGTCGTTGGGGATGGAGACGCTGGCCCCTTCCTTCAGATCGGCGAGGGACTGGACCTTCTTCGCGTAGATGCCCATGGGCACCACGATGCTCTTGGCGACCGGCACGATGTCGTAGCCGCGCTGCTTGATCTGGTTGTCCAGGAAGGGCTGGTGCTGAAAATTGTTGGCGTCGATGTCGCCGGACTGGAGCGCTGCGTTGGGCATGTTCCAGTCAGTGAACTCGATCACCTCCGCCTTCAGGCCTTCCTTGGCGGCGATTTTCGCCGTGTGTTCCAGGATTTCGCCATAGGGACCGGCGGACACGCCGAGCTTCAGGGATGCGGCGCCGGCACCGGCGGAGAAGGTGAGAAGGGCGGCGGCAAGGGCGGACGTCAAAAGCGCTTTCACGAAAGGGGTCCTTTTCAAGAGGTGTGGAATATAGGTTTCGGGCGATAGGCTGGTGTGAAATGCGGGCGCGCTCAGCGCCGCCGCACGCCGGTGCGCCGGGCCGCCAACTGATGGGCGGCGCGTTCGGCCTGGCCGACGTTGCGGAAGGTCTTGCGGTCCAGATCCTTGAAGGACCAGTCGGACACGAAGAAGGTGAAGCCGCCCTGGCCGGCGACGACGATGCCGGCGGACCGGCCCTGGACTTCGATGGCGTAGGCGTGGGACGTGCTCATGACGGTGTTCTCCCTCGGCCCGCGGCGCTGCGGCGCTGCGGCGCTGCGGCGCGCGGGAACCTTGCGGATCGGATCGTTTGGCCTGGTCTTGACGGGTCGGTGCGCTGGGTTCAGCGGCGACACGAGGCGCTGCGCATGAGGCAACACAGGCCCGTCATGGTGCCGGTCCGATCGGCGGGGGAGGGGCGGGGCATCATGGTCATTCCGGTCACTCCTTCCAGAGTTCCACGACCGGTATCGTGGCGCTTTAGCGTTTGGTGACGCGGCGCAAGCTGGCGATCAAATTGCCGCGGGGCACCCCCCTTGGGTGTCCGGAAACTTATCTACAATACCTATGGGCAATCCGTCAAGGCGGAAAATGAGCAGAAAAGTGTGAAAATGCCAATATAACGTTCATGATTTGTTAAATCAATCCGGGAGAAACCGGCCGGTCCGGGGGCGCGGCGTTCCCCCATCGTCTCCGAACCCCCGTTCGTCCTCGAACAAGGCGGCCCTGCGTTGCGCTATGCCTCCTAAGACCGTGACGGCGGCGCGGAATGTGGTATATCCGGGCAGCGGTTCAGCCCGAGGAGAGTTCTTTGCCCGCCGATACCCGTGCTCTTGGCGCGCCGGCGCCCAGCGCGCCGGCCGATACGCCATCCAACGCGCCGGCCGGTCAGCCGCTGGTTCTGGCCCTGCCCAAGGGACGCATCCTGAAGGAGCTGCGCCCGTTGCTCTCCCACGCCGGCATCGTGCCGGAAGCGGAGTTCGACAACGAGGACAGCCGGCTCCTGCGCTTTGCGACCAACGTCCCCAATCTCAGCATCATCCGCGTCCGGTCCTTCGACGTGGCGACCTTCGTTGCCTTCGGCGCCGCCCATCTGGGCGTGGCCGGCAACGACGTGCTGATGGAATTCGACTATCCTGAAATCTACGCGCCGCTCGACCTCGGCATCGGCAAGTGCCGCCTGTCGGTGGCCGAGCCCGCCGCGCTGGGGGAGAGCGACGATCCGTCGCGGTGGAGCCATGTGCGCGTCGCCACCAAATACCCGGAGGTCACCAGGAAGCATTTCGCGGCGCGCGGGGTGCAGGCGGAGTGCGTGAAGCTGAACGGCGCGATGGAACTTGCCCCGACCCTCGGCCTGTGCCGCCGCATCGTGGATCTGGTGTCCACCGGATCGACGCTGAAGGCGAACGGGCTGGTGGAGATCGAGCACATCGCGGACGTCACCTCCCGCCTCATCGTCAACCGTGCCGCCTTCAAGACGCGGCCCGAGGAAATTTCCGGCTGGATCGAACGCTTCCGGGAGGCTGTGAATGCCCGTCAGGCTTGATGCCCAGGACCCCCGCTTCGCCGAAGGCTTCGAGGGGCTGCTGCACGCCAAGCGCGAGACCAGCGAGGATGTGCAGGCCCTGGTCGCCGGCGTCATCGACGAGGTGCGCAAGCGCGGCGACGCGGCGCTGATCGACTTCACCGCGCGCTGGGACCGCCAGACGCTGACGCCCGAAACCCTGCGCATCTCCCAGGAGGAGGTGGACGCGGCGGTCGGGAAGTGCAGCGACGATCTGCTGCGGGCGCTCGACACCGCGGCGGAGCGGATCGAGAGCTTCCACCGGCTCCAGGTGCCGGAGACGACCGACTACCGCGACGCCCAGGGCGTGCGGCTGGGCGCCCGCTGGACCCCGGTCGGGGCCGCCGGCCTCTATGTGCCGGGCGGCACGGCCTCCTATCCCAGCTCCGTCCTGATGAACGCGCTGCCGGCCAAGGTGGCGGGGGTGGAGCGCATCGTCATGGTGGTGCCGACTCCGGACGGGGCGATCAACCCGCTGGTGCTGGCCGCCGCCAAGCGCTGCGGCATCACCGAGATCTACCGCATCGGCGGCGCCCAGGCCGTGGCGGCGCTGGCCTACGGCACGGACACCATCGCCCCGGTGGACAAGATCGTCGGCCCCGGCAACGCCTTCGTCGCCGCCGCCAAGCGGCTGGTCTACGGCACGGTCGGCATCGACAGCATCGCCGGCCCGTCGGAAATCCTGGTGGTCGCCGACAACCGGAACGACCCGGCCTGGATCGCCATGGACCTGCTGTCCCAGGCGGAGCACGACACCTCGGCCCAGTCGATCCTGATCACCGACGACCCGGCCTTCGCCGACGCGGTGGCGAAGGCCGTGGACAAGCATCTGGAGACGCTGCCCCGCGCCGCCATCGCCGGGGAAAGCTGGCGGGAGCACGGCGCCATCCTGGTGGTGCGCGACCTGCTGGCCGAGTCGCCGGCCCTGATCGACCGTCTGGCGCCGGAGCATCTGGAACTGGCGGTGGAGGACCCCGACGCGCTGGCGGCGAAGGTCCGCAACGCCGGAGCCATCTTCCTGGGCCGCCACACGCCGGAAGCCATCGGCGATTACGTCGCCGGCCCGAACCACGTCCTGCCGACGGCGCGCTCCGCGCGCTTCTCCTCCGGCCTGAACGTGCTGGATTTCATGAAGCGGACGACCTTCGTCGCCTGCGATGAGGAAAGCGTGAAGGCGATCGGTCCGGCGGCGGTGACGCTGGCCCGGTCGGAAGGTCTGGACGCGCACGCGCTGTCGGTGGCGCTGCGCCTGCCGGGGGGAGTTCAGGGGTGAGCGCAAAAGGCAACCGCCGCATCGTCCACGTGACGCTCGACGAAAAGACCGTCATCCGGCGCAAGCCGGAGGTGGAGCACGAGCGCGCGGTTGCCATCTTCGACCTGCTCGAAGACAACGAGTTCTTCCCGTGCGAGCACGCCGACCACGGCCCCTATCACCTGCACCTGTCCATCGAGGACAACCGGCTGGTCTTCGACGTCCGGCGCGAGGACGACAGCGTTCTGGACAAGATCACGCTGCCGGTGACCGGCTTCCGGTCGATCGTCCGGGACTATTTCCTGATCTGCGAAAGCTACTATCAGGCCATCAAGCGCTCCACGCCCTCGCAGATCGAGGCGATCGACATGGGGCGCCGCGGCCTGCACAACGAAGGATCGGAGATGCTGCGCGAACGGCTGGCCGGAAAGGTGGAAATGGATCTCCAGACGGCGCGTCGGCTGTTCACGCTGATCTGCGTCCTTCATATCCGCGGCTGACGGGGCGGGGCGGCGCATGGCCCCGGTGCTGCAACCGCTCCCCGTGACGAGCGTGTTGTTCGCCTGCACCTACAACATGATCCGCTCGCCCATGGCGGCGGCGATCATGCGGCATTTCCATGGCACGCGCGTCTATGTCGATTCGGTCGGCGTGCGCGAGGGGGACGAGGTCGATCCCTTCGCCGTGGCGGTGATGGAGGAGATGGGAATCGACCTGTCCCGCCACCGCTGCCGCAGCTTCGACGAACTGGAGGACACGAATTTCGACCTGATCGTGTCGCTGTCGCCCGAGGCGCAGCACCGCGCCATCGAGATGACCCGCACCATGGCCTGCGACGTGGAATTCTGGAACACCTTCGACCCGACGCTGGTCGACGGCAACCGCGAGGCCATGCTGGAGGCGTACCGCAAGGTGCGCGACGGGCTGCTGACCAAGATCAAGGAACGTTTCCCGCTGTCGCGCGGGCCGACGGTTTGATGAAGGATTCCCGTAAAGCTGTTTTTCAAGGCTGGGTTGATTTGCTATTGAGATGTGTCACCGAGGCGGGCGATTCGTCCCGGTAGTCTCCAGCGATCCTTGAGGGGGCCTCCGCCCGATGCCTGCCGGTTTGCCGTCCCGCCTGTTCCGTGCCGCCGGCCTGCAGAGCCTCCGCCTGCGCCTCATGGGCGTCGTCCTGGCGTCCCTGGCCCTGCCGCTGGCCGGGGCGCTGTACTTTTTCGACCAGCAGCTCGACCAGCGCCTCAGCAACGCCCGGGAACTGGCGCGGCATCTGACCGAAGACGGGGTGGAGCGTCAGCGCGACCTGATCGGGGAGGCGCGCAACCTGCTGAGCGTGCTGGCGCAGGTGCCGTCGGTCCGCGATGCCAGCCACACCAGCACCGACGCCTGCGTCGCCACGCTCGCGCCGATGCCGCGGCAGCACCGCTGGACCACCGGCGTGTGGGTGACCGACCCGAACGGCCTCATCATCTGCGACACGACCGGCCCCGGCTCCGGCATCAGCCTGCGCGAGCGCGAGTATTTCCAGCGGGCGCTGGACACCAAATCCTTCGTGCTGAGCGACGTGGTGATCGGCAAGCGGTCGGGAAAGCCGCTGATTCTGGCGGTGCAGCCGGTGCTGAAGAACGGCGAGGTCGAGCGGGTTCTGGGCGTGGCCATCGATCTGGCGTGGCTGACCGATCTGGTGAAGGTGACGCGGCAGGACGACGCGCGCATCCTCGTGCTGGACCGCCACGGGGTGCTGATCGCGCGCCAACCCGATCCGGAAGGCTGGGTCGGCCGCAATCTCACGGATTTCACGTACATCAGGCGGATGCTGGCCGAAGGCAGCGGCGTGCTCGAAGGCGAAAGCGCCGACGGGCGCAACCGGATCTGGGCCTTCCGCCATTCCCCGGAAACCGACACCGTCTTCGCCGTCGGAATGCCGACCGGGCCGATCGTGGCGGACGCCCAGCGCGACCTGATGCGCGGGCTGGTCCTGCTCGGCATCGCCGGGCTGTTCAGCGCGGCGGCGTTGTGGTCGCTGCTGCATGCGTCGGTTCTGCGCTGGATGGGCGTGCTCAGCCAGGCGGCGTCCCGGATCGGCGCCGGCGACGTCGGGACGCTGGTGGAGGCCCGCGGCGCACCGGACGAAATCCGGCTGGTGGCGAACGCCTTCAACGACATGTCGGGGCGCCTGAAGCGGCGCGAGCAGGAATTGCGCGCCGCCATGGAGGAGGCCCGCGCCGGCAGCCGCGCCAAGGAGGACTTCCTGGCGACCATGAGCCACGAGATCCGAACGCCCATGAACGGGGTCATCGGCTTCGCGGACATGCTTCTGGAGACGCCGCTGACGGCGGAGCAGCGGCGCTACGCCACCCAGGTGCGGGAGGCCGGCCGCTCCCTGCTGACCGTCATCAACGACGTGCTGGACCTGTCGAAGCTGGAGGCGGGCAAGCTGGATCTAGTCTGCGTGCCCTTCCGGCTGGACGATCTGGCCGACCGCTGTCAGGCCATCGTGCGGCTGATCGCCGAGCAGAAGGGGCTGGAGATGCACACCTCCGTCTCCTCGGCGGCCCGCGGCTATGTGCTGGGCGATCCCGACCGGGTGCGTCAGATCCTGCTGAACCTTCTGGGCAACGCGGTGAAGTTCACCGACTCGGGCAGCGTCCGCCTGACCGTCAAGGCCATGGGCGACGAGGGCGGAACGCGCCGCTACACCTTCACCGTCAACGACACCGGCATCGGCGTGCCCGAGGCAAGCCAGCGCGAGCTGTTCCAACGCTTCAGCCAGTTGGACCGCGGGCGCGGCGGCACGGGGCTGGGGTTGGCGATCTGCCGCCGTCTGGTGGAGCTGATGGGCGGCGAGATCGGCGTGGAAAGCCGCTCCGGCGTCGGCAGCACCTTCTGGTTCAGCCTGCCGCTGCAACCCGCCAGCGCTCCGGAACTTGACGACCTCGACGGCGAGCCGCCGCATGGCCATGAGCCGTCCAGCCGCGGCGCGCGCATCCTGCTGGCCGAGGATCTGGCGATGAACCGCGATCTGGTCATCACCATGCTGACGCGGGCCGGGCATCATGTGGACGCGGTGCCGGACGGCGCCGCCGCTCTGGCCGCGGTGCAGGAGCGCGCCTATGACCTCGTCCTGATGGACGTGCAAATGCCGGTGATGGACGGGCTGGAGGCGACGCGGCGCATCCGGGCGCTCCCCGGTCCGCTGAGCCGCATCCCGATCCTGGCCCTGTCGGCGGGCGTTCTGGCGGTGGAGGTGGAGCGCTGCCGGCAGGCCGGCATGGACGATCATCTGGCCAAGCCAATTGAAAAGGGCCGTCTGCTGGCCGCCGTGGACCACTGGAACGGCCAGGGGCGCCGGACGGCGGCGGACTCCGGGCCTTTCCGGATGGCCGGCACGACGGACGAATGATCACGACGGACCGTTGATCGGGGGCAATGATCAAGTAAAATGGACGGCTCTGTGCTAAAGCTGCGGCGAAGGGTTCCGCCGCGGCGGTTCCGGTTTGACGGTTCCGGTGTTCCATGAAGGTCGCGCTGCCCACATTCGCCCCGATTCCCGAGCGCAAGCCGGATGTTCCCGCGTCGCTGCCGGCCCCCGGCGCCGCGTCGGACGGGTCGTTCCAAAACGCGCTGGCCGACCTTCAGACGGTTGTTCCCCGTGGGCGGCTGGCCAACGGGCAGAAGGCGCCCCCCTTGCCGGGGACGAAGCCGGAGGCGCCAATCCAGCTTGCCGACGGGACGAGCGTGCCTTTTCCCGTGCGCAAACCCGAAGCCGCCGCGGCATCCGCCCGCCCGACCGCCATCGGCGCCGCCCTGGCGAACAATCCCGCCGCCGGGCAGGTGGTCCTGGCGGCGCAGCAGGTGGCCGGCCTGTCGGGGCACAGCTTCACCGCCATCCTCGCCCAGGCGACCCAGGAAAGCGGGCTGGACCCCGCGGCCCGCAACCGCTCCAGTTCCGCCGCCGGGCCGTTCCAGTTCCTGGAGCGCACATGGCTGGACCTGTTCCGCCGCCACGGTTCCGCCTACGGCCAGGGGGAACTGGCGAGCGCGATCCAGAGCCGGAACGGCATCCCCTCCGTCAAGGACCCGGCGGTGCGCCGTCAGATCCTGGCGCTGCGCCACGACGTGGACCTCTCCGCCGGCATGGCCGCGCGCTACCTGTCCGAAGGGCGCAGCCGGCTGGAGGATCGGCTGAAGCGTCCGGTGTCGGAAACGGAAAGCCGCATCGCCTATGTGCTGGGCGTGGGCGGCGCGGCCAAGCTGATCCGCGCCGCCGAGTCGTCGCCGAAAACCGCGGCGGCTGAGCTTCTGCCCGCCGCGGCGCAGAGCAACCGGGGCCTGTTCTTCGACCGGGCGTCGGGCCGGGCCCTGACGGCGTCGGAAACCGTCGCGCGGCTGACGCGCCGGATGGAAACCGACCAGAAGGAGATGTTCGAGCGCATCGCGCAGGCCGCGGAACCCCGTGTCCGGCTGGACGGCGGCCCGTCGCCGCTCAGTTCTTTCCAATCTGCGGCGCTTGGCAGCACGCCGGGCATGGACGCGGACGGCGCAGGGGAGTATGAGAGCGGCAACGAGGGTTCGTTCGGCTGATCCGCCGGACGTCCCCGTTTTACCTGGAAGGCATTGGCCAACCCCCGCGCCGGCGGTCCGTTCGTACGGATGAACGCCCCGGTGGAATCCCCCTTGACCACGGGGCTCTGGGAGGTCAGTTATTGCCTCGAAACTGTTACGGACTTAAGGGGCTATGGCAAAGGAAGATCTGATCGAGTTTTCCGGGACCGTCGTCGAGCTGCTGCCGAACGCGATGTTCCGTGTGAAGCTCGACAACGAGCACGAAGTGCTGGCGCACACCTCCGGCAAGATGCGCAAGAACCGCATCCGCGTGCTGGCCGGTGACCGCGTCAATGTCGAGATGACGCCCTACGATCTGACCAAGGGCCGGATCACATTCCGGTTCAAGTGATTGAACCGGTTTCCACCGTTGAACCGGTTCCCTCCGTCGGCCATCCTCCCCGCGTTATGAGCACCGAATTCACCCCCCGGCTCGTGCTGGCGTCCGCCTCGCCCCGCCGGCTCGACCTGTTGCGCCAGATCGGCGTGGTGCCCGACGCGGTCGACCCCGCAGACATCGACGAATCGCCCCTGCCGCGGGAACTTCCGCCCCAGCACGCGCTGCGTCTGGCCGGTGAGAAGGCCGCCGCCGTGGCCGCGCGCCATCCCGGCGCCTTCGTGCTGGCCGCCGATACGGTGGTCGCCTGCGGCCGCCGCATCCTGCCCAAGGCGGAGGAGGAGAAGCAGGCCCGCGCCTGCCTCGGCCTGCTGTCCGGGCGGCGGCACCGGGTGTTCGGCGGGGTCGTGCTGCTGTCCCCGGCGGGGGAGGGGGAGCCGCCGCGCCGGTCGGAACGGCTGGTGCGAACCGACGTGACCTTCAAGCAGTTATCCCACGAGGAAACCGGGTCCTACCTCGCCTCGGGCGAATGGAAGGGCAAGGCCGGCGGCTACGCGATCCAGGGCCGGGCGGCGGCCCATGTCCGCTGGATCGGCGGTTCCTACAGCAACGTGGTCGGCCTGCCCCTGTTCGAGGTGGCGGCGCTGCTCCGCGGCGCGGGGTTCCCGCTCCCGTGAGCGGCCCATCGGCAGGCGCCGGAACGGAAATCCTCATGGACCGCGACGGTCCGCTGACGCGGGCCGCCGTGCTGTCCGGCGGGCGGCTGACCGCCCTCTACATCGACCATGCGGAACGCCCGTCCCTGTTGGGCCATGTGTTCCTGGGCCGGGTGGAGCGCATCGCGACGGGACTCGACGGCGCCTTCGTCGATCTCGGCACCGGCAAATCCGGCCTCCTCTCCGCCCTGGACGCCCGCGGGCCGAAAGGGCGCCCGAAGGCCAAGGGCGAGCGCATCGGCAACCTGCTGCGCACCGGCCAGACCGTGCTGGTGCAGGTGAAGGCCGACGCCACCGGCGCCAAGGGGCCGTCCCTGACCATGGACATCACCCTGCCGGGCCGCTTCCTGGTGCATGCACCGCTGGGGCGCGACGTGGCCGTGTCGAAGCGGCTGGGCAGCGGGCCGGAGCGCGCCGAACTGGCCCGCCGCGTCCAGGACGTCGCCTCCGGCGCCGGCTGGATCGTCCGGGCGGGTGCCGCCACGGCGTCGGACGGGCTTCTTGCCGCGGAATCGGACGCGCTGCATCTGGCGTGGCGGCAGATCCGCGACGCGGCGGAGCGGGGCGGCGGCCCGGCCCTGCTGCTGCCCGGCCCCGACGCGCCGCGCCGTGCGCTGATCGAGCATGGAGCGGCCACCCCATCGCGAATCATCGTGGACGATGCGGCGCTGGCCCGCGACCTTGCCGGCTGGTGCGCCGATCGCGCGCCGGACCTGGAGGGGCGGGTGGAGCCGTTCGACTCCCGGCTTCTCGCCGCGCCGTCGGACGGGCGGCAGCGGCTGTTCGACCTGCGCGACCTCGACGCTGAAATCGAAACGCTGCTGGGCACGCGGGTGCCGCTGTCCGGTGGCGGATCGCTGGTGATCGAGCGGACCGAGGCCATGACGGTCGTGGACGTCAACGCGGGGGAGCGCGGCAACCCGCTGGACGTCAATCTGGAAGCGGCGGCGGAGATCGCCCGGCAACTGCGCCTGCGCAACGCCGGGGGGATCGTCGTCGTGGATTTCGTGAACATGCGCAACCGGGGCGACGCCGAACGGCTGCTGAATGCCCTGTCCCGCGCGGTGGAGGACGATCCGGCCCAGACGCAGGTTTATGGCCTGTCCAAGCTGGGCCTGGTGGAGATGACCCGCGCGCGGCGCGGCACGGCCCTGGCCGATCTGCTGGGCTCCGGCCACGCCGCCGCGGCGGAGGGATGAGCGATGAACGACAACCGGAAACCCAACGACAAGACCTGTCCGATCTGCGGCCGCCCGGCGGTGCCGGAGGCGAAGCCCTTCTGTTCCAAACGCTGCGCCGACGTGGATTTGTCGCGCTGGCTGGGCGGTGTCTACCGCATCGAAAGCCCCGACCGCCCGGACGCGGAGGAGGCGGACGAACGGGAATGAGAGGGCCTGAAAATTTTGCATTTTAGGGCTGGACAGGCCCGGTGAATTTGCCTACAAAGCGCGCCTCGACGCGCCGCGGTCCACACCGCGGCCCCGGTGCCCAGGTAGCTCAGTTGGTAGAGCAGGGGACTGAAAATCCCCGTGTCGGCGGTTCGACTCCGTCCCTGGGCACCACCTTCTCCCCGTAATGGGGATGTGGTGTCCGAACGCTCCGTCATTCGCGGGGCGTTTTTTATTTCCCGAATCATTTTGCACGGGCACGTCCCATTGCGCGCACAAGGCGGTGGCGTTCCCGTGACGGCGACCGTATCGTGCGCACCGCATGGTTCTGGTGCGGGTTACGGGATGATCGATCAGCGGACAAGCGCGTTTCTGGCGGATTTCCTGTCGAAGCCCGGCGGCGACCCGGATCGGCTCGACCGTTTTCTGCTGCACGGCCCCTTTCGCAGCCGTCGCGGGGGGCGCCCCCGGCTGAAATTGGCCTTCCACGATTTCTGGCCGGAGTTCGACAAGGGCACGAACTTCTTCATCGAGATCCTGTCCAGCCGTTTCGACCTGTCGGTGGTGGAGGACGACAGCGACCTCGCCATCGTGTCGGTCTTCGGCGGGCGGCACCGGGAGGCGCGGAGCCGCCGCACCCTGTTCTTCACCGGGGAGAATGTGCGCCCGCCGCTGGACCGCTTCGACATGGCGGTGTCCTTCGACCGCATCGACGATCCGCGCCATTTCCGCCTGCCGCTCTACGTCATGCACGCCTACGAGCACATGCGGGAGGGGGCGGTTCCCCATTTCTGCTCCCCGGTCCTGCCGCCCACGCCCCCGACGCGGGGGGAGTTCGCGGAGCGCAAGTTCTGCGCCTTCCTCTACAAGAACCCGAACGGGGAACGCCGCAACCGCTTCTTCCCGGCGCTGGACGGGCGGCGGCGCATCGATTCGGTGGGCTGGCATCTGAACAACACGGGCAGCGTGGTGAAGATGGGCTGGCTGGCGAAGATCCGCGTCTTCGAACGCTACCGCTTCGCCTTCGCCTTCGAGAACGCCAGCCACCCCGGCTATCTGACGGAAAAGATCCTGGACGTCTTTCAGGCCGGGGCCGTGCCGCTCTATTGGGGCGATCCCGATCTGGAGCGGGAGGTGGCGGCGGGCAGTTTCATCGACGTGTCGCGCTTCGTCACGGACGAGGAGGCGGTGGAGCACATCCTGGCGGTGGACGATGATTACGACGCCTATTGCGCCCACCGCGCCGTGCCGCCCTTCCTGGGGACGGAGGAGTTCCATTTCGACGCCTACCGTCTCGCCGACTGGATCGAAGGCCGCCTGTAGCGGTCCGAAGGGGGAATGGCGATGGCGCGGGTGCTTCTGAACTATGCGGACGGGGCCTTTCTGGCGGCGCAGAAGCGCAACGCCCAGACCGGGCTGGAGATCGGCGGCTTCGATTCCGTGGCCATGCTGGGGCGCAGCCACATCGACCCCGCCTTTATGGAGCGCAACCGCTTCATCCTCGACCAGCCGCGCGGGGCGGGCTACTGGCTGTGGAAGCCCTGGGCTATCTGGACGCTGCTGCGCAACCATCTGAAGGACGGCGACGTGCTGTTCTATTGCGACAGCGGCGCCCATTTCGTGCACCGCGCCGACCCGGTGATCGAACTGTGCCGGCAGCGGCGCGACCTGCCCATCCTGCTGTTCACCTTGCAGGACGAGCACAAGAACCGCGGCTGGACGAAGCGCGACTGCTTTCACTTCATGCGGCTGGACCGCCCCGAATACACCGACGCGACCCAGATCCTGGCGAGTTTCATCGTCTGCGAACGGACGCCGGAAACCATCGCCTTCGTGTCCGAATGGCTGCGCTTCGCCCAGGACGAGCGCATCCTCACCGATGCGCCGAACGAGTGCGGAAAGCCCGACTATCCGGAATTCCGCGACCACCGGCACGATCAGAGCATCCTCAGCCTGCTGGCCCGCCGCCGCGGGGTGTCCACGATCCCCGACATCTCGCAATGGGGCGACGACCGGCGTCCGGCGGAGATTCCACGCATCCTGATGCACACGCGCTGGCGGGAGTAAGGGGCGCATGGAACCCACCGGAACCGCCGAACGGGCCGCCGCGCTGCACCGGCAGGCCGTCGCCGCCCACCGCCAGGGCCGCGTGGCGGAGGCCGTGGCCTTGTTTCAGCAATCGCTGGCGCTCCGCAAGGATGCGGAGGTCTATCTGGATTTCGGCGCCCTTCTGGCCGGGCTGCCGCAATGGGCGCCGGCGGGGGCGGTCTATGCTGCGGCGCTGAAGCTGGCGCCCAACTCCCCCGACGCCCATTACGGGCTGGCGCTGTCCCACCACGCCCAAGGCCGCCCGGCGGAGGCGGAGCCGCATTACCGCGCCGTGCTGGCGTCCTGCCCCGGTCTGGGAGAGGTGTGGAACAATTTGGGCGTCGCGCTTCAGGAACAGGGCCGGATCGGGGAGGCGGAGGCGGCCTACCGCGAGTCCCTGCGCCACCGGTCCGGGGATGCCGGAACCTGGAAGAATCTGGGGGTCGCCCTGGAGGGATTGGACAGGACCGCGGAGGCCGCCACGGCCTACCGCGAGGCGCTGGCCCGCAATCCGGAGCACGCGGTTTCCCTGAACAATCTCGGCGGACTCGCCCTGGCGGCCGGGCGGCTGGAGGAAGCGGGGGCGGCGGGCCGCCGCATGGCGGCGCTGAACCCGGCGGACCGGCACGCCTGGATGCTGCTAGGCAACGCGGCCCACGCGGCGCGCCGCTGGGGCGACGCGGTGCGGGCGAACGCGGTGGCGGTCCGGCTGGCGCCGGACGATCCCGGCCCGCGCAACAACCTCGCCAACGCGCTGGCCGAAGCCGGGCGGTGGGTGGAGGCGGTGGCGGAATACCGGGCGGTGCTGGAACTCCGGCCCGATTTTCCGGTGGCGGAGATCAACCTGGCGGAAGCCTTGCGCGGCTTGCGCGACATCCGTGGTGCCGAGGCGATGCTGCGCGGCCTGATCGGGCGTCATCAGCAGAACGCCGCGGCGTGGCGGGTTCTGGGGCTGGCGCGGATGGACGCCTTCCGTCCCGGCGCGGCCCTGGACGCGCTGCGCCGCGCGGTGGCGCTGGCTCCGGGGGACGGCGCCGGCTGGCAGGACCTGGGGACGGTTGCGACCCTGACCGATCGGGTTGAGCTGTCCGTCGCCGCCCTTCACCGCCGCTTGCGGCTGGACCCTGGGCACGCGCCGGCGCTCGCGCAACTCGTGCAGCAGCAGAAGCACCTGTGCGACTGGCGGGACCTGGAGGAGCGGGAACGCCGGCTGGTGGAGCGGTTGCGCGGCGGGGCGGAGGGCGTGCCCCCCTTCGGGCTGCTGTCGGGACCGACCACCCTGGCCGACCAGCGCCTCGCGGCGGAGCGCTGGGCGCGGCAGAAGGCGCACGGGGTGCCGGCGATTCCGCGCAGTGCGGCGCCCTGCGACGGACGCCTCCGGATCGGCTATCTGTCGGCGGATTTCCGCGAGCACGCCGTCGCCCATCTGGTGGTCGAGGCGCTGGAACATCACGACCGCAGCCGCTTCGCCGTCACCGCCTATTCCATGGGGGCGGATGACGGCAGCCCGATGCGCCGCCGCCTGACGGCGGCGGTCGAGCGGTTCGTGGACGTCCGCGACCGCTCCGACCTCGACGCCGCGCGGACCATCGCGGCGGACGGCATCGACATCCTGGTGGATCTGCAAGCCTATACGGTCTTCGCCCGCACGGCGATCCTGGCGGCGCGGCCCGCTCCGGTGCAGGTGAACTGGCTGGGCTATCCCGGCACGATGGGTGCCGACTTCATCGACGTCATCCTGGCCGATGCCGTGACGATCCCGCCGGGGGAGGAGCGTTTCTACAGCGAAGCGGTGGTGCGGCTTCCCCACTGCTACCAGCCCAACGACCGCCACCGCGCCATCGCGGAGCACACGCCGTCGCGCGCCGACTGCGGCCTGCCGGAGGACGGCTTCGTCTTCTGCTGCTTCAACAGTCCCTACAAGCTGTCGCCCGCCCTGTTCGACGTCTGGGCGCGGCTGCTGCGCGCGGTGCCGGGAAGCGTGCTGTGGCTTTACGCGGGGAATCCCCTGGTGGCCGACAATCTGCGGCGGGAGGCGGCGGCCCGTGGCGTGGCGCCGGACCGTCTGGTCTTCGCCCCGCCGCTTCCCCAGCCGGAGCATCTGGCGCGGCACCGGCTGGCCGGGCTGTTCCTGGACACGCTGCCCTACAACGCCCACACCACCGGCAGCGACGCGCTGTGGGCCGGGCTGCCGGTGGTGACGTGCCGCGGCCCGACCTTCGCCGGGCGGGTGGCGGCCAGCCTTCTCGAAACGGTGGGCCTGCCGGAACTGGTGACGGATTCGCTGGAGGCGTACGAGGCGCTGGCCCTGGACCTCGCCCGCGATCCGGAGCGGCTGGCGGGACTGCGGGCGCGGCTGGCGGAGGCGCGCGGAACCAGCCCGCTGTTCGACGCCACGCGCTTCGCCCGCGATCTGGAGGCCGCCTATCGGGCCATCTGGCAAAAATTCGGGTCAGCAGGAGACGCGCGATGACGACCACGGACCGGCGGCTTCACATCGTCGTGCCCTACCGCGACCGGGAGGCCCATCTGCGGGAATTCGTGCCGCGGGTCAGCGCCTATTTCGCAGCGCTCGCCGACCCCATCGACTACCGCGTCACCATCGTGGAGCAGGAGGCGGGGCTGCCCTTCAACCGGGGCGCCATCAAGAATGCCGGGTTCCTGCTGGGAGAGGCGGAGAGCGGCTACACCTGCCTGCACGACATCGACTATCTGCCGATCGACGCCGATTATTCCTGGGTTGAGCAGCCGACCCCCATCCTGTCCTTCGGTGCGGAACGGCGCCCGGTGGCGCCGGGCCGCTCGGAGCAGACGGTCACCACCGACCTGGAAAGCTCCATGGGCGGCGTGCTGCTGGTGCCGAACGACGTTTTCCGGCGGATCGACGGCTATTCCAACGCCTATTGGGGCTGGGGATACGAGGATTTCGACCTGTCGCTGCGCATCCGCTCCCGCCGCATCCCGACCGCGCGGCGGCCCGGACGGTTCCAGCCGCTGGACCACGACAACGAGGGCTTCAACCCCGACGCTTCGGCCTCGCCCATTTCGCGGGTCAACAAGCGGGTGTTCCAGGCCAATTGGTCCGGCGGAACGATTCCGGAGGAGGACGGCTTGTCCACCTTGTCCTTCGACATCCTGGACCGCCGCCCCTGCGGTGGGGGCCATCCCGGCGCCGACGGGCGATGGGAGATCGTCCGGGTGCGCCTGACCATGGCGCCGTTGCCCGGTCAGTTGGCGGCCTTCAAGGCGCGCTGAAGCTGTTACCTTTCATGACGGCGGCGCATCTGCGGGAAGACTCAGGCCCGTCCAAATGCGTATAGTGCGCCCTCTTGCCGGCGGCGGAACCCCGCCGCCGCGGCGTTTGGCCCGCAGAACGACCCCGCAGAACGACGAAGCGGAACGGACATGACCAGCCACGAAGACGTCTTCGACGTGCCGGAGACGCGGCAGCCGACCATCCTGGCGGTGTACAATCAGAAGGGCGGCGTCGGGAAGACGACCACCTCCGTCAACCTCGCCCTGGCGCTGGCCGCGCTGGGCAAGAGCGTCGTCCTGATCGACTTCGACCCGCAGAGCAGCGCCACCAGCAACTTCCTGCTGAAGGACAAGGCGCGGGTCGGCATCAACGACCTGCTGAGCCAGGAAACCTTTGTCGAGGACGCGATCACGCCGACCAGCTTCGACGGGCTGTCGATGATCGTCGGCGCGCGGAAGCTCTATTCGCTGGAACACGCGCTGGACGCGCGCGGCGGCTCGCAGCGGGGACTGCGCAAGGCGCTGCATTTCTCGCGCAACCCGCCGGATTATGTGGTGATCGACTGTCCGCCGGCGCTGGGCCATCTGGCGGCGGGCGCTTTGGCCGCGTCGGACCGGCTGGTGCTTCCGGTCTTTCCGGGCCGCTACGCGCTGGACGGGCTGAAGCGCACCCTGTCGGTGGTGGAGCACATCCAGAAGGGCATGAACCCCAACCTGACGGTGGCCGGCGTCCTGATGCTGTCGATCACCAACGACGAGGTGGGGCGCGATTCGCTGACCCTGCTGCGTTCCGAAGTCCCGGATCTGTTGTTCCGCACGGCGGTGCCCTATGACGTGGACGTGGTGAAGGCGACCTACCGCCGGATGCCCGCCGCGATCTTCAGCCCCGAGGGGCGGACCACCACGCGCTTCCTGGCGCTGGGCTGGGAAATCATCCACGGGCGCGGCGCCGCCCCGACCGACGAGCAGTTGAAGCCGGCGCAGGACCGCATCCGCGCGTGGCACGCGGACACCGACGCCTCCTACAGCGCCCGCCGCGCGGCGGCGCCGGACGAGGCCGACGACTCCATGGGCGGCGGCGGGCGCGGCGCGTCGGCGGAAGCATCCAAGGGCGGCGGGAGCCGCGCGCTGGTCGCGGCGGTGGTCGGGCTGATCGTCGGCTTCGCGCTGGGCGCCCTGTTCGGCCAGCCGATCCTGGCCGGCTTCGGGGGCTGACGCCTACAGCACCGCCTTGCGGGCGGACAGCAGGATGCTGGTCTCGGTGGAGGCGATGCCGGCGATCTGCCGGACGCGGCGCAGCGTGTCGTCGAACGCCTCCAGCGATTCCGTTTCGATTTCAGCGACCACATCCCAGCGCCCGTTGGTGGTGTAGACCGTCCGCACCTCCGGAAAGCCGTGCAGGCGGGAAATGACCGCTTCGGCGGCGCGGCCTTCCACCTCGATCATCGTGATGGCCCGGACCATGGCGGGCCGCAGATCCTTGCGCAGCAGCACCGTGAATCCGGCGATGATTCCGCTTTCAACCAGACGGTCGATGCGGGCGCGCACGGTCGCCCGCGACACCTTCAGCGCGGCGGCAAGTCCGGCGACGGGCTGGCGCGCGTCGGCGCGCAGCAGCCCCAGCAGGCGGTGGTCCAGGTCATCCATGCCAAAATGATAAATTAGGCTTCTCATTCTGTCAAAATTGCCGCCGTTCGTTGGCACTTTTTCGTCTTTCTGCCGCCTTCCCCGACACCGATAGTCATGGAGTGGCGCTTCGGCGCGCTTCGAACAGGGAGGCGGACGGCATGGCGTCGCAGGTGTCGGCAGAACGGGCGGCGGAACAGGGGGCGGAACGGGAAGACCAGCGATTCGTGGACATCGTCGGCGTTCCCATCGAGGCGGGGGCCGGGCACCCCGGCGCGCTGATGGGGCCGGCGGCGCTGCGCACGGCGGGGTTGGTCCGCGCCTTGCGGGATCTGGGGCACGAGGTGCGGGATCTGGGCGATCTCACTCCCGGTCCCTGGAGCGAGGGCGACGCCGCCACGGCCCGTCTGGCGGAGATCACCGCCTGGTCGCGGGCTCTGGCCGACCGCTCCTACGCCATGATGCGGGCGGGCGGGGTGCCGGTCTTCCTGGGCGGCGACCACAGCCTGTCCATGGGCTCCGTCACCGGGGTGGCGCGCCATTGCCGGGAGGCCGGCAAGCCCCTGTTCGTCCTGTGGCTGGACGCGCATGGCGACTTCAACACGCCCCACACCTCGCCGTCCGGCAACATGCACGGCATGCCCGTGGCCCTGCTCTGCGGAGAGGATGGATTCGACGACGTGTTCCCGCCGGAGCAGCGCGCCACCGTGAACCCGGCCCATGTGCATCTGTTCGGCATCCGCTCCCTCGACCCCGGCGAGCGGCGCCTGCTGCGCGCCCGCGGGGTGGACGTGGTGGACATGCGGCTGATCGACGAGAACGGCGTCGGCGTCCACATGCGCCGCATCATCGAGCGGGTGAGGCAGGCCGGCGGCCATCTGCATGTCAGCCTGGACGTGGACTTCCTCGACCCCTCCATCGCGCCCGCCGTCGGCACGGCGGTGCTGGGCGGGGCGACCTACCGCGAGGCGCACCTGATCATGGAGATGCTGCACGACGCGGGAATCGTCGGCTCCCTGGACGTGGTGGAGCTGAACCCCTTCCTGGACGAGCGGGGCAAGAGCGCGCTGCTCCTGGTCGATCTGGTGGCGAGCCTGTTCGGGCGCCGCATCATCGACCCCGCCGTCACCCAGTCGCAGATCGGCGGGCAAGCCGTCTGACGTTCCGACAAGAAATGCACTTCGGAGAGAACGACATGTCTCAGCACGCCGCCGACCTGATCGGGACCGAACACCGCCTGGGCGCCCACAATTACAAGCCGCTGGACGTCGTGCTGTCGCGTGGCGAGGGCGTTTATGTCTGGGACACCGAGGGCAACCGCTATCTGGACTGCCTGTCGGCCTATTCCGCCGTCAACCAGGGCCATTGCCACCCGAAGATCCTGGAAGCGATGGTGAGCCAGGCGTCGAAGCTGACGCTGACCTCCCGCGCCTTCCGCAACGACCAGTTGGCGCTGTTCTACGAGGAGCTGGCGGCGCTGACCGGCTCCCACAAGATCCTGCCCATGAACAGCGGGGCGGAGGCGGTGGAATCGGCCATCAAGACGGTGCGCAAGTGGGGCTACGAGGTGCGCGGCGTGCCGGAGAATCAGGCGGAGATCATCGTCTGCTCCGACAACTTCCACGGCCGCACCATCTCCATTGTCAGCTTCAGCACCGACCCGGACGCGCGCGGCGGCTTCGGCCCCTTCACGCCGGGCTTCCGCATCGTGCCCTTCGGCGACGTGGCGGCGATGGAGGCGGCGATGACCCCCAACACCGTGGGCGTCCTGCTGGAGCCGATCCAGGGCGAGGCCGGCGTGGTGATCCCGCCCGCCGGTTATCTGCGCCGGGTGCGCGACCTGTGCACGGCGCGCAACGTCGTGATGATCCTGGACGAGATCCAGACCGGCCTGGGCCGCACCGGCAAGCTGCTGGCGGAGGAGCATGAAGGGGTGGAGGCCGACGTCACCCTGATCGGCAAGGCGCTGTCCGGCGGCTTCTACCCGGTGTCGGCGGTGCTGTCGAACTCCGAGGTGCTGGGCGTGCTGAAGCCGGGCCAGCACGGCAGCACCTTCGGCGGAAACCCGCTGGCCTGCGCCGTCGCCCGCGCCGCCATGCGGGTGCTGGTGGAGGAGGGCATGATCGACAACGCCGCCACCCAGGGTGCCTATTTCCTGGAGCAACTCGGCAACATCCGCGGCAACGTGATCCGCGAGGTGCGCGGGCGCGGCCTGATGCTGGCGGTGGAACTGCACCCGGAGGCGGGCGGGGCGCGCCGCTATTGCGAGGCGTTGCGGGCGCGCGGCGTTCTGGCGAAGGACACCCACGACCACACCATCCGCATCGCCCCGCCGCTGGTCATCACCCGCGAACAGGTCGATTGGGCGCTGGAGCGGTTCGACGCCGTGCTGACCGGCGCCGCTCCTTAAGGAGGGGGCAGCCCTTCATATACGGCGCTTGAAGCCCGCCCCGCTCTTCGCCACGGTGGGGCGGGCATTTCCGCAAACAATGGTCCGACATGCACAGCGCCATCATCGATCTTCCGTCCGCCGTCCCCGGCACCCGGCGGACCCTGACCGTCCAGCGTTTCGGCACGGCGGGCGCGCGGCCCTGCGCCTACATCCAGGCGTCGCTGCACGCCGATGAGATCCCGGCCATGCTGGTGGCCGACAAGCTGCGCCGCATCCTGACCGCGCTGGAGGCCGAGGGGCGGATCGCGGGCGAGGTGATCCTGGTCCCGGTCGCCAACCCGGTGGGGCTGGGCCAGTTCGTGATGGATCAGCATCTCGGCCGGTTCGACCTGGGCGACGGCAAGAACTTCAACCGCGACTACCCCTATCTGACCGAGGCGGTGGCGGAGCGCGTGGCCGACCGGCTGACCGGGGACGGCGAGGTCAACAAGGCGACCATCCGCGCCGCGCTGGCCGAGGCGCTCGCCGAACGCACCCCGCGGACCGAGACGGAGCATATGAAGCACCATCTTCTCGGCCTCGCGCTTCAGGCCGATTGGGTGCTCGACCTGCATTGCGACCTGGAAGCGGTGATGCACCTCTACACCCTGACGCCCTCGGCGGAGGCGTTCGCCCCGTTGCAGCGTCTGTTGGGCGCGCAGGCGGTCTTCCTGGCCGATGCATCCGGCGGCGATCCCTTCGACGAGGCGGTCAGCCGCCCCTGGAACGAACTCGCCAAGCGCTGGCCCGACCGTCCGATCCCCTTCGGCTGCCATTCCGTGACCGTGGAACTGCGCGGGCAGGCCGACGTGGAGCACGCCCAGGGCGAGGCGGACGCCAAGGCCATCGCCGGCTTCCTGACCCATGTCGGCGTCCTGTCGGGCGAGCCGCCGGCCCTGCCGGAGCCGCTGTGCGCCCCGACCCCGCTGGAATCCTCCGAGCCGCTGACCGCCCCGGTGGGCGGCGTGGTGGTCTTCCACCACACGGTGGGCGACCGGGTGGAGGCCGGGGCCGTGATCGCCGACATCCTGGACCCGGTGACCGGCGATCTGACCCCGGTGCGCTGCGAATCGGCGGGGGTGCTCTATGCCCGCAACGCGACGCGCCTCACCCTGGCGGGCAAGCGGATCGCCAAGGTGGCGGGGAAGACGCTGCGGCGGACGGGGCCGTTGTTGAGCGCGTGAGCGCTCTCCCGGCGCATCACGCCCCCTTCCACTCCGTATGGACCATGCCCGGCCGATCCGTGCGCTCATACCCATGGGCGCCGAAGTAATCGCGCTGGGCCTGGATCATGTTCGCCCACAACCGCCCGCTGCGGTAGCCGTCCCAATAGGACAGGGCCGACGCCATGGCCGGAACCGGCACCGCAGCCAGCGTCGCGGCGGCCACGACGCGGCGGAATCCGGCGTCGCCGCGCGTCATCAGACCGGCGATGTCGGGGTCCAGCATCAGGTTCGGCAGTTCCGGCGCGCGGTTCAGCGCGGTCAGGATGCGGTCCAGCAGGCGGGCGCGGATGATGCAGCCGCCACGCCAGATGCGCGCCACCGCCGCCAGATCCATGTCCCAGCCGAATTGCCGGCTGCCCGCGGCGATCACCGCGAAGCCCTGCGCGTAGACCGCGATCCGCCCGCAGAGCAGCGCGTCGCCCACCGCGGCGACCAGATCCTCCGTGGCCGGGGCGTGGGGGATGGCCAGTGCCTCGGCGGCCCGGACGCGCTCATCCTTCAGGGCGGACAGGCAGCGGGCGTGCACGGCCTCCGCGATGGTCGGGGCGGGCATGCCCAGCTCCAGCGCGGTGGTCGCCGCCCAGTGGCCGGTGCCCTTCTGCCCGGCGGCGTCGCGGATCACTTCCAGCATCGGGGCGCCGGTCTCGCCGTCCCTGGTGCACAGGATGTCGGCGGTGATCTCCATCAGGTAGGAGGCCAGTTCGCCGCCGTTCCACTCCGTGAAGATCTCCGCCAGCCGCTCGTAGGAGCAGCCGCCGATCTGGCGCAGAAGATGATACGCCTCGGCGATCAGCTGCATGTCGGCGTATTCGATGCCGTTGTGGATCATCTTCACGAAATGACCCGCCCCCTCCGGCCCGACGCGGGCGAAGCAGGGTTCCCCGTCCGGCGCGCGGGCGGCGATGGCGGTCAGCAGCGGGGCGACGGGGACCAGCGCCTCCGCATCGCCGCCGGCCATCAGGGCCGGGCCGCGGCGCGCCCCTTCCTCGCCGCCCGACACGCCCAACCCGACGAAGCGCACGCCCGCCGTGGCGGCCAGGGCGGCGCGGCGGTTGGTGTCGCGGAAGTGGGAGTTGCCGCCGTCGATCAGCACGTCGCCCGGTGACAGGCGGGGCAGCAGGGCCGCCGTCAATTCGTCCACCGGGGCGCCGGCGGGCACCATCATCAGGATCACCCGCGGCGCTTTCAGCGCGCCCAGCAGTTCCTCCACCGACGCGCAGGGGACGGCGCTCCCGACCTGGGCGGCGAAGGCGGCGCGCCGCCCCTCGTCGAGGTCGTAGCCGGCCACCACGGCCCCGTGGTCGGCCAGATTGGCGGCGAGGTTGCGCCCCATCACACCCAGGCCGAGGACGGCGATGTCAGCCCCGGTCCCGGTCGAGTTGCCCTGCACCATGACGACGAACTCCCGTACGTTCTCTTTGACGAAGCCCCGCGGCGCGGGGATCGGTTGCGGATTCTCAGGTGGTTTCGCGGACCATCAGGCGGAAGCCCAGATCCACGCTGCGCGGCTCGTCCCGGCTTTGCGTGCTGTCTTCCATGCCCGCGATCAGCAGGCGGGCGGCCTCCACGCCGATGGCGCGGCGGGGGGTGGCGACGGTCGTCAGCGGCGGAACGGTCCAGGCCGCCCCCGCCAGATCGTTGAAGCCGGCGACGGCCAGCCGCTCCGGCACCGGAATGCCCAGCCGCGCGCACCGGAACAGCGCACCCTGCGCCAGGTCGTCGTTGCACAGGAACAGCGCGTCGGTTTCCGGGTGAGCGGCCAGGGCGCGTTCCAGCAATTCCGCGCCCAGCGCGACGGAGGTGGCGTCCGGCACCATCAGCTCCAGCGCCGGGTCGTGCCGTCCGGCGTCGCGCAGCGCCTGCCGCCAGCCATCGCAGCGCCGGCGCGTGCGGGGGTCGAGCTGTCCGGCGATCAGCCCGATGCGCCGCCGCCCCCGCGCCGCCAGATGCGCGCCGATGGCGTAGCCGGCGTCGAACTGCGAGAAGCCTACCGTCCGCACAGGACAATCGCCGTGCCCGCTCTCCGCGATCAGGTCCATGGTGTGGACGACCGGCACGGTCAGGCCGCGCAGCAGGTCCCAGGTGCCCGGCGTGTGGTCCAGCCCGGTCAGGATCACCCCGTCCGGATCGTGGGCGAGCTGCGCGCGCAGCACGCGCTCCTCCTCCTCCGGGCCGTAGCCGGTGATGCCGATCAGCGGCTGGTAGCCTTGCGGGCTGAGCGTCTCCTGCACCCCGGCCAGCAGATCGATGAAGACGGCGTTGGTCAGCGAGGGGATCAGCACCGCCACCGTCATGGAGCGCGCCGATGCCAGCGCCGACGCCACGCGGCTGGGCACGAAGCCCAGGCGGCGGCTGGCCTCCTCCACGCGGGCGCGCACCTCCCCGCTGACCGAATCGGGCCGGCGCAGGGCGCGGGACACGGTCATGGCGCTGACCCCGGCGGCGGCGGCCACATCGGCCATGGTGGCGCGTCCACTGCGCGAGGATCGGGGTTTGCGGGTGGTGGCGGTCATGACCTTCCGAATCTCCGGACGCCATTATCCCGCTCCGGATCGGCCTTTACAAGTCTTCTTTGTTAGCGGTAACATGCTCGCCTCTCCCCACCCGTTTCTAGGTTTCGCCGGCATGTGCGCTCTCCCGTCTTCTGATGTTGCCGCCGACATGACCGGCCCGGTGGACGCTGTGGTGGTCATGGGCGTGGCGGGCTGCGGCAAGACCGCGGTGGGGGGGGAACTGGCCCGGCGGCTCGGCTGGCAGTTCCTGGAGGGCGACGGCTTTCACCCGCCGGAGAACATCGCGAAGATGTCCGCCGGCATCCCCCTTCAGGACGAGGACCGCTGGGGCTGGCTGGACACCATCGCCGCCCACATCGTGCTGGCGCGGGAGGCGAAGGCCCCGGTCGTCGTGTCCTGCTCCGCCCTGAAGCGCCGCTACCGCGAGCGGCTGAGCGTCGGGGGGACGCGCGTCCTGTTCGTTCATCTGGACGGCAGCCGGGAGACGATCCTGGCCCGCATGGCGCGGCGCACCGGCCATTTCATGCCGGCCAGCCTGCTCGACAGCCAGTTCGCGGCGCTGGAGCCGTTGGAATCCGGGGAGTTCGGCATCGTCTGCGACATCGACGCCACCCCGGCGGAGATCGCCGCCCGCGTCGCGGCGCTGGTCGCGCGCGCCGGCTGATCTCCTCCCCCCGGGGCGGTAGAGGGATTTTACCCCACCGTCAGTTCGTACGTCCCCATGGTTCCGTAGACAGCAACCGAGGTGCTGCCCGCCGGCACCATGACGGTGCCGATGTGCGAGCCGGTGGTCACCACGTCGCCGGCCTTGATGCCGCCCAGGCTGACCGTTCCGGTGTTGGCCATCCACACCAGCAGCCGCACCGGCTCGCCCGCGGTGTTGCCGGCGACGGTTTCGATCTTCTTTTCACCGTCCACGATCAACGTCACCCGCTCCTTCAGCGGCTCCAGCGAGCGCCAGTCCGCAATGGCCGGGCCGACGATCAGGGCGCCGTGGTTGAGATGGTCCGCCATGTGGCTGAACCGGTCCTGCGAGCCGAAACCGGCGAAGCGCGTGTCCACGATCTCGAAGGCCGGGTGGACGGACTCCACGGCGTCCAGAACCTCTTCGCGGCTGTAGGGCTCGGCGCGGGGCGGCAGATCCTTGGCGAATTTGTAGGCGATCTCCGCCTCCATGCCGATGACCTGGAACATCGCGGCGGGAAGATGCTTGGTGTCGAAGAACAGCGTGTCGGCGTGGATGGGGCCGCGGAACGGCTCCGCATCCGGGGCGTGGGCGCCGACCTTCCAGGCGACGACCGGGCCGAGACGGCGGGCCACGGCGTCCTGGATGGCGTAGGCCTCGGCCTCGCTGGCGGGCGGGGTGGGCAGGGCGGAGAGCCAGTTGCGGCTTTCGCGCGCCTGGAGCAGAGCTTCGACGGACTTGTTCATCGTCTTCGGGCTTTCGCTATTTTTTCAGGTTATTGGTGCTTGTCGGTTTGGCTGTTCATGGCGCCGCAGGATTCGCGGATGACCAGCCGGGCGGGCAGGATCACGCGCTCCGGCGCGCCCTGCGGGTCGGCGATGCGGCGCAGCAGAAGGCGGGCGGCTTCCTGCCCGATCTGGCGGGCGGAGGTGGAGACGGTGGTCAGCGCCGGGCGGCTCATCGCCGCTTCGGTCACGTCGTCGAACCCGGTGACGGCGATGTCCCGCCCGGCTCTGAGGCCGCGGGCCTCCAGCCCCAGCATCGCGCCGAAGGCCACCATGTCGTTGTAACAAAGCATCGCGGTCGGCGGGTCGGGGCGGTTGAGCAGCGGCTCCACCGCATCCAGCCCGGCGCGGCGGGTGGCGGGGCAGCGGATGATCAGATCCGGCGACAGGCCGTGGCGGCGCATGGCGGTGCCGAAGCCGGTGCGCCGCGCCGACGCCGCGGAGTGGGTGAGGTTGCCGCCGACGAAGGCGATGCGCCGGTGGCCCAGCCGGATCAGATGCTCGGTCATCATCTCCATGCCGAACTCGTAATCCACCCCGGCATAATCGCCTTCGCGGGCGGAGGCGAAGCGCAGCGCCTGGACGCAGGGAAGCTGCCATTGGCGCAGCCGCTCCAGCAGGGCCGGCAGCGTGCCGGCGGTGGGGCAGACGATCACCCCGTCCACATTGTGTTCCCTCATGCGCTGGAGACAGCGGTCCTGCCGCTCCACCGACTCCGAGGTGTTGGCGAGGAAGGCCACCACCCCTTCCTCCCCCAGCACGTCGTCCACGCCGGCGGCCAGTTCGGCGTAGAAGGGAATGTTGATCTCGCAGATCAGCAGCCCGACCGTGTTGGTGCGGGCGGCGCGCATCGTCGCCGCGCCGCGGTTGTAGACATAGCCCAGCGCCTCGATGGCGGCCTGCACGCGGTCCCGCGTCTCCGCGGCGACCAGAGGGCTGCCGCGCAGGACGAGCGAGACGGTGGAACGCGATACCCCGGCGTGGTTCGCAACCTCCGTCAGGGTGATGCGGGCCGGGCCGCCGCGCTCGTCGAGGATGGTCATGGGGATTCCGCGTGGGTGGTGAATCCGCAGCCTTTTACACCACCGCGGTCGGCAATGGCTGCCCGGCGAAGAAGGCGGACAGATTAGCCAGCACCAGATCGCCCATGGCCATGCGCGTTTCCACGGTGGCGCTCGCCTGGTGCGGCTGGAGGACGACGTTGTCCAGGCCGAACAGGGCCTCCGGCGCGTGGGGCTCGTTGGCGAAGACGTCCAGCGCGGCGCCGCCGAGACGCCTGTCGGTCAGGGCGGCGACCAGCTCCGGCTCGTCCACCACGGCGCCGCGGGCGACGTTGACCAGCAGCCCTTCGGGGCCGAGCGCCTCGATCACCGCGCGGTTGACCAAGTTGCGGGTGTCCGGCCTGGCGGAGGCGGCGACGATCAGGATGTCGCTCTCCCGCGCCAGATCGACCGGGGAGGCGACGAAGCGGTAGGGCACGTCGCCGCGCGGTTTGCGGTTGGTGTAGGCGATGTCCATGCCGAAACCGGCGGCACGCCGGGCGATGGCCAGCCCGATGCGGCCCAGACCCAGGATGCCCAGCCGCTTGCCGGTCACCTTGCGGGCCAGCGGCAGGCCGCCGCCGGGCCAGCGGCCGGCGCGCACGAAGCGGTCGCCAACCATCATGCGGCGGGACCCGGCGATCATCAGCCCGATGGCGAGATCGGCCACGTCGTCGGTCAGCACGTCCGGCGTGTTGGTGACGCGCACCCCGCGGGCGGCGGCGTGCTTCAGGTCCACCGCGTCGGTGCCGACGCCGTTGATCGCGACGATTCCCAGATTGGGGCAGGCGTCCATGACGGCGTTGCTGACCCCCGTGCTGCCCCCGGTGACGATGGCGCGGACCCGCGGCCCCACCTCCGCCACCAGCCGGTCGCGGTCGGGCGCCGCGGCGAGGCGGTGGACGGTGTAGCCCGCGTCCAGCGCCGCCTCGATGTACGGCATCATGGGTTCGACGAGGAGGATCTCCGGCTTCATAAAACGCTGTCCTTAATGGGAGAGGATTTGGCCGAGGAAGTTGCGGGTCCGCTCGGACTTGGGGTTTGTGAAGAATTCGGCGGGGGTGGCCTGCTCGACGATCTCGCCGCGGTCCATGAAGATCACGCGGTCGGCGACCGATTTGGCGAAGCCCATCTCGTGGGTCACGCAGAGCATGGTCATGCCGTCTTCGGCCAGCCCGATCATGGTGTCCAGCACCTCCTTCACCATTTCGGGATCGAGGGCGGAGGTCGGCTCGTCGAACAGCATCACCTTGGGATTCATGCACAGCGAGCGGGCGATGGCGACGCGCTGCTGCTGGCCGCCGGAAAGCTGGCCGGGATACTTGTGGGCCTGCTCCGCGATGCGTACCCGGTTCAGGTAGCGCATCGCGATCTCCTCCGCTTCGGCCTTCGGCTTCTTGCGGACCCAGATGGGGGCCAGGGTGCAATTCTCCAGCACGGTCAGGTGAGGGAACAGATTGAAGTGCTGGAACACCATGCCGACCTCGCGGCGGACCAGCTCGATGTTCTTCAGGTTGCCGGTCAGCTCGATTCCATCGACGATGATGGAACCCTTCTGATGCTCCTCAAGCCGGTTTAGGCAGCGGATCATGGTCGATTTGCCGGAGCCGGAGGGGCCGCAGATCACGATCCGCTCCCCCTTGCCGACCGACAGGTCGATGTTCTTCAGGACGTGGAACTCGCCGTACCATTTGTGCACGCCACGGCATTGGATGATCTCTTCGCCCTTGGCGAAGGTGCGCGCGGTGCCGGCGGTCTGGGCC
>JAEYPE010000055.1 GCA_023411035.1 Pseudomonadota bacterium
CGGGCCGCCAGGGCCAGAATGTCTTCTGTTTCCCGACCCGTCGGCGCCTCGTTGGCGGCCACCGCGTCGGGAGGCGCTTTATATGCGTGCTCTCTCAGGGTGGCAAGCGCTTTTTTCCACCCCCGGCGATTTTTTCACACGGCGCGTTCGGCGCCGCCCTTTCGTAGAATGTCAGTCCCCTTTCCGATGGACCCGTTTTCCCCATGCGCCTTCTCCACACAGCCGACTGGCATCTCGGGCAGACGCTGCACGGCTTCGCGCGCGATCACGAACATGCGCGATTCCTCGACTGGCTTCTCGGTCAACTTGAAGAGCGGGCCGTGGATGCGCTGGTCGTCGCCGGGGATGTGTTCGACGGGCAAAACCCGCCGATCCCGGCGCTCGGCCTCTTTTATCGATTTCTGGCGAGGGCCAAGGCGCGCTGCCCGGCGCTGGACATCGTGGTGGTCGCCGGCAACCACGATAGCGGCAGCCGGCTGGAGGCGCCCTCCCCCCTGCTGACGGAAATGGGGGTGCGGGTGGTCGGCGCTCTGCCGGTGGGCAAGGATGGGGGCTTCGCGCCGGACGGGCTGGTGGTTCCGCTGACCGACCGTCATGGGGCGGTGGCGGCGCGCTGCGTGTCGGTGCCCTATCTCCGCCCCGCCGATCTGCCGCCGCTGAGCGAAGAGGAGGTGGCAGCGGGCGCCGACCCGCTGATCGAAGGGGTGCGGCGCGTCTACGAAACCGCCGCGGAGGCGGGACGGCGCGCCTTGCAGCCCGGCGAGGCGCTGATCCTCACCGGTCATTGCTATATGCGCGACGGCGCTTTGTCCGAACTCAGCGAGCGCAAGATTCTTGGCGGCAACCAGCACGCGCTGCCGGTGGACGTCTTCCCGGAGGATGCGGCCTATGTGGCGCTGGGGCATCTGCACCGGGCGCAGACGGTGGGCGGGCGCGAATCGATGCGCTACAGCGGTTCCCCCCTTCCGCTGGCCGTGGACGAGGAGCCTTATCCGCATCAGGTGGTGCTGGCCGACTTCGCGGAAGGGCGGCTGACGGGTGTCGAGGCCCTGCGGGTGCCCCGCTTCGTCGCCATCCGGCGCGTCCCCGGCGGCGGGCGGTTCGCAGCACCGGAGGACGCGCTGGCGGCCCTGGCCGCGCTGGAACTGGACAACGCCCTGCCGCGGGAAGACTGGCCCTATGTCGAGGTGTCGGTGGAACTGCCTGCCCCACGCCCTGCCCTGCGGGAGGAGGTGGTGGCGGCGCTGTCCGGGCGTCCGGCGCGGCTGGTGAAGCTGGCCCTGCGGCTGACCGGCAGCGGCGAAGCGCTGGCCGAATCCGCGCCGCTGGCGGATCTGGCGGAGTTGGCACCGGAAGACGTGTTCCTGCGGCTTTACCGCCGCCACCATGAGGGCGACCCGGAGCCAGCCTTGCTCGCCGCCTTCCACGAGTTGGTGGCCACCGTTCAGGAGGGTGCGTGATGCGGATTCTGGCGGTGCGCGGCTGCAATCTGGCCAGCCTGGACGGGACTTTCGCGGTGGAGTTGGGTGACGGGCCGCTGCGCCACGCCGGCCTGTTCGCGATCACCGGCCCGACGGGTGCCGGAAAGAGCACGATCCTGGACGCGCTGTGCCTCGCCCTGTTCGACCGGATGCCCCGGCTGCCGGACGGGCGCGGCGTGACCCTTGGCGCCAGCGGGGACACCGACGCGATCAGCACCACCGACGTGCGCAGCGTCCTGCGCCGCGGGGCGGGGTCCGGCTGGGCGGAGGTGGACTTCGTCGGGATCGACGGCGCCGCCTACCGCGCGCGCTGGGAGCTGCGGCGGGCGCGGCAGAACGCGCGCGGGCAGCTTCAGAAACAGACCATGAGCCTGACCGCCCTGACGGACGGCAAGCGGCTGGGCGACGGCAAGACCAGCGTGCTGGAGGAGATCGTCACCCGGCTGGGGCTGAGCTTCGAGCAGTTCCGCCGCGCCGTTCTGCTGGCCCAGGGCGATTTCGCCAATTTCCTGAAGGCCCCGGCGACGGAGCGGTCTGCTCTGCTGGAACTGCTGACCGGAACGGAGATCTACTCCCGCATCTCCATCGCCGCGCATGAACGGCTGAAGGAGGAGCAGCGGGCGCTGGAGGCTCTGGAGGCGCAATGCGCGGGCATCGGCGTGCTGTCCGACGAGGAGCGTGCCGCCCTGGACGCCGAAGCCGTCACGGCGGCGGAGATGGTCCGGCTGGAGGAAGCGGCCTTCGAGTCGGCCCGCGCCGCCGTCGCCTGGCACGAGCAGGACGCCCGGCTGGCCGCGGCGGAGGATGAGGCCGCAGCGGCCAGCCGGGAGGCCGAACGGGTCTGGCAGGAGGCAACGGCGCGCCGGGAGGAGGCCGCGCTGCTGCGCAAACTTCAACCGCTGCGGGCGCGTTTGCGCGAGGCGGACCGCTGCGGCGGCGCCGCGACGGAGGCTCAGGAAGCGCTGGCCCGCGCCCACGCCGCGGTGACGGAGGCGCAGGAACGGCTGGTGCAGGCCGACGCCCGCCATCGGGAGGTGCGCGGCGCCTATGAGGCGGCCCGCACCGCCATGGAGTCCGCCGAACCGGAACTGGAGCGGGCCGCCGCGCTGGATACGGAGGTCGTCACGCTGACCGGTCAGCAGGCCGGGGCGCTCGCTGAAGCCGCAACGGCGGAGGCGGACGCGCGGGCGACTCGGGAGGGCTGGGCCGCCACCCGGACGGCGCTGGAGCAGGCCCACGCAGACGCGGCGGAGCGCGAGCGCTGGCTGGCCGGTCAGGCGGCGCTGGTGCCGGTGGCAGACCAGTGGGCACGCTGGGACGCGCTGTTGCTGCGTCACCGCGAGGCCACGCGGACGGTGCGGGACGCCGGGGCCGAAGCTGGACACGCCGGCGAGGAGGCCGCGGCCCATGAGGCGGCGTTGGCCCGCCTGTCCACCGTCCGGGAAGAAACCGCGGCGCGGCGGGATGAGGCGGAACGGGCGCTTGCCGCGCTGAAGGCCGAGGCGGTGGAGCCGCTGGACGCCCTGCACCGACGCCGCACGGCGCTGGCGGAGCGGCGTGACGGGCTGACGGCGTTGGCTCAGGTGGCGGAGCGGGCTAAGCGCCTGGCGGCGGACGCCGAGGAAGCGGAAGCGGAGCGGGCAGAACAGCGCACCGCCGCCGCGGAGGGCGGGAGCCGCGCCGCGGAGACGAAGGCTCGGCTGGACCAGCGCCGGGCGGCATTGGAAGAGGCGGACGCTGCCCTGCACCGCCTGCGCCTTGCCCGCAGCGAGGATGTGGCGTCCCTGCGCGCCCAACTGGCGGAGGGCGAAGCCTGCCCGGTCTGCGGCGCAACGGAACATCCTTGGGGGGCTGGGCACACGCCGCTCGACCGGCTGGCCGACGACCAGGAACGCCGCGTCGCCGCCTTGCGCGCCGAGGTGACGGAATTGGCGACGGAGCATGGCGGGCAGGCCGCCGCGGCAAAGGCGGCGGGGGAACGCGCAGCGGCTCTGGACGGGCGGCTGGCTGCCCTGGCGGCGGATCGGACGGTCGCGGCGGAGCGCTGGGCGGACCGGGCGGCGGCTTTCGACCTGCCCGCCGATCCGGACGCGGAGGCCGCCGCCCGGCGGCTGGCCGGCGTGGACGCGGAACTGGTGGAAGTCGGGCGGGCCGAGGCCGCAGCGCTGGACCACAAGGCGCGGCTCGACGCGGCGGTGCAGTCGTGCCGCGAGCGGGAAGCGGCGCTGGCCGAGGCGGAACGGGCCATCGAGGCGCGGACCCGCCAGCGCGACGCGGCCCGCCACGCGGAGTCCCTCGCCGTAGCCCGGCGCGATCAGGCCGCGGACACGCTGGAGGCGATGCGGGCGGAGCTGACCGTTCCCTTCGCCGGCATGGATGGGTGGGCCGGAGCGCTGGAAGGCGATCCGGACGGGTTCCGGAAAGCCATCGGCGCGCGGGTCGCCGACGTTCTCCGCCAGCGCGAAGAACTGGCGCAGGCGCGGCGCGACGTGGAGACTCTGGAACGGCAGGCCGGGGCGAAGGCGGTGGAGCTGGAGCGCGCGCGGCAGGCCGAACAGGCGGCGCGGCGCCGGTGCGAGGGGCTGGCGGCGGAGTTGGAGGAGCGGCGCGCGGCGCGCACGGCCCTGCTGGGCGGACGGGCGGTGGCCGCGGTGAAGAAGGAATTGACCGCGGCCTGCCAGCGGGCGGAAGCCCTGGTGGAGCAGGCCACGGTCGCCCGGCAGGACGCGGCGGCCCGCCTGTCGGCGACGGAGAAGAACGTCGCCACGCGCGGCGACTCCGCCCGCCGCTGCGCCGCCGAGGCGGCGGACGCGGCGGACGCTCTGGCCGCGGCGGCGGAGCGTTGCGGCGTAACGGTGGATGAGGCCCGCGGCCATCTGATCCGGGACGAGGATTGGCTGACGGGTGAGGAGCAGGCGCTGGCCGCCCTCGACACGGCGCGGCGCGATGGCGCGTTGCTGGCGGCGGAACGGAGCCGGCTGCGGCAGGAGCATCACGCCGCCGGACACCCCGCGGCCGGTGCGGACG
>JAEYPE010000102.1 GCA_023411035.1 Pseudomonadota bacterium
CTGCACGCTTGGTCGTTTCCGGCGTGTCGGCACCCGCGGGTGGCCCGTCCGTTCGGGTGAACTGGTACCCGCACCGCCGACACAGCCAACGCTGATTGCCCTTGGCATGCCCGGACTTCACCACCCGAACATAACCACAACGCGGACACACAGGCTTTTGAAGCAATCCCACACACCACAGGCTGTTGTTCAGAGCCTATAGATGGGACGCGTCGTTACCCCGTGACACCCTCTTGCAGGTTGCTGTCTGTCACTCGGCTGAAGGTAGTCCACCGATCTTGGTCTTCCGATTTATGTCCATGAAAGTCAAATATTCTGCACCGATCAAGATTTGTTTTGATCGGTAGGGCAGCACCTTTGGTGTTGGACTGGCTGTCGCAGCAATGTGTTCAACGATTTGCGTTACGTAACGCAAATCGTTGAACGCCATAATAGACAGCAGGCGGGCGGCGCCGGACGCCGCCGCCTTTCCCGTCAGGGCCCCTTCTGCTCCGCTTGGATCAGCAGGGACGCCTGCACCGAGGTGAGCTTGGTGTCGATCAGCGACGACAGTTTGCTGTATCGCTGCAGCTGCTGCTCAATGTGCCGGCGCACCTCCGGGGAGGCGAGCGCGTCGGCCACCAGCGAGGCCAGGTACGGCTTCACGGCCCGATGCCGCCGGACGAGGTCGGGAGACCCGGCCCGGATGATCGCGCGCACGCGGTCCGGATCGGCTCCGGCCTTCAGCGCCGCGACGGCGACGACGCGGTCGACGGCGTCCGGATCGGTCAGACCGTAATAGCGCGCAATGGCGGCCTGCTGCTCGTAGACCTGCCGGGCCTGCTCCTCGGCGAGCGGGCCGTTGTACCCCGCGATGCCGTCCAGCTCGCCGATGGGGTCCACAGCGCCTTCGTAGGCCATGCTCCGGCTGTCTTCGACCCCCTCCACGACATCCGCGGCCCGCTCCAGAAGCATCCGGCCGGCCGGGGCGAGTCCGCCGTCGTCGGCATACAACTTGACCGGAGGCCCGCCGGAGAGCTGCCTCCGCGTCCCGACGACCATGCCTCCGCGCTGCCAGTGCACGGCGCGCGGGTCCTGGCCGGCGATGGCCGTCACGAGTCTGGCGGCGGCGGTCAGGACGCGTGGCGCCGTGCCGAGCGGGTCCCCCTTGGGGGCCAGACGGACGAAAGCGTCGTAGCGGGCGGACCCCCGGACCACACAGGCCGGCTCCAGACCCGCCGCGGACAGCTTGGCCAAACCGGGCTTGGTGACGCGGCTGATCACGACGAGACCGTCCGGCGCCTCGGGTGCGATGCTCACGTCGTAGCCGCTGTCGCTCCACTCCCGGACGAGGCCGACGGTGAACGCCGCGGCGGGCAAGCGGCGGCTCATCCGGCGCTCCGGATGGAAAGGGTCGGCCAGCCGGACCAGGAGTTTTTCCACCCGCAGGGCCGCGACCTGCTCCGGCACGCCCAAGCCGGCTCCCGGCCGGCGAAAGGAGCGCGCCGACGCAAAAGGCACTGCGGTCTGTTCACTCCCAAACGCCCTGTCCATCCCCATCACCAGTCGTCCGCCAAAGCCTCTGCCGTCAGCGACGGCTCGATGTGTCCCGGGAAGGCGGCCACCACCTGCAACTCGTGCGGCGGCGCCACGCGCAACTGCACCAGCCCCATCGCGGCGAGCCCCGAAGCCGCCCGGGTGTGCGCAGCGGCCGACGTCAGGACGTCGCCGCTGTACCGCCAGTATGCCACCACCGTGTGTTCGCCCGCCACCTCACCGTTCGGCGCGGCCCGCGCCCCGGTCCCGAGCAGGAACGCATCGATGTCCTGAACCAGGGCGGAGGGCTCCAGGCGGTCACGGTAGACGGCCACGCAGAGGAAGTCGGAAAAACCGCTTCTTCGGCGCGCCTCGCGGGCCGCCTCGAGCGTGCTGCCGCCGTCGACGTGGTCGACCAGCCCCGTGCGGGCGCCCGGATCGAAGCCGACCACGGTCCACATCATGGCCGGGTCACGCGGCCGGGTCACGCGGCCGGAGCCACGCGGCCGGCCAGATCGTCGGCCATGATCCGGGGAGCGAAGTCCTTGCCGTCACGCCGCGTGGGCATGTATTGCAGGCGCGCGTCGGTGATCTCGACGCGCACGCCGTCGTTGACGAAGCCGTTCGCCTCGATGGCTGCCCGGTCCCACACCACGACCTCGTGGCAGGCCCGGCTCTGTCTGCCGTCCGGCGCCTCGACCACGGTTTCCAGATCGAAGGCCAGATAAGCCGCCTTGTCGCCGCGGCCTTCGCTGAAGCGCGGATCGCCGTGGACGACGCCTTCCAGATGAACGCGGTTGCAGTCCTGGACCCCCTTGGCCTCGTCGTCCGGAATCCGGCCGATCGAGCCGAAGTCGGCGTCGACCTTCACCCGGACACGCTGCGGGTCGCGGTCGCCTTCCCCCGGCTCGTAAGCGATCCGGCCATGGACCCGGACGATGTCGCCTTCGCGGAACTCGTCGCGAAGGTCGGTGGCGAGATCCCCCCAGACGCTGATCGGGTGGTAGCCCCGGATGTCCCGGTCGGCGCCCTCGAACTGGACCTGGGTGTGCACCGACAGCCAGAGCGACGCGACCTTGCGGCCCTGGCTGTAGGTCGGCTCTCCCGCGACGGTGCCGACCAGTTCGATCTCGCTGCGCCCCGGATCGGTCTGCGTCCGGTCGTCGGCACGGCCGCGGTCTCCACGACCTCGCCCGCTGCCGCGATCCTCTCCGCCGCGACCACGATCGCTCCGTTCGTTCCGGTCGCGGTCGCTCCGACCGCGTGCGCCGCGATCCTCCGCGCTGCGGCCGTGGTCGCCTCGATCGTTCCGGTCTCCCCGCCCTCGGTCGGTCGACCGACCGGAGCGGTCGTCGCTTCCGCCGCGCGCGCTCCGGTCGGCGCCGGAACGCTCCCCCGCACGCCCGTCATCGCGCCGGTCATCTCCCCGGCGGTCACCGCGGCCGTATCCCATGTCTTGCCTCCAGCTCATAGAATGGACGATGGAGGCAGCGTAGCGACGCAGGGATTCGCCGTTCGAGCACCCGCGTGCACCGGTCAGCGGACACGCCCTTCCCGACGTTCCCGGCGTGGCTGCGAGGGTGTGCCGGCACGCTCCGGTGGCATCGCGGCGGCCATGCGTTCCACGCGCGCGCGGATGGCGTGCACGAGATGATCCGCGTCTCCGGCGGGGAAGGTCCGATCCACGGTGTCGGCCAGAACGGCGAGTCCGTGACGGCGGGCGGCGCGGTCGCGCAAGGCTTTCGCATCGGTCGCGCTTGCCCGGGCGGCCTCCCAGCTCAATTCCCCGGGATCGCCGAAGGCCAGCGGGCGATGGGCGGCGTACCACGCCGCCAGCTTCGGGTCTTCCGCCGCCATCGCGTCGCGGGACCGGGCGGCTGCGGTGGGATCGACGGGGTGACCGTCCCGACCGGCCCGCGCCCGCTCGATGTAGCCGGACCCCCACGCGGCGGTCCAGTTCGGGACGCGGCGCTGCAGGTTGTCGAGCTCCTTCATCAGCGGCGGCTCCGCGTCCGGGCGGTCGCAGCGCCGCTCGGCGCTGACGTCGAAGCCGCTGGCCCGGGCGTTGCGGGCAAGCGCCGCGCGCAAGGCGTCGAGGACCAGACCATCGCGATCGAGGCGCAACGGAGCGTCGGGCGGGGTGCCGATCACCGCATGGACATGCGGATGGTCGGCGTGATCGGTGTGCAAGGCCCAGAGCACCGTGTTGTCCCACACTGCCAGAGTCTCGCGGATCGCCGAGGCCACGGCGATCTCCACGCGCGGGGCGTCGGCCGGATGGTCGACGGGAACCGTGAAGACCAGATGGCGCGCGCGGACCCGGTGATCATCGGGGCCCTCCATGGACGGCCAGGACGCCAGAACGGCGTCGATCTCCTGCGGCGGGACCGGGCGGCTCCACTCGTCGAAGACGGCGACGGCATCGCCCGGACGGATCACCGCGCCATCGGCAAGGGCGGCCTTCTGCTCCGCGGCGAAGTCCTCGGGGGCCAGCCGGTCGGCGCGCGCGATGTAGTCCACCAGCCGCGCCACCGAGGCCCTGGTGCGGCGTCCGGCACCGATCGACTTGACGACGCAGGGCCGCAGGCCGCGCTGCTGCGCCCCGGCGGCGATGCCCGCCCGCTCGAGAAGGGCCGCGCGCAACGCGCTTTGCAGGTTCAGGCTCACGTTCGGTCTCCTCATCAGCGGTGCGGCGGACGCCGCACGTAATCGCGCTGCGGCTTCGGCGAGGGCCCGCCGGTGCGCCGGAAGCGCTCGGCGGTGCTCGTCACCGCGCCCTCGGGCGCCGGCGCCGCCACGGCGGCGGAGGGTTCCGGCGGACGATCCGTGGAAATGGACGAGGTCACGGGTTTCGCAGGGCGACGTCCGAGAAGGTGGGACAATGGCCCGAGGACGTCCCGCTCGATGGCGACCAGCACGCCCTCGATGCGAAGCCCGCTCACCTCCGCCGAAGGCCGCGAGCCGCGTTTCTCCAGATGAACGTCCCGGACGAGCTGGTTGAGGTTGGAGCAGGCGCCCGTCACCTGGGCGAGGATGCTGCGCAACGCCTCGGTTGCCGCCGGGGCCAGAGGCGGCGGCGCTGGGCGTGCCGGCGCGGGGTTCGAAGCCGGGGATCGCGTGTCCATGGGCCCGTCCATCGCCGCGCAGTCGGCCTTCACGATCGCACGGAGGTACCCGCTGACGTTGGGCTTCCCATCACCGTCCAGAAAACCACGCCGGCACGCCGCGTCCTTGAGCTGAGCCCGCTCGCTCGGCGAGATCCGGAACTGCACCAGCTCGTTCCGCTGCTCGCCGCGTGGCAAGGGAGGCCCTTCGGGGCGGGCGCTTGCACGACTGTAATGTGTTGTCACGACATGCACCTAATCTTGCCTGCACAAAACGTCTGTCGCATCGACCGCCTAATGGGGGTTGGGCGCCCACGCCCGCGACCCCGGATTTCGGTCACCGAACCCTAGAGTCCATCCTTCGCACGCAAACGACAACCCTATGTACGGACGGCGGCGGAAAATGCACCCGGTCGCCACTGACGGCTCAGAAATCGTTCGGAATCCAGACCTGCCCCTTGGTCAAAGGCACGTCCGGAGGGACGGCTTCCAGAGCCGGGTTCAGGTCGTAGATGCGCTCCAGCCGGACGCCGTGCCGCTGCGCCGCCCGCGCCAGGGTTTCGTCGTCCCGGATGTCGGCCACGCGCCTCCGGGCGTCCGCGCGCGGCTTGACGGGGGCCGCCTTGGGGCCGCTGGAAGCCGTCTTGGGCGGGTCCTTCGGCTTGTCCGGCGCGGGTGCGGATGCGGCGGGCAGCCCGGCCAGACGCTTGGTCAGTTCCGTCTCCGCCGCGCTCAGCCGCTCCAGCGTCCGGCCGGCCTGGTCCAGCATGTCGGCGAAGCGGCGCACGGCCTCGGGCTCGACCGAAGGGGGCGGCGCCGCCGGCACGGCGATGAAGGGAGGCGACGCTGGAGGAGAAGGCGGTGCGGCGTCCGGCGGCGGCAACGCCGGCGGTGGCGACGGCGAGCGGTCGACCGGCTTGGCGTCGGCCGCGGCCTTTTCCGCAGCCGGTGGCGGTGCCGACTGCCCTCCGAAGGCCGGCGCTGGTGTCGGCGGTGATCCCGGCGCTGCGGGCGGCAACGAGGCCACCTCGATGGCCGCCGCAGGCGCTGTGGTCGGGGGAGCCGCGAGGCCGGGAAGCACGCTGCGACCGGCATCGCCCTCCCCTCCGGCGGACGATAGCCCAAGCAGCATCGGCGCCTCCCGGCTGTCGGCTTCGCTCGGCGGCGCCGTGACACCGTTGCTTTGGGTCATGACGACGCCGAGGATGGCCATGGCCGCGGTGCTGGCCATGAGGACCATCGCGGCGTTCCTGGTGCCGCGCAGAACCGCTTTACAGAAGCGGTCGACCCTGCCGCCCAGCTTCGACTGCGGCGAGGCCGGCGGCGATACGGGCCGATCGGCGCGGACATCGGTGCCGGACCGGTCGGCGGCATCCGGAGCGGACTCCATTCCCGGGACATTCCCAGCACTTCCAAAGCGGGCGCTCGGCGACGCATGAACCGGCGTCGCCGTCGTCCGCGCGGACGCATGTTCCGCCGCCGTCCGTTCCGCCTGGAGCAGGCTTTGCCGCGCCGCCTCCAGAACCCCCTCCAGCTCGGTGATCCGCGCGTGCGCCGCGCCGAGCGCCTGGTCGGCCACCGTCAGGCGGCGCTGCAGATCGCTCGCATGGGCGGCGTTCTCCTCGCCCCGGCGCCGGACGGCGGCGAGGGCCGCCGCCTTCTCCTCGCTCTGACGCCGGGCATCAGCGAGATCCGCCGTCATCTCGCCCAGGCGGCGCTCCAGCTCCTGCAGCGCGCCTGGCGGATGAAGTTCGACGTCGCCCGGCCCGTCCTTCAGCAGGGCCGCGACCAGCAAACGGACGTTCGTCGCCCCGTCGCGCACCAGATTGGCGGCGCGCACGCTCAGCGGATCGCCGACCACGGCCAACCCCTGATCGGCGGCGAGCAGGTCCAGCAAACTGGCGGCGTCAGCCTCGCGGTTCTCCCGCGACAGGGTGGCGAGGCGCTGCGCCATCTCCTTCGCGGGAGCCGTTCCCTTGAAGTTCAGGCGGTGAATGCCGCTGTCGCCGTCGTCGGGCGGTGGACGCGGCGCGTCCATGGCCTCCGGTGAACGTGATGATCGCTTTGCCATGTTGGGGCTGTCTGAAGAACCGATGGCAGTACGGTAGCCGGGGTCGGCATGGGCGTTCGAGCACCAGCGGGAGGCTGGGCGCCCAATTTTTCGATTTGGGCGCCCGGCATTTGGACGTGGGCGCCCAAGCATCCGGCCAAGATCGGAAAAGGCGTTTCCGATCATGCGGTTACCTTTGGGCGCCCAACCCGAAACGCTGGGCGCCCAGCGTCGTTTGCCGGGCGCCCGGCCTCCACGCACGGAAGGCGCTTTCAGGCTCTGCGACCAAGGGAAGGCGCCCGCCTTGGGGATGGATGGGGGAAGCGGGCGCCTTCCCTTGGCCACGCCGTCGGCGCGGGGGACAGAGAGCAGGTCGCCGGGACGTCCCTTCGGCAACCCGAGCGCGAACACGGGGCGGCGGAGGTTTCCCGTCGACGCGGGCGGCGGAAGCGGAAGGCGCTGAGCGAGCCCCGGCGGACGGTTGAGGACGTCCTGCGGACGTCCGGCGGACGTCCGCAGGAACGGACCAGGCTTTCCAACGAGCCGTGTCGTGGAGCCGGTGGCGTGCCGGGCGGCCGGAAAAGCCGGGCACCGGGACGGCGGACCGGAGAGCAAGGCGATGCCGCACAGCCCACGATAGCGGAAGTGGCCGAACGCCCGAGGCAGCCGGCGGCCCGGCCCAGGCAGTGCGGCAGCTCCATTTTCAGGGCTTTGGGACGCACGGGAATGGAAACGTTCCGGGCGAAAAGCACCCCTGGCGGCGTCGCGGAACGACCGCGGGCGCCCGCCTCGCCCAGAGCCGACACAAGGGTGGAACGCGGGGCGCCCAATGGGCGCCTAGACCTCCCGGAACGGGCCGGCGACGGAGCGTTTCTCCGCCGCCGGCCCCTCCCTCGCCCCGTCCCTCTTCGTAACTGGGCGCCCAGGTTTTCGAGCTGGGCGCCCAGCGTTTGGACGTGGGCGCCCAAGCATCCGGCCAAGATCGGAAAAATCGTTTCCGATCATGCGGTTACCTTTGGGCGCCCAATTTTTCGAGCTGGGCGCCCACTGGGCGCCCGAGCATAGGACCCAAATTGGAAAAACTGTTTCCGGTCAGTGGGTTGCTATTGGGCGCCCAACATTCCGAAGCGGGCGCCCAGTGGGCGCCTGAATGAAGAGGTTGGGCGCCCAACCCGAAACGCTGGGCGCCCAGCGTCGTTTGCCGGGCGCCCAGTGTTCGGAACCGGGCATTTTTGCCGAGCGACGCCCGGGCAAGCATCCGAGCCGACCGCTGGGGCTCGATTGGCGGCCGCAATGACGGGCATGGTCGACGAAGCCACCTCACTATCCCGGACCCCGACGTGTCATGGTGCCCTTGACCGCCGCCTGCATTGCCGCCGTTGCATTCACCTACGCGCCGCTGCTCGGCGATCCCCCTTCCCTGGTGGAGCAGGACCTCTACACGCTCTTTGGTGCCGAGCGCGGCCGCGTCGGCGAGTGCGTTCCCAACAAGGACCGGAAGACCGGGAAGATCACGTCGTGGGACTGTGGACCGTTTCAGATCAACACCGGGAACGGCCCAGCCCTCGCCAAGCTCTTCGGCACGACACCGGAGGAGGCCATGCGCCGGGTGACGAACGACGGGTGCCTGAACGCGCATGTCGCCGGCTGGCTGCTCGTCGAGAAACGGCGGGCGGCCAAAGGAGACCGGCACGACGCCCTCGGCCGCTACAACAGCGCCACTCCGGGGATCAAGGAAGCCTATCAGGATCTGCTGGAACGGCGACGCCGGCAGCTGTTCGGGGACGCGGCCATTCCCGCAGCACGGGCCGACGGGATCACGCCCGGTGCGGCCCGTTAAGCGGGGCTTTCGAGCCGGCGATCCTCGTCGACGGCGCTCCGCCGGGCTCGGCCCGTACATTCGCTCGCGAACGATAAAATCAATTTTTGTGTTACGACGTTGACTGATAGATAACTTATTATACACAAAGACGAACCTCTATACAGCTGATGTGGCAAAAAATTCATGTCTAGTGATCGTTTATCGCGCCTTCCTCCCAAAGCAGTTCGCGCTTTCGTGGCTTTCGAAGGAGGTGGAGCCAAGGGGCTAGTTCACGTTGGCGCTTTAAAGGCGATGGAAGCTCGTGGCATTGAAATCTGTGGCAGTGCAGGAACATCGGCGGGCGCCCTAGTAGCCGGGCTGGTTGCAGCCGGCTATAGAGCGGATGAATTGTTCAATCCGGACACCGGGCAGTCCATTGTCACGACGCTCTGCTTCGACGATGCGACGGATTTGCTAGGACGGGACGGGTGGAGTGCGATCAATCGATGCCGCAAGTGGTCAACGGTTATTCGGAGCCGCAAAGCTTGGCTGTTTTTGGCCGCTGTCACCCTGATCATTAATCTGGGGGTGTTCTGGCTCCTTGATCACATAGGCTTGCTTGCTAAAGCAATGGTGGCGACAGGAGAGATCGTTGTAGTCGGCGCCATTGTATGGTTGTTGGTCATCAAGGCGCATCGTGGGCTTGCTACGCTGGATCACTTCATTCGCGCGTATGATCTTGCCCTTCGCCTCAAACTCGGCCTTCCTCCTGGGCGACGCATTACCTTTTTTGATCTGCAAGAGAGAGGGGGATGCTCGCTGAAGGTAATTTCAGCCAACTTGGCAACCCGCAGAATGGTCGTCTATGGGACTGGCTTGACGCCTAATGTGTCTGTCGCCGAGGCCGTCGCCGCTTCAGCTTGCATTCCCGGCGTCTTCGTACCGGTAACGGTCGAAGGCTCCATCCCAGCGGACGCACCACATTACGACGGCGGTTTGGTAAGCAATCTGCCGGCTTGGGTCTTTGACGAGGAACGTGTGATCGACCCGGGTGCCGTTACCATCGCGCTCGAAATCGCTGACACTCCAACCAATGCCGTGCGCCCGTCTAAGACTTCGGAATGGCTGGCAGCGCTGGTGCGGACGGCTGTGTTCGGTGGGTCGGCGCTTAACACACGCGGCATGGACCGCCTCCACACGTTCCGGCTGACGACGGACGTCAACGTTCTTGATTTCGATGTTTCCATGGATGCCGCCAAAGGCGTGGTGCGGGATGGTGCAGCCTATGCTGAGGCCTCCGTGGCTCTTGAGTTGTTCGATACGCGGGAGTTGTTCGAGAGTGCTTGCGAGACAGTCCGCGATCGGGTTTTGAATGGCATTCAGCGGCTCAGCGTGGAGGCTGGCGGCGAAGGTGTACCGGATCAAGTGCGGGTAATGCTCATTGTGCCCGCCGGGCCCAGTTCCCGTCTGGCGCGCCTAGCTTACGGCACAGATTTGCGCGATGGGAGCGAGGAAGATTTGATACTGCCCATGGAGGGGTCGCTGGCCGGCGCAGCTTTCAAAGAACGGCAGGCCATCTTCGACGCTAAGCCATTCACGCCATCATACGATCTTCAGGGCACCGCCAATGCGCATCGTCGCGCCAGGGTTTGGTCGCACGTGACATGGCGGGTTGCCATTCCTATCTTTACGAAGCAGGTGGATGTGGAGCATTGTCCAGACATGGTGCTCGCGATCGATGGCGATGGTGATAAAAAGTATGCCATCGCTGTTGTCGACGAGGCATTCATGGTAGCTGCGGCAGAATTGATTACAACAGCAGCCAACGTCGTGGCCGCACGGCGAGCGGAACTGGAAGGTGGACAATGAAATACTCGGGAGGAGCAGCCGGATACGTACCGCCCACCTCCGATCCGGATTCGGCAAAACGGGCACGAGAGCTGCGCAAAGCGCTGGAGCCGATCGTTGATGGGGCACATAGAATTGCCGAACGCCGGACTGAGCTCATCAACAGCATTTCTGACAAGAGTATCCGCAGCAGCGCTTTGGAGCATCGCATCCGGATAAAAGGCTGAAACGGCATCGTCAGTTTGTTTGAGGTTCGGCAAGCCGGGACCGAACCGATGACAAAGGCATAAAGGCGATGGTCGGGGACGCGGCCATTCCCGCAGCACGGGCCGACGGGACTACGTCCGGTGCAGCCCGTTAAGCGGGACTTTCGAGCCGGCGATCCTCGTCGACGGCGCTCCGTCGGGCTCGGCCCGACGCCCACCATTCCTCCGCGGTCAATTCGCAGGGGCGCGCGATACCGGGAAGATGAGCCACGAGCATGCCGCACTTCGGACAACGCTCACCCGGCGGAGGAGGCCAATCCACCGTGACGCAGGTCCGCCGGTAGCATGGCAGGCCGAATTGCTTTTCGAGCGCATCCGGTACCGAAGCGATCATCGCTCTACCATCGGCGGCCGGACGGGTGATGGATGGACACCGGTGCCGCAAGGAGCTGTGCCGTCGAGAGGTGACCGCCCAAGACTCATGAGCGAGCGGTTGGCCATCTCCAGCATTTCCAGCAGCGAACGGACACGGCCGTTGATCTTGAACAGCCCGGGCCCGGCGCCGACGACGGTGTGATCGCGGCTCATCAGGTGGCGGCGCGCCTGATCGACGATGCCATCGGACACCGGTGCCTTGACGGACGCGGCACGACGCGACCGCCCGCCACTCCATGCGGTCCAGCAAGCGTCGATGCGCAGGCGGCGCCTCCCGCCTGTTCGGCGTTCGACCTTAATGGTGCCGTCGTCTTCGAGGCTTTGCAGGAAACGCACGACCGGGGTTTCGCCGCAACCGATGACGTCCGCAAGCGTCGCCACACCGGGACAGGGGCGCTCGTCTCGAGCGACGCTCCGTAAATAGTCCAGCAGCAGCGCCTTGTCGGCGGCGGACAGCACCCTGATCCTCGGCGTCGAGGCCCGTGCCGGTAGATCGTCCATGGTACGCCTCGCTTCTCATTCGTGGCTTATCTTCTGTGGCGCGCCCCTGCGGCAGGGAAATCAGGCATCCGGCCGCGGCGCGGGCTCGCCATGAAGTGCGGCAAGTCGGATCAGGGCGCCAAGACAGATGGTCACCGCCGCGGTATGCGCCGCCTGTGCGACGGTATGCTCCGCGTCCGTGAACGCTTCCTCCGGTGCTGATCCGAAGTGGACGCGCGCCGTCTCGATGTCTGGACGCGGAGCTGCGCGCAATGCGGCGAACAGCGAGCGGACGGACTGGAGCATCTGCGCGCGGGTCATCCAGACGCCGGCCGAAGGCGTCGCGCGCAACGTCGCGGAGAAGGCCTGGGCTGATTCTATGATCCCTTGAAGAAGCGCACCGTCGCCGACGTCCGGCGCCCGCCCCACGCCGAGTTCATCGGCCACCGCCTGGATCTCGGCAGGCATGGCCCGGCCCATTTGAAGAAGGAAGCTGAGGATTTCGGCCACCACGGGATTGGCGTCCGGTGGATGACTCGCACCAGGGCCCGGAGCGTGCTCGTAAGGGACCTGGAAGGCGTTCGGGGATGCGTTCATCGGCATGGTGCCCACTCCTTCGCTTCCCGTTTCATGCTGCGCCGTCTCTTTCATCCACCTGACGGATCAGCATAGGGAATGGCATTCGTCACCTTCGAGCACCCGTCATCCGCATCGAATCACGTAGGACCGGCGCCGGGAGCTGCGAGGTCGCGGGGAAAGACGTCATTCAGGGCATGGTCAACGAGATCGTGCCCCTGCAGGTCGTGCCCCTGCCCTTCATCACTGACCAGCGCTGGGAACTCCTGCGCTGCCTGTCGAAAGTAGGTGACGACAAAGGCGCGGATCGCCGAGGCCATTGCGTTCTTTCGGACCCCCTTGCCCCTCGCTGACCGGCTAAGACATCGTCGCTCGATGCAGCCCACCAAATCGCGGAGGGGAACGCCTTCGCGATCCGCAATATCCTTCATGGATATCTGAAAATATGGTTCCACAGACGATAAAGCAGGCTCGGCTGGCTTGGTCAATTGAACGTTTCCTTGTAGATAATGCATAGTATTTTCCTCTTCATATCTGCTCACCTTCTTCGGCGATCCAAAACCCAGACCCTAAGCGCAGAAGAGAAGTTAAATCTCCCTTTCTCGATCTCGTTATTGAGGGCAAGTCGGCACTCCCGCTCGATGGCAATTAGCAATCGTCTCATCGGCCATCCCGACATATGCGCTATGTCGTCAAGCTCCTGCCAATATATGCGTTCGAGCGATATTGTGGTTCTCCCTCGAGTCAGCCGCACCTGGCGAGACACCCTCTCGAAGTCTTGATGCGACACCACAAGAAAGCTCCTGCATTCCCTTCACCAGCACCCATCAGGCGTCTGCGGGTGCGGCGCCGTCGTCATTAATTGCTCAATTAATGCTATTTTGAAAGCGGAAAACAGCGCATAATTGCATTTTCTAGCATATTTATGCGAGCGCAGATGCGCGCCGCGCCGACCCCAGGCAGGCACCGACGACTCAAGCGAAGATGATGGACGGGGTGACGCCGATCAGGCCTGTTTGTTGGCGCGCTTGGACTTCGTCCCAGTCCCCGCCGGACGTCCCGGGGGGCGCTTGTGTGGATGCCCGTGTTCGTTCAGCGAAAGCCGATGCCGCTCCAGCTCTTCAACCAGAGCGTAGGGCAAAAGCCTCATGTCGCCACGGTACAGCCAGTCCAGCGTGACGCCGTACCGCAGGCACAGTGGCTCCAATTTCTCGGCATCGGGAAGCGCCCGGCCATATTGGAGAACCGTGTATCTTGACTGGCCGATCTTCATGAGGGCGGCCATCTCGATAACCGTCAATCCAGCATACAGCCTTACTGCCTCAATCCTTTGCCCCACCTCAAGATAAGGCCGGTCTGGATTGCTTGATCGGATCGCCGTGGTCGCCATGGCCGCGATTATGGCGTCTTCGCCTCCATCGGTAATGCCAGCAGAAAGGGGATATGCTCCGCCTTCCGAATTTGCATTACCCAGCATATTAATGTGAGGCGTTGTTCCATCCAGTCCAGGACCGCCCCCTTCAAGAAATTTTGACTGTGTGGGCATCCGGCCTCATCCACGCCTGAAAGCGATGCGGTCGTCGCATTGCCTGCAGAGCATATCCACGCTTGAAAGTCGCAGAAAGCTCCACGCTCTTCAAAAATGCGCGCCCCACACCAAGCTCCGCAACTGCCGGCTTGGCAGGCGCCATCAATTGGGACATAAACAGAGGGCGTTTGTCCCTATCCACAATCCCTTTCACCGCCGCGTACGAGACGGCTATGGCGATCTTCACAAAAGTGCGCGCCCCTCAGATGACGGCAGAGTGCAGACGGGCTCTGTTCTTAATCGCCGAGGCGGTGAAGGCGACGAGCACAAAGCAGAATCCTGGCCCGCTGGACCGGCAATGGGTGGCCATTGAATTGACCGCCCACCAGCTGCTCGGCCCTGCCGCGACCCTTTCCGATTCAGCATTGACTGAGGCCGCCGCGTCATTGCTGGATCGCCTGTCCGACGCTCGACTCAACGGAGTGCCAGGACGCAACCGCCTCGGCCGCTGTGGCACAGCCCTGCTGGCCGAATGGCATGTGGAAGCCCCTGAAAACGAACCGGCCCGAGGCCGGAACAGGAATCGGCGGAACGGGCCGATCTGCAAAATCCTGCTTTCGCCGTCGGCTGTGGAAGGCCTGCTGAGCGGGACGACACTGCTGCGTCTGGACAGCGAAGCCGCCCGCAACCTGACCGGACACGCCAGGACGTTGTTGGAGCTTCTGCTTGACCGGCGCAGCAGCGGGGCCTGGAGTCCTTCACTCGATGAACTGAAGGCACGGCTGGGCATTCCCGACCGGTACGCGAATTCCAAGGATTTCCGCGTCCGGTGCCTGGACCCGGCAGTAGCCGCCATCAACGCGACCGGCACACTTGTCGTTGCCACCATGCTTGAGAGGGAGGGTCGCGCGGTTCGGACGGTGCACTTCACCTGGACATCGCCGGAATCGCCGAAACTGGAGAAAAATGACGTCGAAGAGTTCGCTGCCGGGATCACCGGGGAACCTCCATTGGTCGTCATGGATCGCGTGGCGACTTGGCTCCGCGGTCAAAGCCTCGCCGTTAGGCGCGCCTGGTGGGCGCGCGCACAGGAGTGTGGTGCGCCACGTCGATCGAAAGCGACGGACGTCGATAGCGTGGGTTCCTGGGTTGGATGGATTGCCGACGAATTGGTTCAGGGCCTTAGCTGTGGCATCACCTCTCCACAGCAAAATAGCGATACAACAGGCTCCAACACCCTTACGTCTCCACTGTTTTCAAAATGAAGGTTCGCAATGTCCGTTGAAGACTCCTACCGTCGTCATTCAAGCTCTTGGGCTGAAGAAGCAGCAGATGCGCAGATCCAAGGAGCCTCGCGGATCTGGTTCGATGAGTTCGCTATCGACACTTGGCGGCATGCTCGAGCCTACGAAGCTGTCAACTACCTTGGAGAGATGGGGGGGGCGTGGCTCACCGTCGGCGACGGTCGCTTCGGTCTTGACGCGCAGCGCTTACAGAAACGCGGCATTCGAAGTGTGTTGCCGACTGATATTTGTGAAGATCTCTTAAAGGCAGCCAAAGACAGCGGCTATATCGCGGACTACCGAATAGAAAACGGTGAAGATTTAAGCTTCCCGGACAATTCCTTTGATTTCGTCTTTATCAAAGAAGCGTTTCACCATTTTCCACGCCCCCCTATTGCCTTGTTCGAAATGCTCCGCGTCGCCAGAAAGGGCGTGATCCTGGTGGAGCCGCATGACCGAGTCCGCTCCCCACTGAGGATGTTGCTCATTAGCCTCAGATCTCTCATCAGAGGACGCCGAATTCATCCAGACTCTGCTATGTACGAAGAAAAGGATAAGAATTATGTATATTCTGTTTCTGTGAGAGAAATGGAAAAAGCTTCTATTGCATTGAATTTGCCGCTACTTGCATACAAAACATATACTGACATTTATGATCCGCGCGTCAATGGCTTCAGGGTGGGAGACTTCCAATATTACATATTGCGAGGTCGAATTTTTTTTCGAGAAATTTTGTCTAAGCTTGGAATTGACAAGAATTCAATGATTCAAATTATGTTGCTGAAATCTAATCTACCAGCTTCCACCCGAAGCGCCATGAAAAAAGCGAACTGGACCATTATCGATCTGCCAACAAACCCATACGCTTCGGCACCGAACACGCCACCTTCGTCGGCCTAACCGCGGCTTGTTGGGATAGCCCGCAACAGGCCGCGGTTCTTCAGATGATTAATATATGACCTCAGCAACCGCCACCATTTTGGTCGATGAAATGCCCGATTACCGTACCGTTCTGCAACCTTATGGATTTTGTAAAGGTGCCTATGGAACCGGAAACCGCAGTGCAGCCAACAGCAACGCCATTTCCAGCAACGGATTCACTTACCCATTTATAAGATTGGGTCGCTGTATCCCAGACTTTATTCGTCTGACCCGACGAACCCGCATACCCGGACTCGGATGCATACAATCCGTTGTACCGGACCCAGTTCAGATCATGTCCCTCAAGTTGTGATGCGTTTACGGCGCCTGCAACCGTAACATTATTAACCCACTGCCAGGTGCCGGTACGGGTATCATAGATGTTATAGGCTTGGGTGGCGGTCGTAGCGTTAGCCGCGTTGGCCGCGTTCGCCACCGTTCCCGTCACCTGACTCCCATCGATGGTTACTCCGGCGGACAGGCTGTTTGCCTGATTCGCTTCCAAGGATGTCCTGGCGTTCTGAACCACGCCGGTGATGCGCGATCCGTCGATCGTCGCGTTGCTGTCCAGCAGCAGAGCACGGGCGGAGACGTCGGACGTGTCCGCCCGTGCCGCGCTGGAGGCGCGCAGCGGCGCCGAGCCGACGGGGGGCGGGCGGATGGACGTGCTGTCCGGCCCCGCCAGGGCAGGGGCACTCGATACGGACCCGATGAGCGCGGCGGCGAGAAGAGCGGCGGTCGATCGTCTCATCATTGTCTTCCTTTCTCGGTGGAACGGTCAGGTCTGCTGGCATTTGCGCACGACCATGGCGAGGCCGTGCGGTCCGCTGCCGGCCGACTCCGTGCCGGTGCCGGCTGCGTTGGTGGTCCAGATCGGCACATGGACGATCCAGGTCGAGCTGTCGGCCGGGTTGTCCTCAGCCCAAGGCTGCACGCCGACCAGAGGATGGCCGGTCCCGTTGCCGGAAAAGACGCCGCTGGCCATCCAAATTCTCGGAACCCCATGGACGCAGGACGGCTTTGGCAGGACCGCGCCATCCTGGACGAGATCGATCTCGGAGAGCGCGGTCGACAGCCACTGGCCGTTGGACAGCCGGATGTCCATGACGTCCTCGATGGTGTTGCCGCCCATGTATTGGTTCGTCCGCATGGTGTTCGGCTCGGTGCCGAACTCGGGCATGGGAAGGCGCGACATGTAGGGCGACAGGACGGCCCCATCGTCGAAGAAGACGACGCTGACCAGGGAGCCGGGCGCGATGGCGCATCCGACCACGCCGCCGAAGGCCGATGCCGGCACCGTCCAGCCGGCGACGGCGCCGCGGATCGTCGCCGGGTCCGTGCTCGACACCAGCCCGGCGTGCTTGCCGGCCAGCGGCGCCAGACGGAACAGGACGTCCTCGGGCATGGCCGCGCCACAGGTCGCCACCGCGGCCTGAAGCTGATTCCCCGAGAGCCGGCGAACGAGCACGCGGTGGGTCTGACCGAAGTAGTTTCCGTCGGTGAAGGCCGGATCGAGCTTCCCGGTGGCCTGGAGCATCGCCGGCGTGATCTGGGCGATGGTCCCGCCGGCGGTGGCCGACAGCACCGCCCCGTAGTAGGTCCGGATGTATTCGACGGCGGAGTCGGTCACCAGCGACGCCATGGACGCGGCGGAGTTCTCGAACGGCTGGTCGACGGCCCGGCGCAAGGCCGGCGCGGCCCCGATGAAGGCTGCGATGCTCAGCAGAGTGACGACGACAAAGGCGAACAGGTCTTTCATTCCAACGCCTCCATGCCGTCAGGGGGACGCAAGGGTGATGACGGGGGTGACGACGACGGGCGCGCCGTCGGGCACGGCACAGGGAAGGGTCGCGCGGCTCTCGCTCCCGGCCAGCACCCGGCCGGAGCCGGCGACGCCGGCCGCTGGCCAACCCTGAAGCCGCGCCCTCATCGCCCGGCCGACCTCGGCGGCCGGAGCCCCCGCCGTTTCGGTCGCCCAGGTCGCCACGCGCATCGCCGCCACGCAGGAGGCGACCCCGTCGAAGCGTCTCCCGTTCGTCGGGCTCAGGGGCACGGCGCCGGTCGCCGAGGGATTCGCCGTCACCCAGCGCTCGGCGGCGCGGTGGGCGCTCAGGGCGGTCTCGGCGACCGCCGCGGCGCGTCCGCGGTCGGCGATCCGGTCGGACGGCCGCGGATCGGTGGCGACCTTGAGGGCGACGAGGGTCGCCGTCGTAACCGCGAATACGATGGCCCAGTTCATCAGGCGGCCCTCAACGGTCGCACCAGATTGCCGAGCTGGCCCAGGTTGCCCGCCCGGATATGGCTGCGGCCGGTGTCGCCGTGCCCCTGCCCGAGCACCAGATGCTCCGTGACGACGAGGCGGCTGCGCTGGACGCCGCTCTCGACCCGGACGTGGAAGGCGGCGGCCAGCCCCGAGGCGAGCTGCTCGTAGGCGCGGGAGTCCACGCGCGCGGCCGCCGCGGAAAAGGCGATCAGCCCGGGGATGAGTCCCGCGCCATGAGCCGTCGACAGGCACACCGGGCCGGACAGCGACGCCTGGACCACCGCGAGTATGGCCGGATCGAGACGGGGCTCGCCGAAATAGAAGTAGCGCGCGCGGCTGCGGCGGGCGGCGACGACAGCGTCCCCGTACTGTTCGGCGGCGATGTTCACCGAGATGCAGCATCCGGTGCCGACCGGTCCGTCCAGGTCATGCTCGGGCGGATCGGCCCAGGCGAAGGCGATGCCTCCGTGGCGGACCAGCCACCGTTTGAGGAGGGTCGCGGCCAGGGTGCTCTTGCCGGCGTTCATGTCGCCGAGCACGAGCACGAGGCCGCGCCGCGCGGGGCCGCCCAGCTCCTCCAGCAGCCGGCAGACGGCCTCGGGGAGCCCGAGCTCCTCGAGGCGGTCGGTGACGGCTGGCGTGCGGACCAGGACGAGGGCCGCCCCCTGCGCCGTGTCGTACCGCTCGACGCGCCAGAGACCGACGCGGTCGTCGGCGACCCGTCCGCCGCCCGGGCCGGGGCAGACCCGCATCGCCTCGCGCACGAGCGCGTCGAGCGGAGCCCCACCGTCCTCGACCGGCGCGCAGGCGCCGCCGCTCATGGTGGCGTGCGCGCTGCGGATCGCCCCGGCGTCGTCGACCAGGACATGCAGATGGGCCAGTCCGGGCAGAGCGAGATCCATCAGCCGCCCACGAAGCGGATGGCGTTGTTGCCGCTGGAGCAGACGTTGGCCGCCGTGTTCGGGCTGATCGGGAAGGCGTTGACCGTCGCGGCGCCGAGGCCGGACACGGAGGTGGCAACGCCGGCACCGGTGTAGCCCGAACCGGGAGGAAAGCCGGTCAGCGTCGCGATGCAGCCGTCCTGCGGGATGGTGTCGGCGTCCCAGTGGAAGTTGCGGCCCGCTCCGGAAATCGCGTAGGTCCCGCCGAACGGGTTGCCGAGCGCGCTCGAGGAGGCGTCCATGGCCTCGTCCGGCAGGACGCGCCAGGCGATGACGTTGGCGGCGGTGTAGGCGCCGGTTCCGAAGCGCGCGATGCCCATGTTGGCGAAGCGTGCCACGAGCGTGCTGCGGCCGGTGGTGAGCTGCTCGATCATGGTGTTGGCCCGCGACCCGGCCGCCAGCGACGCGTAGATCTTCGGGCCGAAGAAGGCGCCCGCCACCGAGAGGATGACCACGATGATGAACGCTAACAGGTCTTTCATGACACTCTGCCTTCTTGTTTGACGTGACTCGTGACGGTGCGGCCGCGGCTACAGGGGGCCGAGGCCCGGAACCGCGGCCTTGTAGAGGTCCCAGCTCGCCCACAGCAGCCAGCCGACCAGGCAGCCGATGAGGCCCGCGCCGGCGTAGGTCGCGATGCTGGCCGCAGCCAGCATGCGGTCGGACAATTCCTGCTGCTGGTCGGCCGCCAGGGCCGCCAGGCCGTCCTGGGGCCGGTTGCCGCTCATGTAGACGCGCATGGCGCGGATCGTCCGGTCGTCCGGCCAGCCGAAGCCGGTCCGCGCCAGAGCGGCGCCGAGGCGCGCGTCGTCCTGCACCAGAAGCGCGTCGAGCCGCTCGGCGACGTAGGGCGAGGCGTTGACGCGCAGCAGCTGCAGAGCCTCCGGGATCTTCCGTTCGGCGCCGATCAGGAGGGCCATCGCCTCCAGCCACGACGCGCCCGTCCATTGCCGGTGCAGCGCCCATGGCAATGCCGGGATGCGGTCGAGGACGATGCGCACGCGTCCGGTCAGGTTGTCGAGCGACCACCAGACCGCGGCGATGAACAGGACGGCCCCGCCGCAGGTGAGCAGCCCCCAGTCCCGGATGAAGTCGGCCGCCTCCTTCAGGGACGCGGCTTCGCCGCGCAGCTGCATGTTGGGCAACGCCTTGAAGAGGTCCGGGAGCAGCGAGACGCTGGCCGCGTAGAGGGCGCCGGCGATCACCAGCAGCATGAAGGCGACCGGCAGCAGCGCGTTGCGGATCTTCGTCCGCGCCTCGTTGAGCCGCCGGATCGACAGGGCGAGCTTGCGCAGGGCGTCGCCGGTCATGCCCGCCTCGCCGATGGCGCCGATCATCTGGGCCTCGCGGCTCGGCACCATCTCGGCCAGCACCTCGTACCAGTCGTGGCCCGACTGGCGCATGGCGTGCAGCCAGTACGGGATGAGGATGCCCAGCGCCGACAGCTTCGTGGCGCCGATCCTGACCAGGTCGCCATCCTCCTCGCCGCCGGTCTCGATGGCGTAGAGCGTGGCGAGCGCCTCGGGCAGGCGGACCTCGCGGTCCAGGTAGACCGCCACCTCGCGGTAGAGATCGGCGCGGGCCTGGGCGCCGAAGCGGAACACGGCGTAGCGGAGGAGCCACGGACGATCCTTCGTCAGGCCGCCCAGCCGGGTCAGCTCCTCCAGCGCGTCCCCGTAGGCTCCGTCCTCATAGGTCATGCTCATGCCGCGATCCTCGCGCTGCCGGCCGTCACCGCGTCACGCGCCCGCAGGTCGAAGCCGATCTGCTCGGCGGACCCGCCGAACTCCGCGCATTCGTCGGCACCGATGACGCCTTCGAGAAGCAGGCCGTGGGCGACGAGCCGCATGCTCGTCCCGCCGCCGGCGATCCAGCGCCGGCGCGCCTCGTCCATGTCGTCGCGCAGAACCGCCATCAGTTCGGGCGTGGGCCGCACGCATTCGGCGACGAGCTGGCGGCGCACGAGCCCCGGCATCGGCACCCGCAGATCAGGGTGGCAGCATTCGGGGCATGGCTCCTTGCCGACGACTCCCGGACCCCGCACCAGGATGTTCTCCACGGGAATGCCCACCGCGCGGTAGCCGTCGAGCAGGGCGGCGCGGCGCTCGTCGCGCTTGGCCACGTCGGTCAGCCGTTCCGCACAGGTTCGGCACAGGCAGGGAATCAGCCGCTGGCCGGTCCAGCCGGCGTGACGGTGGGCCGCGTAGGCGGTCTCCCGGGGGATGCCGAGTTCGACGTAGCGCGACGGGATCTCCAGAACCTGGTCGCAATGGAGCGTGGTGGCCACCAGCTTGCCGAAATTGGCGGTCTCGTAGGCTTTCTGCGCCTGCCAGGGCGTGCGGCACTCGCCGAGGCGCACCGCGTGGGGCGCCACGCGCAGGGCCGTTTCGAAGGCGACGTCGAGCGGATCGCGCCCGTCGGGCGCCCGCGACGGAACGGGAAAGTGAAGGATGCGGGGATCGAGCCCTTCGGGCGGGTCATCGCAGGAGACGATGGTGAGCCGGTTGCTCCGGCTGTCGCTGAGGTCGCAGAGCCAGAAATGCAGCGTGGTGGATTTCCCATGCTCGGTCGGCGCGCAGATCGTCTTCAGGCCGCTCGCCCGTTGCTGCATGGTGTAGAGGTGGCGAAGCACATGCCCGGGGAGGCCCAGTGACGTCAGGGTCTGCCCGACGCCCGGAATGACCGCGTAGCACAGGCGGATGTTGAGATGCCGCCCGTCGCCGAGCGGCGCGAACTGCATGCGCAGCGCCAGGACGTTGGCGGGAAGCAGCCGGCGGTTGGTCACCGACGACTTCTGGGCCTCGGCCGGCTTCTCGCAGGAATCGCTATGGTCGGCGAGATAAAAGGCCGTGGTCATCAGCGCCTCGGCCTCGCGGGCGTGCAGCTCGTCGATCACGTCGGTCAGATAGCCGTGCACCTGGAAGCGCACTTCGGCGCGGTCACCCCGCCAGGTCATCTGGATGTCGCTGGCGCCCGCCGCCGCCGCCTGCTCGATGTGGTGCAGAAGCCTCTGGCGGGCGCCGGTCGCGTCGGGCAGGCGTTGAGTCGCGGATTCCCCGTAGGCCTGGAACAGGCGCGGAAGGTCGACCGCTTCGGGAGGGCGGACCGGCACGTTGAGGCGCTCGTGCGCCTGCTTCTGGGTTTCGAGAATGCGCGCCGAGTGCAGGTGCGGACGGTGCACCAGGAAGGTGCCGTCGGAGTACAGGGCGCAGGCTTGGCGGACGTCGTCGGGGACGTCGAGGCCGCCGCCGGGGATGGTCAGAAGCCGCGGGCCCCGCTCGTCGCCATGCCGGGTTCCGGCCACGGTGGCGGCAGCGGGCGATGCGATCGGCCCTTCGTGGAGCCGGACAATTCCGTCGGCGCCATCCACCGCAGGCGAGCGGGAGCCGCGGACCGGAAAGCGGAAAAGGCGATGACCAAGATCCCTGAACGTCATCAGCGCACCCACGGAAGCTGGACGCGGCGGCCGGCGGGGTCGAGGACCTCGACCTTGCGGCCGGCCGCATCGATGGCGACCACACGAGATCCGTCGGGCAGAATGGACGGGGTGCGGGACAGCGACGCGCCGTCCACCGTGATCGTGCGTCCTCCGCCGACCACCAGGGTCGCGCGGGCCTTGCCTTCGACGACGGCGATGCGGATCACCCCGGCAGGTGGGCCATCGGTCTGGGCCGCGGCGGCCTGCTGGCCGCCCCCGGCCTGCCCGGCCTGCCCGGCATAGGCCCGCACACAGAGGTCGGGTGGGCCGAAGCCGGTGGTGCACAGATCCGCCTTGGCTTTGGCGAGCCGGTGAAGCTGCTGGATCATGGTCCGGTCGCGCTCGATGCGGGCGAGCTCCCGCGAGAGTTCCGGGTCCGGATCGCCCTGGTCCTGGCGCAGCGCCAGGGACGGCGGCGACGCCATGTCCGGCAGCTCTGTCGGCGGCCCCATGACGAAGTCGGGCGCCCCCCCAACCGTCACTCCGTCGGGAGCGACCGAAAGTGCGGCTGCCGGCGGAGCGGGCGCCGGCGCCGCCACGGCGGCGGAGGACGTCCGGAAATGGCGCGACAGGTCCCCGTCCAGAAACCCCGCGGCCGGAACGCCGATGGCGACCGCGGCCATGGCGGCCCACAGCCAGGTCTTGCCTTTACTCGTCGACATGGAGCACCCCCTGAATGGTCCACTGCCCGCTCGACGGGGTGTAGACCGCGCTGGTCATCTCGCCGGCCAGGAGCGGATGAAGAACCGAAAGCAGGTACGACGACGTCACCGCGGCGCTGACCGTCCATTTCAGGCGCAACGCGGGCGCCGGTCCGGTCGAAGCGGGCTGCGCGGATGCCGCGCCGGGGAGTGGCGCGGCGATGCCGTCGAGGCTCGCCGTGCCGCCGACCCGCTCCAGGGCGTCGCGCAGGTAAGCCGCGTAGTCCGCCCGTGCGCCGAGACGCGTGCCGGCCGGCCAACTCGAGGGTGGCGGGGCGGCGTAAGGGCGCTGGATGGCCGCGGTTCCGGCCATGGCATCGATGGCGGCGTCCGGCACCGCGGCGCGGAGAAGCCAGACCGGCCCTTCCATGCGCAGGCTGATCGTGGCGAGGCCCGGATCGCAACGGTACTCGCCCACCGGCCAGCCCGGCAGGAGCCGCAGCCGGCCGTCGCGGACGTAGGCATCGAGGCAGGCGCCGAAACCCGCCGCGGCCGGTGTCCAGCTCAGAGTCACCGCCGGCGTGGACGACTGGGGCGCCAACCGTGGCAGCGAAACGACGGCCGGGGACCGGGTCGTCCACCAGAGCGCACCGCCGGCGGCGAGCAGCACGGCCAGCCCGGCCGCAGCGGGCAGCCGGCCGATTCCGGATTCGACGGACTGGAGTTGCCCCGCTTTGCTCAGCGCCCGGGCCTGCTGGAGCAGACGCTCCAGCGGCACCGGCTTGGCTTCGGCCAGTCCCCACTCCACAGGCACGTAAAGGTGCCGCCAGCTCGTCGAGGCGGTAACAGTCTCGACATGATCGCGCGCCGCGGTCTCGTCGCCGAAGACACGATCGCCGTCGGGCAGGATGCCGGACGGTCCGACCACGATGACGATGAAACGGCCATCGGGCAGGCGCCAGGCACCGACCCAGGTGCCGTGAATCGAGTCGGCCAGCACGGCCGCCAGGCTCCAGGCGCTCCGCGCCGCGGCACCCGGTGGAAGGGAAACCGTCGGGACACCGTACTGCCGGGCGCGCTCGCGCAGCACCATGCGCTTGGCTCCCGCTCGCCGCGCCCCAGCCGTCGCGGCGCTTTTCAGCCTCACGGCCATGTCGAGGTGCGAGCGCCAGGCGAGGCCGGCGATGTACAGCCGGCCGTCGATTTCGATCACGCAGGCCGGAGCGGGATCGGCCTTCCGGCCGTACCCGGCCGCATCGGCGTCGGCGACCACCGGCAGCAGGGCGTCGGCCGTCATGGGCGCAGGCCCTCGGGCATGTCCGGCAACGCCCATTTGCCGGTCCCGTCGTCGGCGCGCAGACCGTCGGCAAGCTCCACCGGCGTGATCAGGACGATCACCTGACGGCGTTCGACGCCGCCGGAAATGCCGCCGCCGAGCAGCAGGTTGTAGGGATTGCCGGTGCCACGGGCGTCGCTGGTGGTGCGGTTCGACGCAAAGGAGCTGACGACGAGCGTGGCGCCCGACGGCAGAGCGATCTCGTTGCTCGCCTCCGACGCCGAGCCGCGCTCCAGCTGCACGGTGACGCCGCCCGTCTCGAAGGGCTCGAAGATGCTGGGATCGCTCAGCGAGATCCCGTACTGCAGCAGGATCTTGCCGTCCTCCTGGATGCGCGGCAGGAAGGTCGCGATGAAGCCGGTTTCGCGCGTGACGGTCCGGATGTCCGTCTCGGCTCCGCCGCCGGAAGTCACCGCCGATCCGGCCGAGCGGACGTAGTCGTTGCGCAGCACCACGCGCTTGGTCGCCAGCCGGTTGTTCGAGGTGGTGACCGACTCGCCGGAGTCGACGACGGCTCGATGTGTCCCGGTGAGAGCCTGAACGGCGAGGGAGGAGCCGCGGAAGTTGCTGCCGGCGCTGTCGATGATCCCGATCGTGGCGGAACCGGTGGACGTCCCCAGCCCCGACGGCGGCCCCGTGAAGCGCAGATTGAGGTTGGCCTGACGGAACAGAAGGTCGAGGTCGAGGCCGTAGGCGTCGCTGTCCTCGAGGCGGACCGACAGCACCTGGACGGTGATGGCGACGGTCCGCGACAGCCGCCGGTTCGTTTCGGCGATGAAGCGGGAGACTGAGCGCATGGCGCCCGGGGTCGCCGTCACCGTCACCGTACCGGTGGACGGCGAAGTGGCGATCCGGGAGTCGGTGCCGGCGACGGTGGAGAGCGTCTCGCGAAGCTCATCCCAGAACTTGAGCTGCACCGAGCTGGTCGCCTCCTGGGAGAGGCCGGTGCTGGCGCTGCTGCCCGTGTCGCCGCCGGCCTGCCGGTTCTCGCCGCCGCCGCCGCCGCCGCCGCCACCGCTCGACACGGTGTAGGTGTTGGTGGTGGGCAGCGCCGCGATCTGGAAGCTGCGCGTGACGTAGCGGAACAGCTCGACGGCGCCGCCCCGGTATTCCCATTCCATGCCGAAGCGGCCGGCCAGCGTGCTCAGAGCCCGCGAGAAGGGACCCGCCGGGAAGTCGAAGACCATGGTCGGCTGACCGGCACGCAACGACGCTCCGGGACCGACGGCCGGTGCGGCTGTAACGCCCGCCATCCCCGGCAGCAGGTTGGCGTTGGAGCTGGCGATCAGGGCGGCGATTTCCGCGTTCGGCCCCTGGTTCCCCGATGGCGTGCCGGCCGCTCCCGGAGCCGGCGGCAGGTCGGCGTCGCGGATACGGACCGGCACGCCGGTCTCCGCGGTGAAGGCGGCGGCCAGCTCGTGGACCGTCATCCCGACCTGGCTGGAAAAGCCGAAGCCGGTGGGGCCTTCCAGACGCGCGGGCAACGGATCGCCATGAACGGAGGGGGTGAAGATGCTCCCGCCATAGGCGCCCCGGCTTTCGCGCAGGGGGTCCGCGGCGGCCACCCGGGCCGGTCGTTGGGCCACCGCGGTCAGAGCCGCCGCGTCCTGGGCTTGGACGGTGGCGGCGCGCTTTGCGTCCAGCGCCGTGCATCCGCCGAGCGCGGCGGCCGCAGCGAGGAGACACCCGCCGAGGCGGGCAGCGTGAAAAGGCATGTCAGCCACCGGTGTCGTCGGTTGCGGGAGAGATGACGAGGGTGCGGTTGTCCGGGAACGCCTCCCCGACCGGGCGAACCGGCGCCCGCTGGAAGGCGCGCAAAGCCGCACGAACGGCATCGCGCATATCCTCGTCGGCGAACCGCGCGTCGACCTCCCATTCGTAGAATCCGTGGATCTTCCACACGAGGCTCCAGCAGGCCTTGGCCGCCCAGCGGCGCAACGTCGTCTCGAGATGCTCTCCCTGGCGCGCCCACCAGTCGCGGTCGTCGGACGGCACGCAGTCGGTCGGGGGCGTGAGGGGGATGGGGGCCGCGGCGGCCATCGCGGCGGGCGGTGCCAGCCGGACTTTTTTGTCGAGCGCCGCCACCTGCATCGACAGCTGGTCGACGCGCGAGCCGATGGCGTTGGCCGCGGCGAGCACGCTGTCGACCTGTGTCGCCTGGGCGGGGGTGCCGATCCGGCGGTCGAGACCGTCGGCGGTCTCCGCGATGCGATCGAGGTCGGGACGCGTGTCGGGGATGGCGGCCAACTGGCCGGAGACGCCGGCGAGGGCCTCCTCGACCCCCGCGACGGACAGGCCGAGACCGGCCATGGACGCGGACAGGGTTCCACCGACCCGCCGAACGTCGCTGCCCACGGCGTCGACGGCGGCGCCGACGCCCGCAACCTCGGCGCTGGTGGAGGACCAGCGGTCGTGGATGAAGGCCGCCGCGGCGACTCCGAAACAGGGGATGGCGATCAGCACCACCGCCGTGGCGATGCGGCGGCGGCGTCGCGTCGCCGTTGCCGTCTCGCGCTGCTGCGCCCGGGAGCGCCGTTTGCGTTCGGCGTCGAGACGGCGCCGCCGATCAATGGAATGTTCCTCGGAGAACAGGACCGGATCGGCCATCGGCGAAGCGGCCCGGCGGGCGACCGCCGTTCCGATGGGGCGGATCGGCGCCGCCGGGGGGGCATCGATGATCTCTAGCGGTTCTACGTCGATGACGAGAGGACGCCCGGGCTCCGTCACCTCCACACCGCGCTTCTTCGCGTCCACGAACGCCTCGCACTAAAGTGGTGTCGAGGCTCAGTGTGCCGAGGCGGTCGAGCGGGGTTCGAGCACCCGCAAACGTATTGTCCGCTTTTTTTAGATCTTGTGGTCGCCGTCAGCGGGCGGCGACGGTGTCCGCATCACCAGAGGCCATGCGGCCGAGCAGATGCTCGCGCATGCGCGGCGCTCGCCAGCGTTTGGCCGCCGCGTCGGCGATCTCTTCCGCGGTGAGAACGCCACCATCGACGATTTGGGCGAGGAACGCCTCGCGGAGAGCCGGCGCATCGCCGCCGGCGAGGTCGCAGATCGCCGCGAAGTCCTCGCGATCGGCGGGCGTCGTGCCGATGATCCACACGAGGGCTTTGGCCTGGAGATCGGCCCTGCCCCACTCCAACCCCCTGCCCTTGTTGCGCGCCTGGTTCCGGGGGATTCGGCCGAACGCGTCCTGGACGGCAAGGTCGAGGATGCGCATGGCAAGATGGATCGTGCTGTCGAGGGACGGCGAGGCGACCGTGTTCTTCGCCGCTCCGGCCATCGGGCCGATGGCGGCGGTGGGCGCCCCGTCACACGGGGAATGCTGGACAGCGAGGGTCATGTCGGCGGGCCTTCGCGACGGTCAAACGGTTGGAATGGACCCGTCCGACTCGGGAGGAGACGTCCAGGCTTGCCCTCTCAGGCTGCGCAAATTATCTGGCAAACTGCATCGGAAGAGAACCGTGGTGACGGGGGCGTGTCATACCTCAGAGGTTAAGAATTGGTTTTGCGGTTGTGGAAGCTTAAGGTTTTTGCAGACGAAGCGAGTTGCCGCAAAGAGAGTTGCGACGTCGCAACGTGCCCGGCTACCCGCCGATAAACCGTATTTATCAAGAGTTTCGAACGATTGTCGAAGGACCCGTGACATTATGTGTCTCGTGTCATGACATGACGTTCCCAAGCACGGTATTGCGACAATTCGTCGCACTACTCTTGAGGTGCTCACACGTCATCTCTCTCCCCCTGCATGCACAGTGCACGACATAACATAGTATGCCTCCACCCCAAAGCGGGGGCTTTTCTCACTCTTTGCTTTGCACTTATTCACGCGGAGGAACGACGGCCATCGTCAGAACCTCCGATCAAGCCTTGACGCTCGGCGCGGTCAAGCAACGCTTTGACCGAAGACGCCGACCAAGTCGTGCCACGGCGCGGCGTGCGGATGCGCATCTCCTCCAGGCGCGCGGCGATCGCGCGTAGGCTGATGGTCGGGTCGGCCCCCTTAATGCCGGCGATGACCAGCAGGAGGCCGTCCTTGGGCGGCTTGCGCGGTGCCGGCGCGATCAGGTCCGGCTCGGCCAAGCCTTCCGCGACGAGGCGGTGGACCGCCCGCGACAGCCGGTCGGCGGTCCAGGGCCGGTCGGGCGAGCCAAGTCGGCCGAGCGCCTTGGCCACCTTTGCCCAGGAACTCCCTGGGCGCAGGGCCCGCACCTTGGGCAACCATGCCTCCATGGTCGACAAGAGGTCGGCCATATACCGGCGGTCGCGGATAGCGGAGAGCGTTGCGATGGCGTCTGGATCGCGGCGCTTGAGCGCGGGATTGCCGCCGACCCGGCCGCGAGCCTTGGCCGCCCCCAGGCCAGCCTTGGTGCGCTCGCGGATCAAGGCGCGCTCCAACTCGGCCGCGGCGCCCAGCACCTGGAGGGCGAACTTGCCCTGCGGCGTGGAGGTGTCGATCGGGTCGCGCAAGGACTTGAAGTGGGCGCCGACCGATTCCAATCCCTCGATCACGTTGAGAAGATGGGAGAGCGAACGGGCCAGACGGTCGATCCGCGCCACGACCAGGATGTCCCCACGCTTCACCTGGGCGACGGCCTTGGCGAGTTCCGGACGCGCCCGGCTGGCGCCCGATGCCTTCTCCTCGAAGATCACCGTGCAGCCGGCGGCCTTCAGCTCGTCGAGCTGGCTGAAGGTCGCCTGGTCCTCGGTGGAGACGCGGGCGTATCCGATCAGGGCCATCGGCGTGCTCGGCGGATCAGCCCGGCCATGTGGCGTTTGGCTGCCATCAGAGGACCAGCCAGTCGACGGAGGTGTCCAAGGCCTCGGCAAGCGCCTTGTACGCCTCCACCGAACCGGGCTTCTTGCCCGCTTCGATCTCCGACAGGTAGCCTGCGCTCACCCCCGCCTTTCCAGCGAGGCCGCGCAAGGACAACCCGCGAAACTCGCGCCATACCCGGACCGGGCTTTCCCCTTCCAGGATGCGTTTGGCCCACTCCAGCGGCATCGGCTGACCGCCACGCGCCTGCATGGCGGTGAGGATGTCCTCCAGGTCTTCGAGACGCGCGGTGAGAGCGTCGTACTCGGCCCGGGGAATGGTGACGGTCTCAGTCATAAGCCTCTCTCCGATGGCGGACGCGGTGCACCAGCATGACGGTCACGGTTCCGTCCGCGGCGACGGTGAACAGCACGCGGTAGTCGCCGACGCGCAGCCGGAACAGGTCAAAACCCTGCAGGGTTTTGACGTTGTTGGCCTGCGTCGTCGGGTCGGCGGCGTACTGCTCGATCTTCGCGAGAATGCGGGCGCGATCCGGCGGAGACAGCGCCTTGAGGTCCTTAGCCGCCTTCGCCAGGATCTGAACCTGCATGATCAACTCCGCAACAATCCGCCGAATGTTCGCGTATAGAGAACGCTCCGTCAAGAGATGCGTTCTCTGTTGGCGTACATTTGTGGGCGCTGTACAGAATGATCAGTTATGAGAAAACGATCGTTTGGCCGCCTGTACAGTCCGTTTGAACAGGCAGGCGCGAAAGCACGCACCGCGGCTTCAGCCCTTCCGCAAATTGGCCAGCAACGCCGCGAGCATCGCGTCGCGATCCGGCGCCTGCTCCAGCAGGCGGGCCATCATCAACTCGACGAACGGCAGCGTCGGCTTGGCGATCAGCGCCCTTGCGGCACCACCGAGCGCCAAAGAATCGGCTTGCCGATCCCGAAACGCCGCCTGCCGATCCGCATCGTCAAGGTACTGGCGCGGCCGGCCTACTGGCCTCTTCTTCGGCACCGACGGGTCCATGCGGTATCCCCATCCGAATTACGTTACGTAACGAAACCATCAGCCCATCAGGCTTGGTACGGAACCGACAGTGTCGGAAGAAATTCGACAGTTTAGTATCATCGCAATGGATCAGAGGAAGCCCCCACCCCCCTTGAGGAGAGCAAAACCTCCCAGCTTTTCCGATCCGCCCCCGATCCCCGGTCTTCACTCCTTCTTGCTAACATGTAGCACTCGGTCAGAATGCAGCGAAACTTTGAGGGGCGTCGGTGCGAGCTTGCAAAGCACCGCGGCCGCGCGCTTGACCGGCAGCGGAGCTGTATAAGCCCGATCTTTGTCGACCTCACAGGCGATGAGCAACCGGTCCGCCGTGGTTTCATCCATATTGGCCATATTGTTCGTAATGTCCGACGCAGTTACGATTGTTGTAGTTTTCCAGTCCAATGTCCAGCCTGCCTGTGAAAGGGCAAGTCCCACAGCCTCTTTAACGTCCGTCTGTCCTTCCGCCTTGGCGATGGCGACCTTCCCATCATCACCCTTCTCTACCAGCTTGGACCACCAGATCGCGGCCGACTCAGCTCCGAGCACAGCGAGACCAACAAACACAATGACGACAATCATTTTCGCGTTCATGCCTGAATCCTTTTAGCGAATGGCCTGCGTATTCAGTGTGGCACATTGCGACGTCGCAACACGCGACGTCGCATCTCCACGGGCCTCAACGCTCCAGCACCTCGCCGATCAGCCGGTGCAGGCGCCGCAGGCGTTCCATATGCTCATCCTCCAAAGGCACCTCTCGGAAACGCTCGACCTGCTGCTCGAACCGACCAACCACCTGCGAGAAACGCCGCACGGACGATCCTCCGGCATCCGCGTTGCGCGTGACGGACGGTGAAGCGGGCTTCGGTCGGTCGTTTCCACCGGCCTGCGCATCGGCAGGGGGTTTACCCTCGCCGCCTTTGTCATGAGACGTCGCGTCGGCCTCGAGATCCAGCTTGGCTGCCCGCAGCTCGCGTACGGTGGCTCCTTCTTGGGCACGCTGCCACAACGCCACCTGCTGCTCCGTCGGAGCATCCGCGATTTCGAACAGGACCGACCGCGACACGGTACGACCGCTTTGCACGAAGCCGTTGCGGACTTCCATCGGCAAGCTGTGCACCGCCATCAGACGGCTGACCTCGGCTTTCGAGCGTCCGATCAGCCTTGCGACGTCGGCCTGAGTGGCGCCGTCCTTGGCAAGCAGTTTCGCTATTCCGTCCGCCAGCTCGAAGGGATCAAGATCCTGACGCTGGGTGTTTTCGATCAGCGCGATCTCGTCCGGATCGCCCTTCGTGATCACCGCGTAGACCGACTCCCTTCCGGCGATCTGGCAGGCCCGCCAACGGCGCTCGCCCGCCACAATGATATACTGTTCCGCCCCCTCTCCTTCCCGGACCAGTATGGGTTGCAGCTGACCCTTGGCGCCGATGCTGTCCGCAAGCAGCCGAAGGCCTTCCTCGTCAAACTGCTTGCGCGGCTGTTCAGGATTCGGATGCACCTGCTCCAGAGGCAGCTCCCGAACTTCGGGAAACTCCGACGGCTGCCCGAACAGGGCCGCGACGTTTGGGACCGCTCCGGCAGCGTTCCGGAAGAGCGCGGCGTTCGGCGCGCCGAACTGTTTACGCGGCGGCATGGGCGCCTCCGACGGCCGGCGGTTGACGAAGGTCCATCAGGCTGCCGGCGATCTCACGGTATCCGTCGCCGCCAACCATCTTGGGCTCATGCTCGAACGCCGACCTGCCTTCGAACACCGCTCGGGCAAAGACCGTGGAGCGCGAAATCGGCGAGAAGATCCGGGTGTGCTCGCCGAACTGCTCGCGCAGCAAGCGCAGGCTCTCAGAATCCTGCAGCGTTTGTGAATGCATGGTGGGCAAGACGCCAAAAACGGTCAGGTGCGGGTTCACGCTACGACGCACCTGGGTGATGGTGGTGAGCAGTTGCGGCACGCCCACCAGCGCCAGCATTTCGGTCTGGCAGGGGATGATGACATATTGGGCGGCCGTGAGGGCTGCGATCGTCAACGGCCCCCGATTGGGCGGGCAGTCGATGATGATGAAATCGTATCGCGCGCTGACGTTGACGTCGGGATGCTCCTTGTTGAGCGATGCCTTCAAGCGCATCGTGCCGTACGGTACGGTCAGCAGTTCGATCTCCGCCTCGCCGAGCGTGATCGTCGCCGGCACCACATGCAGAGGCAGCTCGCCGACGGATTGTGCGACGTCCTCGACGTTCTTTTCGAGGCGCAGCACCTGGTAGAGCGTGGTACCGGCCTTCTCCTGCTTCATGCCGTCGATGCCGAGATGGACCGTCGCGTTGCCCTGGGGATCGGCGTCGATGAGCAGGACCCGATATCCCTCGTTTGCGAGAAGCCATGAGACGTTGACGGCGGTCGTCGTCTTGCCGACTCCCCCCTTCTGGTTCGCGACGGCGATGACGGTTGCCCCCTGCCCGCTCGTCGCCAGTTCCGTCGCGCCGCTGGACAGGAACGTGGAGACGATCTTCGGCACGGGTTCGCGCCCCCCCTCCCATCGGCTGACCCGTTGCCGGTCATAGCTGCGGTGAAGCGCGGCATTGAGATGCTCCGCGAACTGTGCCTGTGTAAGGCCCCGAGCTTCGCGATGATGTTTGAGGGATTCTCCGGCGGTCGTCATGACGGCGTTCCCCTGCCCTACGGTTGCTGCTGAGCTTCAGCGTGGCAGGGAGACGGAATACTGTCAACAAAAAGGGCGTTGTCACTGGAAAGATGTCTACATAACTGTCAACACCCTGTGGAGAGACGGACCTTGAGACAGACGGCGCCGATTGCCGGCCCGCCGCATCCGGACACAGTTGCGATGTCGCAACCGGCCGCACTCTCGAGAGCAATCGATGCCTGACGCCAAAGTGACGCCTTCGGACACAGTTGCGATGTCGCAACCGACCCAGGACGCGTGGGTGCTCGAAACCGCCCGGACCTCCATGCTGAAATCCCCCTGACCACGCGGGACCTCCGCCGTGGAAGACACGGCAGAGGCGGGAGAAAGGCAGCATGTTCGACCGGTATCGTGGGACGAGGCGGCGCACTGATCCCCTGAGCGGTCTGAACGACCAGCAGCGCGAGGCGGCCACGGCGTTGGACGGCGCGTTACTGGTGCTCGCCGGAGCCGGCACCGGCAAAACGAAAACCCTGACCGCCCGCATCGCCCATCTGATCGCGGAGCGGCGCGCACGCCCCTATCAGGTCCTGGCGCTGACCTTCACCAACGACGCCGCGGAAGTCATGAAGGACCGGCTGTCGGAGATGATCGGCGAGGAACGCGCGAGCCAGATCTGGGTCGGCACCTTTCATTCCATCGCCCGCCGCCTGCTGGCCGAACGCCCCTGGATCGCCGGCCTCGCCAAAGGGTTCGAGATCGCCGACGCCGCACAGTCGCGCAGGGCCGTCCGCATCGCGATGGAAGACGCCGGCATCGAGGGTCACGACGACCGCGACGCCGTGCACGCCGCCGCGGCCGCCATCGCCACCATGAAGGACGAAGGGATCACGCCCGACGAGGCGTCCATCGCCGGATGGATCGGAGCGAAGTTCGGGGGAGACGAGGTTCCGGAGGATGTCGCCACGGCCGCCCGGGTGTACGCGGCGTACCAGGCGATCCTGCGCGAGGACAATCTCGCGGACTTCGGCGACCTTCTGCTGTGGGTGGTCAAGGCGCTGGAGGGCGATGAAAGCTACCGGCGCGACGTCGCGGGCCGCTTCCGGTTCATCCACATCGACGAGTACCAGGACACCAACGTCCAGCAGGCGCTGTTCGTTCATCTGCTCGGGCGGGATCACCGCAACGTCTGCGCCGTCGGCGACGATTCCCAGTCGCTGTACGCGTGGCGCGGAGCCGACGTCGGCAACATCCTGGGCTTTCCCGATCAATGGGCGCCCTGCCGCATGGTGCGGCTGGAGATCAACTACCGCTCGACACCGGTCATCCTCGCCTGCGCCAACGCCGTGATCGCCAACAACAAGCGCCGCTTCGCCAAGACCTTGCGGCCGGACCCTACCCGCCGCCATGGCGGCCCCCCGGTTCGTGTGGTCGGCGCCGAGTCCCTCGAGGACGCCGCGGACTGGCTTGCCGACGACATCCGCCTGAGGCGGGCCGAGTGCGACGACGAACCCGGAACGCTGGTACTGTACCGGGCGAACTGGTTGAGCCGGGTCGTCGAGGAGGCCTTGATCGATGCGGACGTCCCCTACACCGTCGTCGGGGATGTCGGGTTCTGGGGCCGTCTCGAGGTCCGCGACGCCCTCGCCTATCTGGCGCTCGCCGTGAATCCCGCCGACGCGGACGCCTGGGAGCGCATCGCGAATTTTCCGCCCCGCGGACTCGGCGACGTCGCCATGGAGCGCATTCGCGCCGCAGCCGGCGCCGGCGATCTGGTGGAGGCTGGGCGTCGCCTTGCCGACGCCGGGATGCTGCGGGGCGTCCAGGCGTCCGGCGCCCGCGCCCTCGCCGACGCCATGGCCGGGTGGCGGGACACGGCCTCCTCCGGCGGCTTCGCCGACCGCCTTCAAGGCCTTCTCGACGCCGTCGGCTACGAGGAACACTGGCGGGCCGCCGACGATCCGCGCGCGGACGAGCGCCTCGACAACGTGGCGGAGCTGCTGCAGGTGGCCAGGGAGGTCGGCAGTGCCGCCGCGCTGCACGAGCGGGCGGAACGGGCGGCCCAGGCCGAACGCGACGACGCGCCGGTGCGGCTGATGACCGTGCACGCCGCCAAGGGGCTCGAAGACGACGAGGCCTATCTCTTCGGTGTCGACGAGGGCATCTTTCCGTCGGCCCACGCCGTCCGCGCCGAAATGCACGATGGCGGCCGCGGCATCGAGGAGGAACGGAACGGCATGTATGTCGGCATGACCCGTCCGCACGAACGCCTGACGGTCGTCCACACCTCGACGGCCCCGAGCCGCTTCATCGACGAGATCCCCGGACAGGAGACGCTCCGCATCGAGGGACGGAGCTGGCGTCGGATGCGCCGGCGACGCCCGTCGACCGACGCGCTCGCCGCGGCCCGGACCCTGGCCCGGACCCGGCGCCGGAGCATTCCGGCGGCAGCGCTGAATGACGCGGCGCTGCTCGCCGCCTGGACCTGTGAGGCGAATTCGGCGGCACCGGCGGAGCCCTGACGACCACCCGGCCGGGGCTCATCGGTGCATCGAAGGGCGTGCTCCGAGCCGGGACGCCTGGAGTGTTGTCGCGCACGGCGCGTTGACGCACGACCGTGCCCGGTCTATATAAGTGGGGACCTCCGATTTCATGGAAACATGAACGGAAGTCTCCAGCTCAAGGCGCGCCGAGGCCTCGGTCAACTACGCCCGGCGCGCCGCCTGCTGACCTCCCCACCGTCAGTTCGATAGGCGCTTCAGCCCTGCCCGGTCCAGTGCCGCGGCGATGAGATCGTCGGGCGGCCGTTGATGCGGGCCGATCGCCGCCATGAGGGACATCCGATCCCCGGCGGCCAGAGTGCAGACCTGCACGGATTTGCTGTCCCAGCGGCGCTCGGTCTCCTCGTCCGGCACGATCGTGCCTTCCGCCATCAGCACAATGGCTTGGCAGGAGGTGAGGCGGCTGGCGGTCTCCGGCGAACCGTCGATCGTTTTCAGAAGCTGCTTGAGCAGAATGTCGACTCCGAGGACGGGCGAGAGGCATGCGACGTCCGCCGCTCCCGTCCACCGGTCGCCGCGATCGATCCACGGACCAGGCCGCGTCCAGGCCAGAATGACGGCGATGCCCGATGCCCCGAGCGCGACGAAGCCGCGGTTCGATCCGTCGTAGCTGTTGAGTTCCCACACCGCGGTGTTGCAGGCCTGCAGCCCTTCCAGGAAGGGCTCCATCCATTCCGGATCGTCGCAGGGAACGTCGGTGGCCAAGGCTGGCCGCTTGCCCTGCGCCTCGCAGATCCGGTCATGCTCCATCTGGACGGCGGCCGATACGGCGACCACGGCGGTCATGGTCGCCTGGAGCTCGGGATCGACCCGGGCGATGGCGTCCCGCAGCTCGTCACGTTGCCGTTCGTCCGGGACCAGATCGAGGATCGCCGCCAGCTCGGCCACCGACAAGGGAGCGTCAAGATCGGGTGGCCGGTACTCGTCCGCGGGTGCGGGCGGCGGGGCCGGTGGCCGTGGTGACGCTGGGGACCGCTGCGGAGCGCCGGGCGACGCCGGATGGGCCGGGACAACCGCCATCGCCGGTGCCAGCGGCAGAGGCGGCATCACCTTGTCCTCGCTCCGGACAGCCTGGACCGGCGGCGGAGCGGGCAGGGCGGTCCCGAGACCGGCGAAGGGGGAGGGAAGGCCGTCGACGGCCGGCGTCGGAGCTTCATCGGCGTGATGGCGCCGGGCCCGCCGGTCGAGCCAGTGATCCAGCAAACGCGCGAAGACGGTCGGCAAGGGCAGGGCGACGAGGGTCGCCCAACACCACAGCAGAAGGGCAGGCCAGCTCAGCAGGAACAGGATCTGCGCCGGGGTGTGGAAACGGGCGCCGGCGAGGAAGGCGGCCCACACATAGGCATAGTGGCCGGTGTTCAGGACGTCGAAGCCGCAGCCGATCCACAGCGCCGTTTTGAACGGCCATACCGTCAGCACGAGCCAGAGGAACCAGCCGACCAGGCGCGAGCTTCCGGTCACGGAGCCACACCGCAGGATGCCCGGGCGAGAGCCCTAAGCTCGTCCGGGCCATGCAGATGGAAGGCGGCCCGAAGGACGCAATGGTCACCCTCGGGATCGAGACGCCAACCGCGCCGCGCCAAAGCAAACAGGCAGTCGCGATCGCCGGCGAGGAGCGCCAGGGCCTGCAGCGACGGCCGGTCCGGCATCGGCGGGTTGACGATGCGGGGAATTCCGGCGGCCGCCGAACGCCATGCCGCAGACGAGATCCGGCCACTGTCCGGCAGTGTTCCCGATGGGCCGCCGGGCTGTCCCGCCAGAAGACCGTCGAGGTCACGGGCCGCGCCCGCGAGAATGCACGCGACGACCTGCCTACGGATCTGCCGCCGCCGGCTCCACATCAGCACCCAGAGCACACCGGTCAGCAGCGTTGCCACCGTAAGACGGCTTTCCGGCATTCGCTGTCCCTTTCCGCAGGCTCGAAACCGAAGTTCAAGGAACGGTACGATCGACCGTTTCCACAAGTCGAGCACCTGCACGATGGCCGAGCGGAAGGCCAATGCTCCCTTCCTCATTCTGCCCCTGCTGGCCTTCGCCGCCGGCCTGATCCTGCTCAACGGGGTCCTGGAGCCATCCTGGATCGCATTCTGGATGATCATTCCGGCCATTCTCGCCGTCGTCGCCGCTTCCGGACTGGCGATGGCGTCGGGCTCCAGCGCCCCCGTTGACGACGGCAACCCGGCCGATGACGCGGTGGAACGTGCGACTCCATCGCCGGTGCCCGGGCCGAAGTCATCCGGTTCCTCCCAACGTCTGGTCCGGCGAGGACGTGTCCTCCAACGGGCGGGATTGTGTCTCGCCGGATTCGGGCTGCTGTGGGGCGGCAGCCTCGGCGGTTGCGCGATTCTGATGGCCCTTCTGGCGGGCATCCTGCACGAAACCGCTGTGCGCCGCCCGCTGCGCCGGCTCGCCAGGCGAAAGGCATCCGGGCGTTCGCAATCCCCGGCCTCCTAACACAAGAGCCGCTGTCCGGCGTCGACCGCCGGTTCCGCCGACCGTCGACCGGCCATGCCGAACAACGAGGCGAGCGGATTCAGGTCTTCCGACCGTTTCAGGTACATGCCGGCGAGCATCTGCGCGCGCGATGTTCGGATCTCATGCGCCGGACGATCGCCGGCGACCAGCGCGCACAGCGCCGCCCGGACTTCGCCGTGCCGGTCTACCGCCCGGCTCCACGAAACGTCCGACAGTCCCAGGCGCAGGGCGGCGATTCGCCCGACGATCCGAAGATCGTCCAGATCGGCGGATTCCGGCCCGGATTTCCCGGTCCGATACTGCGCGAACAAGCTGGCGAAGGTGGGGCTGACGGAAGCGAGCAGGCGTCCGTTCCAGCGTGGAGGAGGCATGGCCGGCTTCTGCGATTCCGGAACGAACGGGAACAGGTCCGGTGACGCTCCATCGTTCCTATCACCCTTCTCCCGGGTGGAATTATCCACAGACCTGGACGCTACATCACCCGCATAGCCATACAGAATACCATCCTGCGGATGGTCTAAGCTTGTAGTGTTATGTGTCTCGTTGCTGGGATGCGCGCATATTGTTTTCTCGTCCAAAGCCTTGGAAACGATGGCTTCGGCAAGCGCTCTGGACCTCGTCTCGACCATCCGGATCTCAGTGTCGATCGCCGCGAGGCGGCCAAGATGCTCGGACTGCCCCTCCTCGTCGACCCTCGCATCGCGGCGCAGGATCATCCTGGCCTCGGCGATCAGCGCGTCCGCACGCCGTGCGTTGGCGGCCAGCTCGACGCACCCTGGCTCATCAGGTCCGGCGCCGGCGGCAATTGCGGCATCCTCGTGCTGGCGGGCAAGATCGGCCCGGCAACGGATGCCGGCGACGATGCTGCGCAGCGCCCGGCCGCGCTCGGCCTGGTGCCGGGCGACCTCGACCATGCGCCGATGAAGATCGACCAGAGGGGACAGGTCGAGCCCGTACAGCTCGACGATCCGGCCCGTACTGTCGCGAACGGGCTGACGCCGGTTGCCGGGACCGAGCTCCAGTTTCAGCGCGGAGGCCGCGCGCAGCCAGGCAAGGTGTCGGTTCACAGTGGCGATCGACAGACCGGTGGCCTGGGCGATCCTCGCGTTGCCCGGCCAGACGACGGGGCGGCCGCCAGGGCGCCAGTCCTCGAGCCTGGTGTGGTCGAGCAGGAAGGCCAGCGTATCGAGAGCGCAGCGGGGGAAGGGCAGGTGACAGCCCGCGGCGCGGAGCGGTTCCAGCAATTGTTTTGGATGGGACAGCGAAGCAGGAAGCCCGCCGAACGAGGCGGCGGCGGCGGCGGCGCGGTAGTCGCCCGCACCGAAGCGCGCCCGGCCGGGAGGGGGCTTTCGGACGAAGGAGGACTCTTGCATGCAAAACTCTCCCGTGGCGGGACCTTGTCCCGCGATCGGTGGAGCGCTCGGGCACAGAGGCAGCGTTACCGGAACCGTGAAATTCCAGTTGACGGGCACAAATGGCTGGTGCAGTGTCTAGGGGCTGATTACCTGACACTGCTGCCGGTCATGTGTTCATGTCGGCTCGTCCAAGCCCAGGCTCTCCGGAAGGGGGGCTTGGGCTTAGTCGTTTCTCGTGCGTGTTCGATTGGCCGTTGACATGTCCTGTCCGATGGCGTGATCGGGCCTGCTGAATACGCGCGCATGAAGCGTCATGCAGACGCGCTGGAGGCCCGACCGTAATTTAAGGGGAGTTTGCGATCGACGAGCAGAGCCGTGGCGGGCGAATGTCCGCACCGCGTGAAACGACGAAGTTTCCGAACTGCCGGAAACCCTCGAAAGCTTCTGAATAGGTTGCTCGGAGGAGAGTGCGACTACGAAGTCATTTGGGTTCTCCAACTCTTGCAGCTTCTGGTGACGGTCATCACCCGAATGCAACTATGGACTGGAGTCCCCACACAGCGCAAGCGTAAGAGTCTATTCCGCCATCACATCCTGGAATCCGCATGATCGGTTTTCCAGTTCAAATGGAAAGCGCAGCCTGTCCCCCCACTCGGCAACGCCTTCCGCTCGCGCGATTGCGGTGTTTTCCATCGTAGTCTCGCCAATTGGTCGTGATCATTTTCATAAAATCGGCTTTAAATTTCAACGTCTTGCACCAGCGCAATCGAAGGGTTAAAAGCCCTCGTGGGAGCGTGGGCACTGGGGGACCGCTGCGACCAGGAGTCGTTCGCCTCGTCCCCCACTTGGCCCCTGCACCTCATAGCGGAGGTACCTGAACGCGCCACCACCGCCCTGCGCCTCTTGATCATGCCAAGGCACTGAATCACCGCAGGCTGGCCAGGACGCGGACGGGAGCGGCGCCATCCTGAGCGATGGACCCGGCGGACGAATTCGCTTCGGCGGCGGCAATCCGGACGCGCAGATCGGTGTAGCCGGATTGAACGGCGTTGGTGGCGAAGGTGATGGCGGCGACGGCGGCCAGAATGGCAATCGACTTCATGGTCAATCCTTTCAATTTGAGCGGCTGAGTGGCGGCCGGCTGTCCCGGTGCATTCTACGACGCCGGGCGGCCTGTCTGACATCAACGTTGCGCCACCCACCCCACCATTGCAAGAACTTTTTTCGCACTCTCCAAATAAATTATTCGCCAATATTTTAAATAATCAGCCATCGTCTTTGCTCAATGATGATGTTCACATGCGGCATGACAGAACATTACATGCTCTGTTCTATTCATCTGCCGTTCATTATCATGACATGACGACACATTTCCTTCCGTCGCGATGTATCGACATGTCATGCCGACCGTTTCGCAGTGGCCCGGCGGTTCGGCGGCCTTTTTTTGGGGGGGGAATGGCGAATACATGAGGCCACAACGAAAGCCGGCGGATGGCCGGACAAGAACCGTGACGTGGCTTATCATCAGAGGCCAGCTCCGCGTTGCCGGGGCCCGACGGACGGCAACCGGAAAAGCGACGTCGGCACCCTGCCGGCACCCTCCGGGCACCGACCTGGGGCACCACCGCCTCCGGCACCCTTTGGGCACCGGAGGCGACTGCGGCTATGGTCGGGCCTCAAACGTGCGCTGCCGGTGCCCGGAGGGTGCCGGCAAGCTGACAGGGATCGCCAAATGCTTGCGGCTCCGAATGCAGCGTCCTGCCGGCGCCCTTCGGAACACCGGCAGGACGCGCCATAGGAAATCCGGACGCCCTCGGCACCCTTCGGGCGCCTGCGGGCATTCCTGGGCACCCTCTGGGCACCCAGGGACGGTGCGGGCCGCGGTCACCAAGCAGGCAAGGCATGCGCCGCCGAATGGCCGGTATGGCCGACAGGAACGCGCGCCGCCGATCATGCGCTGCCGGTGCCCGGAGGGTGCCGGCAGGAAGGATGAACGTCGCGACGGTCGTGCGACGCCGGCGCACCAGCAGACGCTTTTACCACCCCCCTTGCAGCACCCTTCGGGCGCCGCGCCGGGGAAACCGCCCCGCCTCCGGCACCCTTCGGGCACCGGAGGCGGGGGCATTGAAGGCGGAGGCAGGCCGACGGCACCGAAGGCACCGTCGGCCTGTCGGAGCATGCGTGGCCGATGGTCCGTCAGGGACCGTGCGTCGGCGCCCCATCGGCATGCCCGGGCACCACCACGAGGTGTTGGGCCAAGGCGTGGAACGCAACCCGATGGATCGGGGACGCTATCGCCGCGGGGTCGATGCTGTCCGGTCTCCGGGCCGTCATGATGACGGGTCCGGCAAAACGCTCCACCTCGTTGGCCAAAGCAGCGGATCTGAGCAGATCTTCGTAGCCGGCCGGATAATCCGGCCGAAGCAGCAGAAGATCGGCCGCCTCCACCAGCAGCAGTGCGCCGATCCGCTCGGCGCGGTCGATGAACGTCCGGAGATCCTGGTCGCGGAGCGTCCGCACCTGAGACGGCCCCAGTTCCACGACAGGCAGGCCATGGCGATGGGCCAGGGCGCGCGCGCAGGTGCTCTTTCCGCTGCCGGCCGGACCGAGGAAGAGACAACGAGCAGAGCCGTGAAGCCACCGACGGCTCTCGAACCAGGGCTCGACCGCAGGCACCGTCCGCCAGCGGCTCTCGGACAGTTTGTCCGGCAGGGGCCGCTGGGGGAGGGAGGCGGGATCGTGGAGCGCCAGCAGCCGTTCGGCACGCCCGAACAGCGACACGGCTTCCTCGTCGGCCCGGAGTTTGCGCCATTCCATCGGCGAATGCCGGATATCGCTGAACTGACGGCCGAGATCGCCGAACGCCAACCGGTCCATCGACGTCGCCGCCCCGGCGCCGATCAGATCGCCCAGGCGGATGATTTCGGCGGCGAGATCGAGACTGGAGCGGCAATCCGCAAGGTCACCCATGCACGGCGGCTCGGCTGCGGCGCCGGAAGAATGCAGCGTCATCCTGCGGGGATCTCCTGGCCATTGGACGCGGGACGCCGAAACGGCAGCGCCCCCTCGCCCCGATCATGCCGATGGCCCGGCCGGCCGGTCGAGCACGCCCATGAACGCCGTCGGCGACCTCGCCCCGATGCCGCTACCTGGGCCGGCCGTTCGTGGAGGCTCGAATTGACGGCTTACCACCCGGTACCGTCGTGTGGAGCACAAGCACGACGGAGACTCACAGGGCATGACCGACGGACTTCTCACCGAGGAGGAGGCACACACCGCAATCGCGGAGGACATTCTCGGCGCTGTCGAGCGCAACGCCGCCGGGGAGTGGGTCATGCCTTGGGCCGGCTTTTCCGCCCGCCCGACCAACGCGTTCTCCGGCCGCCCCTTCAAGGGACAGAACACGCTCGCTCTGTGGGCGGCTGCGCGACGTAACGGCTACACGGCCCACCTCTGGGCATCCCCGGAGGCATGGGAGCGGAACGGCGGCGCCATCCGGTCCGGCGAAACCGGCACCCTCATCCTGGTCCCGATCTTCGATGAGGAAGCTCCGGCGGCGGCCTGGACCCGTGAGACGCCGGGCATCGCCAGGAAGCTTGGTCCCATCGGTGGGGATGCCCTGGGCGGGCAGCTCCGTCCGATGATCGGCTTCGAACGCCAGCGGTGGTTCAACGTTCACCAGGTCGACGGTGTGCCGATCGCGCCGCCGGCGGTGCCGTCACCGACGCAAGCCGCCCTGAAGCTGGAGGATGCGCTGCTGTCCTGGCAGCCTCTGCCGGATGATCCCATCGGCGGCCCCGCCCTCATCGAGGGGGGAGTCCGGGCGTTCTGGAACCCGGCGACCGACCGGGTCAACATGCCGCCGAAAGCGGCCTTCCAACCGCGCGGCGGGCTGAGCGGCTACGAATATTACGTGCTGACTTTCGCCCATGAATGCACGCACGCCACCGGGTCGGCATCCCGCCTACGCCGCGACACGCTGCTCAACTACGGCAAGGGCAACAACCGCCCGAAGGAGGAGCTGGTGGCGGAGATCGGCGCGGCCTTCCTCTGCGCACAATTCGGCCTGCCGGCCCAACTTCTTTCCCACAACACGGCCTACATCGCGAGCTGGATGCAGCATCTCGGGACCCGCAGCAAACGGAAGAGCTTCTTCTGGGCGGTGGGGCAGGCGGAAAACGCCTGCGCCTACATCCTCCGCCGTGCCGGCGGCGGCCGCCATCGGCCTTTGGCCACCGCGGGAGCGTGACGGATGGAGAACGGAATCCACAGTCGGGAACGCAGCACCTTGCCGCCCGCCTTCCTTCAGTTGGCCGCCCAGGTGACGGCAACAGTCTTGCGCAGCCATCCCGGACTGGAGATCGGCACTTCGCCTGACAGTCGGATCGTCCGACTGACCCACGGTCCTCGGGCGCTTCCGCCGCCACCGCCGGCCGCTTGCGAGGGCGGGATGGCTCTCCACCTCGTCGACGTCGCTCTGCGAATGAACGGCGAGGACGCGCTCTACGGGATCGCCAATCTCGGCTGGCACAGATCCGCCCGGGACGTCCTCGACAGCGCCGTGGATCATCTCCTCCAGAGCCTGCCCGTCCGGTTCGCCGGACCGGACGATCCGGTCGTGCAGCGGCGCATCGTCGGGCGGATCGATCTCTGCGACTGCTGCTACGGGACCGGGCGTCACCCCGTGTTCCAGCCGGACCGGCCGCCGGAGGCGTGCCTGCTGTGTTCGGGGACCGGCGAGAAGATCGTGCCCGACGACGTCTGGCGATCGTTCCTGCGCAGCATGAGGCATGGGCACCATGATCCGGTCGGGGCAGACGCGCCCGCGCCGGTGCTCGAATGGCCGAGATGAGGAGCGGCATGCTGGTCGGCATGCGTTTTCCAACAGCGGAGTTGTCCTCATGACCGCCCCCCCCTTTCCGATCGAACAGGCTTCACCGGTGTCGGCCGGCTTCTTCACCGGCCTTCCGCCTTCGGTCGAGACGGCGGCCCGTGCCGCCTATGCCCGCGCCTACGCGTCCGGCCGCACCTTTGGAGTGGATGAGGCCCATTGGAGGATCACGGCCGAGCATCTCATCGCCGGCGTCGCGCTGCTGGCCGCGGAACGAAGCGACCGCGATGCCGGCGATGCGGACGACGGCCAGATCGCCGCGCTGATCGAGGGCATCGCGTCCGGCGCTTACGGCCTCGACGACCTCATCAAAGAAGGGCAGGCCCTTTCCTATTCCAAGACCGTGATCGATGGCCTTCAGCATGTCCTGCTGTTGCCGTTCGGTGAGCGGTCCGCGGTCATCGCCACCGCCATCTTCGCGTTGAAACACTCCTCCCGTGGCCAAGCGCCGGCGGCGGCATAGCTCTGCCGGTTCGGAGACTGCGTCCCCATGACCAGCCCTTCCGCCGCGCCAGGGCCGGACCGACACACGGCCCTCCTCACCTTTGCCGAAGGATGGTTGAGGATGGACGTGCTGATCGAGGGCTTGGCCACGCCCGAAGAAGCCGAATGGTTCGGCCGATCCGCTCGCGCTCTTCGCATCAGGCCCTCGCGGTGCGGTGTCGTGGCTGAAATGGATCTTGGCGGCCGCTTGATCGAGATCGATCCCGGCACGGTCCGCGTCAGCGCCATGGCGGTCGATGAAGGTGCCCCGTTCGTACCCGACGACATCGAGACCTCGCCGGATGGCGGCGTGACCAGTCTTGCCTGGACAGCCATCGATGCGTTCAACCGCCTGGGTGGCGCCGTCCGCCTTCTTCATAGGCAGGCCGGCGTTGCGCCGGCCGTCCGAAACTGTCTTTCTAACCAGGATTACATCATGAAGCCGCAGCACCTCGTCACAACATCCGTCTGTCATGTGGCTGCCTTGGGCATCTCCTCCCGCATCGTGAAACTGGCAGAGGATGGGGACACTGACATGGCTACCCTGCGAGACCGGCTGCGTGCCATATCGTCGGTCACGACCATCTTTTCCCTGATCGTCGGCGGAGCAATCGCCATTGTTGCCGCAGTCATCCGCCGCCAACGAAAGTCGTAAACGAGCCCTCAGCGGCCAGCCGGCCCCGCACGTCAGCCGACGAAGCCCCACCCCAGTCACGCTGGACCGGCAAATCGCAGGGCCAGGGCATGCGCTCCGGCGCACCGCTCAAGTGTCTCCTCGATGCTGACGGGCCGGGCAGAGATAGTGCCGATGCCGTCCAGATCGCCACCCGTTCCGACGCCGGTGAGCATGCCCTGGGGCATCATGCTCACCAGTGAGGGACAGGCGCGTTCGGGAACCTCAAGGTACCAAATGCCGGTTGCCGCGTCGAAGCGTTGAGGGCCCCATGGGTTGGCCAGTTCGACCGAACCGCCATTGTTCAGATGAACCGTGATCACACCGTCCGGAGCCGTCTCGGTGCCGGCGACGTCGCCGCGCGACAACGCGTATCCTACGGCGGTGGCCATGGACACTCCAGCCTGCGTGCGTGTCATCTCGCTTATGGCCTCGGCGATCTTCTCGGTTTGCTGAAGGTGGCGAACGCTGAGGATGCCGATCGAAAGCACGGCTCCAAACAATGCGCTCATTCCCATCAGGCACAGAACACACAGGACAGTGACCGCAACTTTCAGATTGTGCCGCGAGGTGTGGAGGCGCGGGGCTTGGTTAGAAGAAGACATGCCGAACTCCGGTGCGGTGCGTCGAAGCTGCAGCGTAGGGCCTGTGAAATGGCCGCTTCGAGCACCCACACGAGAAGGCACTCATGAGTCCGCGATTTTGCGGCGGCCGAGGTGCTCGCCCATGGGCGGCGATCGCCTAACCAGGGCCTGTTCGGCCTGTTCGAGGAGGCGTACCTGGTCGATCGTGACGTAGAAGGCCAGGGTGCGGATCAGCCCTTCGATGTGGCGGTCGCCACCCCAGACGACGCCGCGGCGCCGGAGAAAATCGGCGCGAGCCGTGATCGACCCGAGGGTGCGGCCGGACCGGTCGAGCAACAGAAGGGCGACGTCGGCGGCGTCCGTCCGCCGAAACGCGACGTCGGCGATGCGGTCGCTGACCGCGTTGATCAGCGCTTCGGCGTCCAGGTCGATGCGATGATCATCCGGGCAGCCGTCGGGATGCACATGCTCCATCCGGACATGCCGCCGGCCTTGCGGGAGCAGGCTCAGAGAAAGATCGTCCAGCTCGGCCTCGGCCTGCTCGGTTGGGTGGTCGGGCATCGCAGCATCCGTGAAGGGTTGCGGAAACAGTTGGTAGGTGTGCGGCCCGAACGATGGGCCGAGCGGCAACGCCGCGAATACCGGCGCTCGCGGCGCGGCCGGGAAGAGCGCTATTCTCACGTCATGATCCCCCGTCATCGCATGCTCTCCGCCCATCTCATCGCCGCGGTGTGCGTGACCGCCGCCGCGTTGCCCTTCTCCTCGCACGCGGGCGAACCGATCCGGCTCGTCCCGCGGGGAACTTCGGCGTCCGAGGACTTCGGAATGCAGATCGGCCGCTGCGCACCCATTCCCTTCGCCCCCCGCTCTGCGGCCCTTGATGGACAAGCCGAGACCATCCTGCAAGCCTGCGCCGACGCCTTGCACGGAACGACGCTCGATCTCGTCGTGCAGGCCTGGGCCATACCCGCCCCGGACGCTCCGGGATACGCCGCCGGCCTCGCCGCTTCGCGGGCCGACGCGGTGAGGCGGTGGCTCACCAGCCACCGCGTGCCTCCGGCGCGCGTGACGGTCCGCGGGGAGGTCGGCGGCGTTCACCTCGCGCAGATCCGTTTGCGGCTGCCCGATCTGGACCGTGGGCGCCCCGGCCGCCGTTAGTTCTTTCATGCTCCCGGCGCTCCATTCCCGCGGGTGCCGTGGTACGCCGCTCTGAGACCCGCCGCGATTCCGCGCGCACCGGCCACTGCGCCGGCGCCGGCCAGCCCGACGAGTCCACGCTGCGCGACGACGTCGGCCATCTGCTGACCGCCTTTGGGCAGAGCGTTCAGAATGGCGCCGCTCAAACCGCCCGTCGCGACATTGCCGGCGCTGTCGAAAATCGAATTGCGCGCGCCGCCGCCGAACAATTTCCCGTGGGCCATCCCCCCCGCTTTCGCCGCACCGGCCTGTCCCGCGGCGGTCACCATGGCGGCGCTGGTGGCGGAGTCCGTGACGCCCGCGATGTTGCTCGCGATGCGCGGAGCCGCGAGGTGCAGCAGGACGGACACCAGCCCGACGATGAAGGTGTACCAATATTCCGGATTGGTGACGTCGAGCAGCTTCTGCAACGCTTCGGGGGAAGGATCGCCGAGCGACACATTTTGAAACTGCGACTGCAGCATGGCCGACGTCGTGCCCATGGCCACCGCGGCGAACACGAGCGTAAAGCCGCCGCCCAACATGAACTTCAACGCTCCCCAGAGGTAGGACCGCGTTGTTCCCCAGGGAAGCCCGACGACGAGCAGAGGTCCGATCGCCGTCACGGCGGCCGTGTAGAAGATCACCTGAACCATGAACGCCATGAAGATGCCGAGGACGAAGCCGAACGGCGCGACGATCAGAAGCGTGAGGATGAGCCGAGGAAGTGCCGCGATGTCGTACCAGGCGCCTGGAGCCCCCGCCCGTATCAGCTTCAGCACGAGCGGAAAGACCGTGCCCTCGACCTCGCGCCACAGAGCCGTGTACCAGGCGCTGTCACCAACCGGCGGCACGCTCGCCGTTCCGCCGAAGGCCGACTGCGCGGTGCCCAGCACGTAGGCGGCCACGCCCATGAAGGTCTGCTCACCCGCCGTCACGATGTTGTCGAGTATCCACTGCGGCGCCGAGAGGATGCCGACCATCGCCAGCAGCCAGCCGACGCGGCCGAGAAAGGTTTCCAGGAAGCGCGGGATCTGGCTCGGCTGGAGAAATATCTGAACGGCGAACAGGTAAATCCACAGGAGGCCGAGCATGCGCCCGAAGCTGGACGCTGGGCCGACGAGGTTCTTGAAGCTCGCCTCACGGAACGTCCGGCTTGCCTTTTCGATGCGCTCGGTCAGGCCGCAGGCGATGCAGGACGCGTCGGAACTCTGCGCCTGCGCGGTGTCGGGAAGCAGGATCACCAGCGCCACGAAAAAGGAGCAGGCGATGGCTGTGGCGAGGACCCGGTCATCGCTTTTCATGTCTGGCTTCCTTCGTCCGGCGGAGACGGGCGTGGATCGCGAATGCGGCGCACGGGCCGAATGATCCAGCGTTCGATGAAGGGCACGCGCAGCATGCCGCGGTCGACCGCGATGACGATGATGGTCAGCACCAGCAGCACGGCGAGCGTGATCGACGCCACGTCGAAGATCCACTGCGCCATCCGGGTCAGACGGAGAAAACCGTCGGCAGGATCGAAAGGCCGGGGAATGGTGGTCGCGTCCATGGCGCCGTCATCCCACCAGTTGCCGGGTGAGATCCGCCACCAGCTGCGCATCGCCGGCCCTTTTGGCCGCCGCGAGGCGAAGCAGGAGATCCGCGCTGATCCCGACATCCTCGCAGAGGGCTGCGGCCTGCAGGCGATGCGCGTCGCGCCGGCGGTCACGTTCGGCCTGCAGCTCGTCCATGGCCTTGCGCTGATCGTCGCGGGCCTGGCGCAACGTGTCGCGGAACTGCGCCAGCTCATCCGCGAGTTTCCGAACGCGGCGGCTGGTGCGGTAAACGGCACGCTCGCGCCCGTCGGCCGGTTCGTCGCCATCGAGATCGATTCCCATCACCTCCTTGTCTGCGTCTTCCTCACGGTTCTTCGGTGGCCGGCCACGCCCCTGACGCGGCCGGTCCATGAGCGTGCCGCCGCTCGGACGATCGTCCTCCTGGCCCGTCTCGTCGCCGTTGTTCCGGATGTCCATATCGCGGATATCTCCTTAGTGCTGACCGATGCCCGGCCAGCCTACGGAGGTGTGCCCGGTGTTTTCGAGCACCGGCGGAACGCTGCGGCGGCGCATCATCGGTTGGCGTTGATCCATGCGCTCATTTCCGCCCGGTCGAGACCATCCGGCACGGACAGGCCGCGACGCTCTGCAATCCTGCGCGCAAAGTTCATCTGATCGGTGCTGGGCGGCTGCCCCGCCGCCGCCCCTTCCACCGAACCGCGCCGCCGCTCAACCGCGCCCCTTCGCTCCATCGCGTCGCCTTCATGCCGGCCCCCGGACCGCCGCCCGTCGCGCGGGGACTGTCCGCTATTACCGCTGTCCAACGGTGTTGCCGAAAATCTCGCGGGGACACCATCATAACCGGCACGAGTGTTCTCGTCCCCAAAGCCGGCGCCCAGCATACGGCGCAGGCGGTCACGAAACTCATGATCCTCCGGAGCGTTGCGCAGGCGCCCGATCAGATCCGCAAGCAAGGCTCGATCATCCGGCCAAACCGCTCCTTCGAAACGCACAAGCCCTCCGGCTTTCATCCGTGTGCGGCATCGCCGGATGCGTGCGGCGTTCTTGGACAGCAACCGATCGCCCATCACGCGCCAATCCTGTCGGGGCGTGACCGACGGCGTCCGTCGAGCACGTCGTCCCAGGGCACCCACCGCACTCCGGCGGTCATCGGCACCGACCGTGTAATACGTGTCATGCAGAAGAACATTTGCGGCATCGGCGCCCTCCTCGGTGAAACCCGGACAGGCTACGGACATGTGACCTCCGCGTTCGAGCACCGGCGGCTTCGAACCGCATGCCGCATGTCGACGCCAAGCCGATGGCCACCCTTAACTCCCGGCGGAACACGCCGTGACTTGTCTGTCGTGACAGGGCTTAAAGCATTTCCGGAAACACCATGAACGTCCACTAAAAGGCCGTCATGTGTAATGTCAGGGAAGAGGTGTTTGCGCAATTAGCCATTGTCATACAAAGGCGCGTTTCCGGAAATGCCACACACCATTTCCGGAAACGTTTCCGGAAATGGCTGAAAAAATGTTGGGTGTTCACTTGACCAGTTCTGGGCGCCCAACGCGTTCATTCGGCTGGTCCGGCGATCACCAGGCGCCGCATCGATCAGCCGCGGCACTTGGACGGCGAAGGGAAAAGGGCGGCAAGCATGGTGACGTTCGCGAAGGCGTTGGCGCTGATCGGCGAAGCCGAATGGGACGACCGGCACCGGTCCGGACGGCTGGACGAAGGCGACGCGGTGGAGCGCGGGCTGGCGACGGGACGCTACTTCAAGGTCGGTCTGCGATCCCTCCTGCTGCCGGCTCCCCGCGGCCGGAGCGGACCGCCACCGCGCGTCGAACCGCTTCACATCCGGGTGTCGTCGGTGTCGAAGCGGCCGCCGTCGGGAAGCGGTGGCCTCTCACCGAAGGAGACGGAGGCACGCCGCGGCCGGGTCTATGTGAAGGCGAAGCGCGGACGGGTTTGTGACCTCCAGGCGGCGGGCGGCGCCTACGACCGCAAGGCGCGGAGCTGGTACGTTCCCGAGGCCCAGTTCGCCGCGGCGGCGCGGGCGCTGGGCCCGGCGATCCAGCGCAAGAGCGGCGGAGCGGCGCGAACCAGCCGCGGTCGGGTGCGCGCCGGAGCGGCGGCGTCGTTCCAGCGCTACATCGAGCGCGCCGACCTGCCGCAAGATGAGCGTGTTGCGGAATTGATGGCCGACGGCGACGGCGTGCTGATCAGCTTCGGCACCATCGGCGACGACGCCGACGAACGCGCCGCCTTCTGGGACGCGGTGGAGGCGCGGGAGCGCGTGGACGGCTGCGTCCAGAACCGCGCCATCATCGCCTTGCCCCACGAGCTGGACGGCGACGAGCTGGCGGCGCTCGCCCGCGACCTGATGCGGCCCCTCGCCGAGCGGGGGCTGCCCCATCACGCCGCGGTTCACCGCCCGGACGTCGAGGCCGGGTCCGATCCGCGCAACATTCATCTGCACGCGCTGTGGAGCGAACGCCCGGCGGAACGCACCGCCTCCCACGCCTGGACCTTCGCCGCGCGCAAGGACCGGACGGCGCGCGGGCCGTCCTGGGTCCGCGAATTGCGCGAGCGGTCGGCGGCGACGATCAACCGCCATCTCGACGCCGCCGACGAGCGGCGGCGGGCGGACGGACGGCCGCTTGTCAGCCGGCGGTTCGACGCCCGCTCCTACGCCGAGCGCGGCGAGGCGACCCTGCCCGGCGTGCATCTCGGACCGGGACGCTCGGCCCTGGAGCGGGCCGGCGTGCCGACGGCGGCCGGCGTGGTCAACGCGCTGCGCGCCGCGGTGAACGAGCGTGTCGAGACGGCGAGCCGCGCCAACGGGCGGCGCGGCCGGGCGGCGATCCTGTCCGGGTCCCCCGGCGTGCCGGCGGAGGCGGCGGAACGTCTCGTCCGTGCCCTCGACCGCCTGGACGAGATCGAACGCCGCCCCGATCCGGCGCTTCGCGCGCGGCGGCGCGCGGCGTGGGCG
>JAEYPE010000134.1 GCA_023411035.1 Pseudomonadota bacterium
CGCCCACCGTCCTACCGCCCCCGCTTCCGCTTTTATGAAATCATCGAGAGATCGGTGAAGGCCAACTTCAAGCGGCGATTCGCTGAGGCCCTTCAGCAGGTATCGCGCAACCTCGCAAGCCCGCGATAATGGCATCACCGACCGCATAAAGATGAACCGACTCCCCCAGCCATAGGAGAGGGCGAAGCGACCAGCCCAAAAACGAAAAGCCTCCTCCGCGCTGGGGGTCCCGTAAGGGAGACGAGCGGACAAGGAGGCGAGGTCGGCGAAATGGGGGCGGGGCTAAGCCCTGCCCCCATTCTTCTGGAACGCAGGCGAACGGCGTTCGCCATGTCCTTGCGTTACTGATTCACCACAGCGGAGATTCCCAGAGGGTTTTCGGAGGGGATGGAGGGTTTTGGAGGGTTTTGGAGGGTATGTTGACAAGAACACTCCGAACCCTCCGAAGGAGCGCCGAAAATCCGCCAATGTCCGCCAACAGCCGTTAAAATCCATGACGGAGTGTGGGGGAAAACGTGGGGGAGATTGAGGCGCTAGGGCGGATTTTCTTTCAAAATCAACGCCCTAGCGCAAATAAGTGGCGGAGGGGATGGGATTCGAACCCACGATAGGGGTTTGAGCCCCTATAACGGTTTAGCAAACCGCCGCCTTCAGCCTCTCGGCCACCCCTCCTACCGGGTCGGCGCTCCGTGGCACCGCTGGCGTGGGTGCGTTCTAACGATCCGGATGGTGCCTGTCAACGCTTACTCATCAAAAATGTGAGCAAACCCAAAAAATAGAAAAAGTGCAGCAAATTTTAGGAAATTTTTTATAAAACAGCCGATAACTTGCTACCGGAACACGATAGCAATCTTTGGTCAGGGGGACGCCATGAGCTTGTCACGCCGCTGTGCCGAAACGCTGATCGATCTGGTCGAGATCAAGCTGAGCTGCCTGGAGGTCACCGACCGCGAGGACATGCGGGAAAAGGAGCTGCTGCTCCGCTGCGTTCAGGAGCTGAACGCCGAATTGCGCGGCGAGAGCGGGGCCATGGCAACCTTCGCAGCGCCGAAGCGCCGTGGCCGCCGGCCCAAGCATTTGCAGTTCCAAGATCTGCACGCCTGACGCCGGTCCGATCGCCACCCGTCAGACCGGTGCCGCCTGCTCCGGCTCGGGCAGCAGCGCTGCCGGCTGAGCAATCTCCCGCGCGATGCGGCGCGGCAGGCGCAGAGTGAAGCGGGTGCCCTGCCCGGTCGCCGACCGTACCGTCACCGTACCGCCCAGCACGCTCGTCACCGTGCTCTGCACAATGTGCAGGCCAAGCCCCGAACCACCCTCGCCGCGCTTGGTCGTGAAGAAGGGCTCGAACACCCTCGGCAGATGGCCCTCGGGAATGCCGGAGCCGTCGTCGGAAAAGTCGATGACCACATGGTCGGCGCCATCCGGGTGCACCGCGATCCGGATGGTTCCCCGCTGGTCGTCGCCATAGGCATGGATCAGAGCGTTGATGACGAGGTTGGTCAGCACTTGGCTCAGCGCACCGGGGAAGCTGTCCATATCCAGCGCCTCCGGACACTCCACCTCGACCGTCACCAGCGTGCGCTTCAGCCGTGGCCGCAGCGAGAACAGCACCTCGTCGATGTAGGTCCGCAGGTCGAAGGATCGCCGCTCACCGGAGGTCTGGTCCACCGCCACCTGTTTGAAGCTGTGCACCAGCGCCGCCGCCCGGTTCATGTTGGACACCAGCAGGCGCGCGGCCTCGGTCACCGTGTCCAGATACTCCGCCAGACTGGTTTTCTTCAGCGCGCCGGAATCGAACCGGGAGCGAAGGTCGCGGGCCTGCTCGGCGATGTGGCTGGCGGCGGTCAGGCCGATGCCGATGGGGGTGTTGATCTCATGCGCCACCCCGGCGACCAGTTGCCCCAGCGAGGCCATGGCCTCTGCCTGGATCAGGCTTTCCTGGGCGTCGCGCAGTTCGGCCAATGCCCGCTCCGCCTCGTCGCGGGCGGCGGCCATGGCAGCCTCCGCGGCCTTGCGGTCGTTGATGTCGTAGAGCCACGTCAGCAACGCCGGCTCGCCGTCCATCTCGATCTCGCCCCAGCTTGACAGCACCCAGACAACCGTCCCGTCCGGCTTGCGGAAGCGCACCTCCGCGTCGCGGAACGGGCCTTCCCGTTCGAACCGCTCGACCAGGGCCTGACGGTCCGCCGGGTCGGCGTACAGCCGCTCGGCGGGCATGGGCAACAGGTCGTCGCGGGACCGGCCCAAGATGATCTCGGATTGCGTGTTGCAGAAGACCAGCAGGCCGTCGCGGCGCGTGATGTTCACGGCGATGGGACTGGCCTCCAGAATCCGCAGCAGCCGTTCCTTCCCGGCGCGCACCTCCTCCTCCTGCCGGCGGCGCTCGGTGATGTCGGTCATGATGCCGACATAACGCACGGCCTGCCCCGCGGCGTCGGGGATCGCCCGCCCCTGGGCCGCGATCCACATCCAGCCGCCGTCCGCGCGGCGCAGCCGGTAGTCATAAGCATAGGCGTCCGTTTCGCCCCGCAGATGGGCGTCGATGGTGGCCCACACGCGGTCGTGGTCTTCGGGGTGCAGGCGCGCCTCCCAAAAATCCGCGGGCATCGGCGGCGGTTCGGCGTAGCCCAGCATCCGCGGAAAGCTGTCGGACCACCAGCAGGTTCCCCGCAGGACATCGGCGTCCCAGACCGCCGCGCCCGTGACGTCCAGTGCCATTTCCAGCCGGTCGGCCAGATCGCGGCGGACGGCGTCGGCCTTCTTCTGCTCCGTCAGGTCGTAAAACCAGCTTATGTGGCAGCGCTGGCCTTCGAAGTCGATGACGGTCGAACTCAGCGATCCCATGCAGGTTTCGCCGTCGCCGCGACGCAGCAGAACCTCCTGCCCGTCGAAGGACCCGCGAGCGTAGAGGCGGTCGATGGCCGTCCGGCGATCCTGCGGATCGCGGTAGAGCGGCCCCATGCCGTCGCGCCGGAGCTGTTCCCCGCTGACTTTGAAACAGGCCAGCGCACTGGGGCTGTGATAGAGGTTTTCCCCATCCCGCGTGTTGATAAGAACGCCGATGGGAGCGGTGTCCAGCATGGCCCGCAGCCGCTCCTCGGTCGCACCGGAGACGGAGGGGGAAGCGTCCCTAAGGCACCGCCGGCCCATACGGCGCGCTGTTAGCAGGCCGGCCAGAAATCCGGCCAGGAGACCGGCAAAAAGCGCAAACAGCGCGACCGTCGGTGGATTTTCAATCATCGGGCCTCCCGCCGGTCACACTTCAAACCGGCGGGAGAACAAAATCAACGGTTATGTCGCCGCACCGTCTTGCAGTGCAGCGGCACAACCGTTGCCACTCAGCCCTTCAGCTTCCTGGTCAGTATCTCGTTGACCAGGGCCGGGTTGGCCTTGCCCTGGGTCGCCTTCATGACCTGGCCGACGAAGAAGCCGAACAGCTTGTCCTTGCCCGACCGGAACTCCGTCACCTTGTCGGCGTTGGCGGCCAGAACCGAATCGATGGACGCCTCGATGGCGCCGGTATCGGTGACCTGACGCAGCCCCTTCTTCTCGACGATGTCCGCGGCCTTCTCGCCGGTTTCGAACATCGCCTCGAACACCTCCTTGGCGATGCGGCCGGAGATGGTGTTGTCGGCGATCAGGTCGATCAGACCGCCGAGATTCTCCGCCGAGACGGGGCTCTCCTCGATCTCCTTGCCGGCCTTGTTCAGATAGCCGAACAACTCGCCGGTGACCCAGTTGGCGGCCAGCTTCGGATCGCGGCCCTTGGCCACCGCCTCGAAGAAGTCGGCGCGCGCCTTTTCCGAGACCAGCACGTTGGCGTCGTAGGGCGACAGCTTGTACTCGCTGATGAAGCGGGCCTTCTTGTCGTCCGGCAGTTCCGGCAGGGTGCGCTTGATGTCCTCGACCCACTCCGCGTCCAGTTCCAGCGGCAGCAGGTCCGGATCGGGGAAGTAGCGGTAGTCGTGCGCCTCTTCCTTGGAGCGCATGGAGCGGGTCACGAACTTGGTCGTGTCCCACAGCCGGGTTTCCTGGTCGATGGTGCCGCCTTCCTCGATGATCTCGATCTGGCGGCGCGCCTCATACTCGATCGCCTGCATGACGAAGCGGATCGAGTTGACATTCTTGATCTCGCAGCGCGTGCCGAAGGGCGCACCCGGCTTGCGCACCGACACGTTGACGTCGCAGCGCATGGAGCCTTCCTCCATGTTGCCGTCGCAGGTGCCGAGGTAACGCAGGATGGAGCGCAGCTTGCGCACATAGGCGCCGGCCTCCTCCGCGGTCCGCATGTCCGGCTCCGACACGATCTCCATCAACGCCACGCCGGAGCGGTTCAGGTCGATGTAGGTCTTGGACGGATGCTGGTCGTGCAGCGACTTGCCGGCGTCCTGCTCCAGATGCAGGCGCGTGACGCCGACCGTGCGGGAGGAGCCGTCCGGCAGATCCAGCACGATCTCGCCCTTGCCGACGATGGGCTGCAGATACTGGCTGATCTGATAGCCCTGCGGCAGGTCAGCGTAGAAGTAGTTCTTGCGGTCGAACACCGAATGCAGGTTGATCTGCGCCTTCAGGCCCAGGCCGGTGCGCACCGCCTGCTCGATGCAATGCTCGTTGATGACGGGCAGCATGCCGGGAAAGGCGGCATCGACGAAGCTGACCTGGCTGTTCGGTTCCGCGCCGAACGCGGTGGCGGCGCCGGAGAACAGCTTCGCGTTGGAAATGACCTGGGCATGGACCTCCAGCCCGATCACGATTTCCCAATCGCCCGTTTCGCCCTGAATGTACGACATCGGTCTCTTCTCTCGTCCGGCTCAGGCCATGAACGGCGGGGTGGCGGTGACGTTGGCGGCCTTTTCGATGACCTGACCGACGCGCAGGACGGTCTCTTCGTCGAAGGGCCGGCCCAGGAGCTGGAGCCCCAGCGGCAGCCCGTCCGACCCGACGCCCGCCGGAACCGACATGCCCGGCAGGCCGGCCAGCGAGGCCGGGACCGTGAACACGTCGTTCAGATACATCTGGATCGGATCGTCCATCTTCTCGCCGATGGCGAAGGCGGTGCTCGGCGCGGTCGGCGTCAGGATGACGTCGCACTGCTTGAACGCCTCGTCGAAGTCCCACTTGATGCGGGTGCGCACCTGACGGGCCTTGTTGTAGTAGGCGTCGTAATAGCCGGCCGACAGCACGTAGGTGCCGATCAGGATGCGGCGGCGGACCTCCTTGCCGAAGCCGGCGCCGCGGGTGTTCTCGTACATGTCCTTCAGGCTGGCGCCCTCGACCCGCAGGCCGTAGCGCAGGCCGTCGTAGCGCGCGAGGTTGGACGACGCTTCCGCGGGAGCGACGATGTAGTAGGTGGCCAGAGCGTACTTGGTGTGCGGCAGGCTGATCTCCACCGGCTCGGCGCCGGCCTCCTTCAGCCACGCGATGCCCTGGTCCCAGATCGCGGCGATCTCGGCAGGCATGCCCTCCACCCGGTATTCCTTCGGAATGCCGACCTTCAGGCCGCGGATATCGCCGGTCAGCGCGGCGCGGAAGTCCGGCACCGGCAGATCGACCGAGGTGGAGTCCTTCGGATCGAAGCCGCACATGGAGCGCAGCATGATCGCCGCATCCTCGACCGTGCGGGTCATCGGCCCGGCCTGATCCAGCGAGGAGGCGAAGGCCACCACGCCCCAGCGGGAGCAGCGCCCGTAGGTCGGCTTGATGCCGACGATGCCGGTGAAGGCGGCGGGCTGGCGGATGGAGCCGCCGGTGTCCGTGCCGGTGGCGCCCAGCGCGGCGCGCGCGGCGACCGCCGCGGCGGAGCCGCCCGACGAACCGCCGGGGACGAGCTGGCGCGACCAGTTGCCGACCTCGCCCGGGCTCCACGGGCTGACCACGTTGCCGTGGTAGGAGGTGATGTTGGCCGAGCCCATGGCGAACTCGTCCAGGTTCACCTTGCCCAGCATGACGGCGCCGTCGCGCCACAGGTTGCCGGTGACGGTGGACTCATACTCCGGCTTGAAGCCGTCCAGGATGTGGCTGGCCGCGGTGGTCGGCACGCCCTTGGTGCAGAACAGGTCCTTCACCGCGATGGGCAGGCCCTCCATCGGGCCGGCCTCGCCCTTGGCGCGGCGGGCGTCGGACGCCTTGGCCATCTCCAGCGCCTGTTCCGGCGTCTCGGTGATGAAGGCGTTCAGGGGGCGGATCGTCTCCACCGCCTTGACGTGGGCCTCGGTCAGCTCGACCGCGGTGAATTCCTTCTTGGCGAGGCCGTCGAGCGCCGCCGCCATGGTCAGATGGGTAAGACCGGACATCACTCGACCACCTTCGGAACGACGTAGAAGCCTTCGGCCGTCTCCGGACCGTTGGAGAGGACGGCGTCGCGGTAACCGCCGTCGGTCACCTCGTCCTTGCGGCGGCGCAGCTTCTGCGCGGCCACGCTGGTCATCGGCGGCACGTTGTCCGTGTCCACCTCGCCCAGCTGTTCGACGAAGGTCAGGATTTGGCTCAGCTCACCCGCCAGGTGATCCAGTTCATCGTCCGGCACCTTGATGCGGGCCAGATGCGCGATCTTGGCCACGGTGGCCTTGTCGAGCGACATGCCTTCCACTCTCTTCCGAAACGTCTGGAAAAAACGGCTTGGAAGCTATCACCCGAATTCTATTACCGCAATGATTCAGGGACATCCCTTCCGCCTTCGAACCGTCGCCGGCACGGCCCGTGCGCGGCAAAAGGTTCCGGGAGACGGTGCCGCATGGTGCGGCCACAGTTCCTTTGCTAGATTTTCAGCGCACCAACCGATCACGTCCAGAAGCCATTCAACCGCACCCGATCCGGCAGGCCCCCCATGACGGCAACATTGACGCTGGCGAAACGCCTATTCCTTGGCTTCGGCATCGGCATGGCGGGTTTCGCCGCCGTCGCCCTGTTCAACAACATCGCGATGACGCGGCTCAGCACTCTTCAGGACGAGGGCATGCGGCGGGTCGCCGACGCCACGACGCTGACCGAGCTCGCGGGCTACGGCGGGCGCCTCTACAAGGTGGTGGCCGACGCGCAGATCAACGGCTACAGCCCGCAACACGCCGAGCAATGGAAGACCGTACGCCAGAACGCCGAAATCCACATCCGCAAGACCACGGAGGTGATGGACACCCCGGACGAGCGGGCCTGGGCGGCGGCGGCGGAAGGTCATTTCCGCGCCGCCGCGGATATCGTCGAAAAGGAGTTGCTGCCGATCCTGCGCAGCGGCCCCGCCGATGAGCGGACCCGCGCCATGGATGACCGGATCGACCGCGAACTGGGCGCCATGTCCGAACTGTACGAGAAGATCAGGGCCTCCACCGACCGCGAGGCGCGGGAGGCGGACGAGGAGTATGACGCTACGGCCCAATATTACGACACGGTCGGCGTGGCGATCTCCCTGCTGATGACCGCGATGCTTCTGCTGACCGCGCTGCTGACCACCCGCGCCGTGGCCGGCCCGGTGCGCGCCATGACGGAGGCCATGCGGCGTCTGGCCGCCGGGGACCTGTCGGTCGCCATTCCCGCGCAGGACCGGCGGGACGAGATCGGCGCGATGGCCGGCACCGTCCTGGTCTTCAAGGAAAACCTCCAGCGCAACCGCGCCATGGAGGAGGAGGCCCGGCAGGCCGACCAGCGCACGGCGGCGGAAAAGCGGCGCCTGATGAACGAGCTGGCCGATTCCTTCCGGACCGGCGTGCAGGATGTGGTCAGCGCCGTCGCCGCAGCGGCGGATCAGCTTCAGGGCAACGCGCGCAGCATGACCGCCATCGCCGAGCGGACGACCGTCCAGTCGTCGTCCGTCGCCGCGGTGACGGAGCAGGCGTCGGGCAACGTCCAGACCGTCGCCGCCGCCGCGGAGGAGTTGAGCGGCTCCATCGCCGAGATCGCCGATCAGGTGGACACCGCCGCGCGCACCAGCCGCACCGCGCTGGAGGAGACCCAGCGCACCAACGCCACCGTGGAAAGCCTGTCCGGCACGGCGGAACGCATCGGCAGCGTGGTCCAGCTCATCCAGCAGATCGCCTCGCAGACCAACCTGCTGGCGCTGAACGCCACCATCGAGGCGGCCCGCGCCGGGGAGGCCGGCAAGGGCTTCGCGGTCGTCGCCAACGAGGTGAAGGGCCTCGCCAACCAGACCGCCCGCGCCACGGAGGAGATCACCGCACAGATCCAGGCGATCCAGAAGGAAACCCAGGACGCTGTCACGGCGATCCGCGACATCGCCGACACGGTGCGGCAGGTGAACGACATCGCCGGCGCCATCGCCCATGCGGTGGAGCGCCAGTCCGCGGCGACCGGGGAGATCTCGCGCAACGTCCAGCAGGCCGCCCAGGGGACGTCCGACGCCTCGCGCAGCATCCTGCAAGTGAACGCCGCCTCCCAGGAAGCCGGGCAGGCGGCGGCGGACGTGCTGGAGGCCGCCAACAGCCTGGGCGAGCACGCGCAAGCCATGCGCCGGTCGGTGGACGAATTCGTTCAGCGCATCCGCAACGCCTGACGCCGGGCCGGATATCGGGCCAGACACCGGGGAAAGGGCCGCGTCACTCCGCGGCGTGGCCCTCCTCCTCCCAGCGCGCCCGGTCGATGCGCAGGGTGAACAGCGCGAACCGGTCACCCCAGGGGGCCGTCCGCTCGTCGATGGCGATCGGGGCGAAGCCAAGCCCGGCGTAGAGAAGAAGCGCCGGCGTGTTGGTGTTGAAACAGCGCAGCAGCAATTCCGGCAGGCCGTGGTGACCGAAGGCGCGGTTCATCATCACCCGCAGCAGATGCTTCGCCACCCCCGTTCGGCGCGCCCAGGGCGCCACGCTGACGTTGCCCAGACTGGCGCTGCGCCCCTCATCGAACGTGGCGAAATTCGCGTAGCCGACCACCTCGCCGTTGCTCAGAACCACGGTGGGATCGCGGCGCAGCGCCAGGGAATCCCGAACCTGTTCGGGCGTCAGCGGCCAGACCGCGCGCGGGAACAGGAAATACAGCTCCTCCCGGTCGCGGGGGAACCGGCAGATGCGCGGGATGTCCACATCAGCCAGGGGGCGGTGGCTGAAGGCGGCGGGCGGGCAGGTCATGGGGGCTCCGAAAGCATGATCGGTGGAATAAGTATCACAAAGAACAACCCGATCGATATTGCGCCGCCGCCGAATGCCGCAACCCCCGAGCGGACTTGCCGTCCGACCATGCGGCTTCTATGGTTCGCGGCATGATCCACACGCTTCCCGAACTGGCCGCCCATCTGGGCCGGGGCCAGCGCCTGCTGGGCCTCGACGTCGGCACCAAGACCGTCGGCATGGCCGTGTCCGACCCGAACCTCGTCGTCGCCTCGCCCATCGGCACGCTGAAACGCACGAAGTTCACCCAGGACGCGCGCGAGCTGTCCCGGACGCTGCGCGATTACGGGATCGGCGGGCTGGTGATCGGGCTGCCTCTGAACATGGACGGGTCGGAGGGGCCGCGCGCCGAATCCACCCGCGCCTTCGCCAAGAACCTGATGGAGCGGCCCGACCTGCTGGGATGGGACGCCGAGATCGCCTTCTGGGACGAGCGGCTGTCCACCTCCGCCGTGGAGCGTTTCATGATCGGCGAGGCCGACATGACCCGGAAACGCCGGGACGAGGTGGTGGACAAGATGGCCGCCGCCTACATCCTGCAAGGCGCGCTGGACGCGCTCGCCCACCTACGCCGCCAGGAGCGGGAACGGGCGGAACGGGACGACGAAGGCAGGGACGAGGGCGGGGACGAGGACTGATCGTCCCGCCATGGCGACTTTCGTGGGCGCACTGGCGCCGATCTTCCTGCTGATCCTGTTCGGGCAGGGTCTGCGGCGCGTCGGGCCGGTCGCCGATCCGGTCTGGGCGGGCATCGACCGATGACTGTTTCCTGTTCTTCCCCTGCCTGATCGTGAATGAGCTGGCCGGTGCCGGGCTGGTGCTGGGCTTGCGCCGTGTCGTCGGACTGGACGGCCCGGCCTTCAGCTCGGTCTTCCAGGGGGTCATCCGCCCCAACACCTACGTCGGTCTGGCCGCAGCCAGCGCGCTCTACGGCGCGGAGGGGCTGCCCCTGACCGCGGTGGGAATCGCCGTGGTGCCGCCGCCGGTCAATCAGCCCGGCGTTCTCGCCATGGTGCGCCATGGACGCGATGGCGGCGGCAAGCGCACGGGGACGGGCGCCGTCCTGGCGCTGATTGGATAACAGCGGTCAGGGCGGCTCGGGCGCACCCTGGGGAAAGCGCTCCAGCCCGTCGTCGATGGCGTAATAGTCCGCCTTGTCATCCACATGGATGTGCCGCAGCGTCGTCAGGCCGGTCGGCTGATCCAGGCTCCCGGCGGCAACGTCCAGCAACGCCGCCCCGTCGCCCTTCCAGAACAGCGACGAACCGCAGCGCGAACAGAACCCGCGCTGGGCCTTCGCCGAGGAGCGGTACCAGGACAGCGTGTCCTGTGCATCGAACGCCACCGTTTCGCGGGGCACTGTGATGTAGGCGCCGAAATGGCCATGGAAGCGGCGGCACTGGCCACAGTGGCAATTCACCACCCCCATGGGCCGTTCGGTCACTTCGTAGCGCACGCCGCCGCACAGGCATCCACCGTTCAGAACCCCGGTGTGGCTCATTGGTCCTTCCCCGTCTCTTCATTGAAAAGGGTCTGGTTGCCGGGGTCCGTGCTGACCCGGCGCAGCAGGCCGTCGTCGCACAAACTGTAATAGTCGCCCTTGAAGTCCACCCAGATGTGGCGGTCGGCCTGAAGGCCGGTCGGCTCGTCCAGGCTACCCGCCGTGGCGTCCATCCGCGCCTCCGTCACCGGGTCCCAGAACAGGCCGGTGCCGCAGCGGGAACAGAAGCCCCGCCGCGCGCGCTCCGACGACGGATACCAGGCAAGCGTCTCGTCCTTCACCAGACGAAGGGCGTCCCGCGGAAAGGTGGTGTAGGCACCGACATGGCCGTGCTGGCGCCGGCATTGGCCGCAGTGGCAGAAGGACACCGGCGAGGGCCGCGCCGTGTTTTCGTAGCGCACGCAGCCGCAGGCGCAACCGCCCGTCCAAACCCGTTCGTCTTCCGCCTTCGCCATGGGTGCATCCGCCATGCGCTCATCCTCTCCAGAAGGGCTTGTCGGCCTCGTTCACCACATCGGCGCGGGACAGGCCGATATCCTGCAACAGATGATCGGGCAGCGCCTCCAACGCCCGCCGCTGGCGCCGCCGCTCGTTCCAGGTCGCCATGACGTCGAACAGCGCAACCAGCGCGCCGCCGATTCCCTGACCGGGCCGGTACCCGCGGGTTTCCATCCGGGCGTCCATGCTGCCATTCATGCGACCGTTCATGCGACCATTCATGCTCTGGGCCATCGCTGCGTCTCCTCATCGTCTCCGGTTGCCGTCGGAGCGTTCCGCCCGACGTTCCGAACTGTGTTCCGTGACTGGAGGATGGGCCACCCGGTCCTTGCGCACAAACGACGCTTTCTCATAGTTTGGATTAGGAAAACTAATCCGAAGTCCAGCCCCCGCACCCCACCACGGAGGCCCCGCATGTCCCGCCGCCTGCCGCCGCTGAACGCGCTGCGCGCCTTCGAATCCGCCGCCCGGCACCTGTCCTTCACCAAGGCGGCGGAAGAGCTCCACGTCACCCAGGCCGCCGTCAGCCACCAGATCAAGGGACTGGAGGAATGGCTGGGAATGCCCCTGTTCCGCCGGATGAACCGCGCGCTGATCCTGACGGAAACCGGACAATCCTATTTGCCGCCGGTGCGCGACGCGCTCGACACGCTGTCGCAGGCGACGGAGCGTCTGTTCCGCATGGACGGGTCCGGCACGCTGACCATCTCCACCATGCCCAGCTTCGCCGCGAAATGGCTGGTCATGCGGCTGGGCCGCTTCCAGGCCCGCCATCCGGAGTTGGCGGTAAGGCTGCACACCACCCCTCAGCTCGTGGATTTCTCCCAGCAGGACGTGGATGTCGGCATCCGCTTCGGCGCCGGCAATTGGCCCGGCCTGCGCTGCGACCGGCTGATGACCGAGGACATCTATCCGGTGTGCAGCCCCTCCCTTCTGAACGGTCCCCACCCTCTGCGCCACCCGGAGGAACTGCGCCACCACACGCTGCTCCACGACGACTACTTCATCACCTGGGGCACCTGGGGCGAGGCCGCGGGGGTCGGCGGGCTGGATCACGCGCGCGGCCCGCGCTTCGACGATTCCGCACTGCTGCTCCAGGTCGCGGCGGAAGGCGGCGGCGTGGCGCTGGCGCGTGGCGTTCTGGTGGCGGACGACGTGGCCGCCGGGCGGCTGGTTCGGCTGTTCGACATCCATCTGCCCGGCAACTACGCCTACTATGTCGCCGCCCCACCCCATTATTTCAGCCGTCCCAAGGTGAAGGCGTTCCGCGACTGGCTGTTCGAGGAGGCCGCCGCCGATCCCGTCGCCGGCCACAGCCGGGCCTTGTCTGAAACCGGTTCCGCCACAACCTCTTCCCCAGAAGCCGGCCCAGACGCCTGAAGAGGGGAAAGGTTGCGCCATGATGCCCGCACGCCCACTCGCTCTCTCCGTCCTCCTGTCCGCATCCTTCGCTTTGCCCGCCGCTTTGCCCGCCGCCGCGCACCATGGCTGGGGCGGCTACGATTCCGGGCAGGTTCTGACTCTGACCGGCACCGTGCGGCAATTCGCCTTCGACAACCCGCACGCCATGCTGAACCTTCAGGCGGACGGCAAGGTCTGGCACGTCGTGTTGGCCCCGCCCGGCCGCATGACCGCGCGCGGCCTGCCCACCGGCTCCATCACGCCTGGCCAGACGGTGACGGTGGTCGGCTATCCGGCCAAATCCGACCCGGCGGAGTTGCGGGCGGAGCGCATCACCGCCGCGGACAAGACCGTCGAGCTTCGTTGACGGTCACCGCTCATGGACCATGATCTGGGTCCCACCGGCCCCGGCTGGCTCGTGGCGCTCGAGACATCCGGGCTCGGCGAGTCGCTGCGCCAGTCGATCTGGCTCTATCCGCTGGTCGAGATCGCGCACATCCTCGGATTCGCGCTTCTGGTGGGCTCGATCCTGGCCTTCGACCTGCGGCTGATGGGGCTGCGGGCACCGCTTCTGCCGGCGGACGCGCTGTCGCGGCTGCTTCTGCCGGTCGCGGTGACCGGATTCGCGCTGGCGGTGCCCACCGGCCTGCTTCTTTTCACCACGGAGGCGACGGCGCTGGCCCGCAACCCGGCCTTTCTGGCGAAGCTGGCGCTGATCGGGCTGGCTTTGCTGAACATCCTGGCCTTCCACGGCCTCGCCGGGCAGCGCATGGCGGACTGGAGCCTGTCGGAACGCCCCCCGCCCGGCGCCCGTTTCGCCGGTGCGGCCTCGCTCGCGCTGTGGGTCGGCGTTCTGGCCTGCGGGCGGCTCATAGCCTACCTGTAGGGCCTACCTATAGGGCATACCCGTAGAAAAGGTCATAGGGCGCGCTTGCGGGCGTCCGGGACCGCTCCTATAGTCCCGGCCCATGACCGGATCGCCCCATTCCACGACGGTTTTCCCGCACCGCCACCTCCTTGGCATCGAGGGGCTGACGGCTGGCGAGATCACCACCATCCTCGACCTCGCCGACGGCTATGTCGAGCAGAACCGCCAGCCTTCGAAGAAGTCGTCGCTCCTCGACGGGCGGACGATCGTGAATCTCTTCTTCGAGAATTCGACCCGCACCCGCACCAGCTTCGAGCTGGCCGGCAAGCGGCTCGGCGCCGACGTGATCAACATGTCGTCGGACGGCAGCTCGGTGAAGAAGGGCGAGACGCTGATCGACACGGCGATGACGCTGAACGCCATGCACCTCGACGCGCTGGTGGTTCGCCACGCCGATTCCGGGGCGGTGAAGCTGCTGGCCGACAAGGTCAACTGCTCGGTCATCAACGCGGGCGACGGCCATCACGAACACCCGACGCAGGGGCTTCTGGACGCGCTGGCGATCCGCCGCCGCCTGGGCCGCCTGGACGGGCTGATCGTGGCGATCTGCGGCGACATCCTGCACAGCCGCGTGGCCCGCTCCAACATCCACCTGCTGAACGCCATGGGCGCCCGCGTCCGCGTCGTCGCCCCGCCGACCCTGATCCCCTCCCAGATCGACCGGCTGGGCGTCGAGATCCACCACTCCATGGCGACCGGCCTGAAGGACGCCGACGTGGTGATGATGCTGCGCCTCCAGACGGAGCGGATGAGCGGCCAGTACATCCCCTCGACCCGCGAATATTTCTACTTCTACGGCCTGGACTACGAGAAGTTGTCGGTCGCCAAGCCGCACGCGGTGGTGATGCATCCCGGCCCGATGAACCGCGGCGTCGAGATCGATTCGGAGGTCGCCGACGACCTCAAGCGCTCCATGATCCTCGATCAGGTGGAACTGGGCGTGGCCGTCCGCATGGCCGTTCTCGATCTTCTCACCCGCGACCCCAACAAAATCCAAGACCGGGGGACCGATGCCTAATTCCGCCACCCGCGTCGCCTACCGCAACGCCCGCCTGCTCGACCCCGCCAGCGGCCTGGACCAGCGGGGCGACCTGCTGACCGAAGGCTCGAAGATCGCCGACTTCGGCCCGTCCCTCTTCGCCGGCGGCGTGCCGGAGGGGATCGCGGTGGTGGACCTCGGCGGCCAGTGCCTCGCCCCCGGCCTCGTGGACATGCGCGTCCTGATCGGCGAGCCGGGCGACGAGGAAAAGGACACCATCAAGAGCGCGTCGCGCGCCGCGGTGGCCGGCGGCATCACCGCCATGGCCCTGCTTCCCAACACCGACCCGGTGACGGACGAGGTGGCGAGCCTGGAGTTCATCGCCCGGCGCGCCCGCGAGGTGCGTCTGGTGAAGGTCTTCGCCTACGCCGCCGCCACCCGCGGGACCGAGGGCAACGAGATCACCGAGATGGGCCTGCTGTCCCGCGCCGGGGCCGTGGCCTTCACCGACGGCACCAAGGCCATCGCCAGCGCCAAGGCGATGCGCCGCGCGCTCAGCTATGCCCGCACCTTCGACAAGCTGATCGTCCAGCATCCGGAGGAGCCGAGCCTCGCCAGCGGCGGCATGATGAATTCGGGCGAGCGCGCCACCCGCCTCGGCCTCGTCGGTATCCCGCGGGAGGCCGAGATCATCATGATCGAGCGCGACCTGCGTCTGCTGGAGTTGTCCGGCGGACGCCTGCACTTCGCCCACATCTCGACGGGCGAGTCGGTCGATCTGATCCGCCGCGCCAAGGAGCGCGGCCTGAAGGTCACCTGCGACACCGCCCCCCATTACTTCGCCCTGACCGAGACCGACGTCGGCGACTACCGCACCTTCGCCAAGGTTTCCCCGCCGTTGCGCGGCGAGATGGACCGGCGCGCCATCGTGGCGGGTCTGGCCGACGGCACCATCGACGCCATCGCGTCCGACCACACGCCGCAGGACCAGGACCAGAAGCGCCTGCCCTTCGCCCAGGCCGCCTTCGGCGTGATCGGACTGGAAACGCTGTTCCCGCTGACGCTGGAACTGGTGCACAAGGGCGCCATGCCGCTGCTGAAGGCGCTGGCCTGCGTGACCGTGAAGCCGGCGGAGATCCTGGGCCTGCCGCTGGGCCGCATCGCCAAGGGGGCGCCCGCCGACCTCATCGCCTTCGATCTGGAGGTGCCGTGGAAGGTGGACGTGGCGGCCTTCAAGTCGAAGTCCAAGAACAGCCCCTTCGAGGACCGTCCCGTCCAGGGCCGCCCGCTGCGCACCGTGGTGGACGGCCGCACCGTCTGGCAGTTCGGGGGCTGACGCCGTGCTTTCCGTGGCTGGGGTGCTCGTCTCGGTCCTGCTGGGCTATCTGCTGGGCTCGATTCCCTTCGGACTGGTGCTGACCCGGATCGCCGGTCTGGGCGACATCCGCAAGATCGGGTCCGGCAACATCGGCGCCACCAACGTGCTGCGCACCGGCAACAAGCCGCTGGCCGCCGCCACCCTGATCCTGGACAGCGGCAAGGGCGCCATCGCCGCCCTGCTCGCCCAGGTCTGGGGCGGACCGGAGGCCGCGGTCTTCGCCGCGGGCGGCGCGATGCTCGGCCACAGCTTCCCGGTCTGGCTGGGTTTCAAGGGCGGCAAGGGCGTGGCGACCGCGCTGGGCGTGCTGCTGGCCGTGTCCTGGCCGGTCGGCGTGATCGCCTGCGCGACGTGGCTGGCGACGGCCTTCCTGTTCAAGATCTCGTCGCTGTCCGCCCTGACCGCGCTGGGCCTCAGCCCGCTCTTCGGCTGGTATTTCGGCGGACCGCTGGTGGCGGGGCTGTGCCTGTTCATCGCGGCTCTGGTCTACATCCGCCACGCCGCGAACATCGGCCGTCTGCTGAAGGGCCAGGAGCCGAAGATCAGCTTCGGCAGGAAGAAGCAGGCCTGAGCGGCGGCCCCACCCGCTCAGCCCCTCGCGAACACCTCGTCATCGCCGTCGGCAACTCTCCCGAAGGAGGGAGTCCGCTCGCCAAGCTCGTCCGGAGGGAAGGCGGTTTGCGCGCTTCCCTCCGGACGCTTCCGTCTGGGCGCGGGCGGAGCTTCGTGGTACACGAATTGTTCCAAAAAATGGCCAACGAGGGCATTAGAGATGAGCACCCGTCCGCAGGCGGTTTCCACCCAGCATGTCGAGAACGAGCGCACCCGCGTCACCGAATGGCGTCTGGTGCCGGGGGCCGAGACCGGCGCCCATGTGCACGGCTTTGACTATGTGATCGTTCCGGTGACGGCGGGCGCCTTCACCATCGTCGATCCGGACGGCAACGCCCGCCAGTTCCCGCTGGAGCCGGGCCGCTCCTACTTCCGCAAGGCCGGAGTCAGCCACAACGTCATCAACGACGGCGACAGCGACATCGTCTTCGTCGAGGTCGAGTTCCTCCAGCCCGGCTGATCGGCACGCTACGGCCAACCTCAGAGATGCACCGCGGTTCCACCATGTTCGACTATGGCCAGGACGGCGACGAGCCGCTTCCCGACGCCGTGATTCGCACTGGCGGGCCGCGGTCCGTCCAGCATCTGCTGCTGTCCCTGTCATCGGAAAACCCGCTCTACCTCTACGCCGACGCGGCGGACGCGGGGGGCGGGGCCTATTACCGGGACTCCCGCGAGATCTGGCAGTCGCTGGCCGACGGGGACGGCCAGCGCTGGCGCTGGTTCGTCGGCAGCCAGGGACGCATCGTGGAAGCGGCCCCCGGCGACGTGCATGGCTTGCGCCGCGCCGCCCCGGTCGCCCTGACCGTCACATGGTACAGCCTGCCCGACCGCGAGAGCGTCGGGCGGGTGCGCAACGCCCTGCGCGCCATTGGCGCCACCTGCAGCCGCGGCCCGGCAGGCTGACGGCGCCAGCCCCATAAGGCGCCCTTCGAGCGACGCCGCACCCCGCGCCGGCGCAAACGCATGGGCGCCATGTCATTTCGGAATCCCTCCCGGTCAGGCCGAGATTGTGCGGCAGCGACTTCCGTCCTAATGTTAGGAACCAGGAATCCGGGAGCATCCGACAGAGTGGCCGTCACCGAGGCACAGCCGTTGCGCGTTCACACGCCCTGTGCCGCATCGTTCGCCTTGCGGTGACCGCCCATGATGGCCTCCTCCCACATGATCGTCGGCGGAGCGACGTGGTTCTACGCATCGGCGCGCTTTGGCCTGCCCTTTGACGCGGTGGCCTTCGGGGCGGCGGTGATCGGATCGCTGGCGCCGGACATCGACCATCCCAAATCGACCCTGGGCCAGTTGATGCGCCCCCTGTCGAACGTGATCTCCACGATCTTCGGGCACCGCGGCATCACCCATTCCACGCTGGCCATCGCCGGATGCCTGTGGGTTCTGCACGAGTATGCGGACTACTCGCACCTGATCCTGCCCTTTCTGGTTGGCTACCTCACCCATCTGGCGGGCGACCTGCTGACCCCGGCGGGCCTGCCGCTGCTCTGGCCGATCAAGCGGCGGCGGAACTTCGCGCTGCCGATCCTGAAGACCGGCGGCTTTTCGGAGCAGTTGGCGGTCACGCTGCTGGCCGGTTGGATGATCTCCGGCCTGTTTCCCTGCTCCTGGCCGGAGCTACCCTTCGAGCGCCTGCCCATCGACCGTCTGATGGCGATGGATCGGCCCTGGCACTCCGCCGTCGTCGCAGCGCAAGGCTTCCTCGGAGAGGAGAGCCGGGAGCGAAGCGCACCCCCCATTCCCGCCCGCAAGCCCGCGGAACCCGGACGGAATCGCCTGCTGAAAGGCTGAACCGTCACCGCACAAATCACGCCAGTAACGCCACGATCAACGGGATACGCCAAACCGCCACCGCATCGGTCTTGTTGTATTTTGTCGCAGAAGCCACCAAATTTCGACTTTGTCATCGTTTAGCGATTTGTTAGCTTTTTAGGTACATTCTAGTGATCATATTCGATCGATCTCACATTGAATTTCCACACGCTTCGCGCGGATGGGTCCGACCATGGCAAAGCTCCGGATGCCGAAAGAGACGCAGACTGCCGAAGGCGTTCCGCCCGATGCGGCGGCGCCGACGCCGGTCCACATGGCCCTGACCGATCTTCCCGGCGGACGGGACAAGAGCCTGAAGCGCGTCTCCGACGTGCTGGCCCCGCTGGACCATGTCCAGAAGCTCCAGCTCTACAAGATGATCCGCGAAGGGTATCTGGATGACATGGCCGAGCCGGTCGCCCGGATGCTGGTCAGCATGCTGAACGGGCGCCGGTCCGAACACGCGCGCCGCGTCTGGACCGGCCTGTTCGATGCGCTGATCCTGCGCGACGACACCCTGCTGACGAGCGAGGTCCGGCTGGCCGGCGCGCTGCATCTGGCGGACGTCAGCGCCTGGTGGTTCGCCCTGACCCCCCGCATGGGCACGCAGATCAACCGCGTCCAGGAGACGGTGACCCGGCTCGCCAAGGAGCAGCCGCTGAACGAGATTTTCGCCTCCGCCGAGGCGCAGAGCTGGGCGGAGGAGTTGCGGCAGCGCAGCCTCGCCGTGCTGGCCCGCCTGCGCGCCGCCCCTGCGGAGGCCACCGCGTTTCTGAATGAGGTGTCCGGCTTCCGCGCGGAGATATTGAAACGCCATGGCGTCCGCCAGCGCGAGGGCGTCTCGCGCTCGGATCTGGAGGTGATGGAAACCATCCTTCAGGCGGCTCCGGCCTGGGCGGGCCAGTCCCTGCCCTCGCTGCTGCACGGCGATCCGGTGCGTCTGGCGGTGGACATGGCGCGGCGCGGCGACTGCAAGCGCGACGGGGTGGCCATGTTCGCGGTCGCCGGCCTGCATCGGCGCGACGACCCCGCACTGGCATCCCGCCTGTACGAAGCCTTCCCCACACCCGTGGCGAAGGACGCGATCGTCGGGCGTCTGCTGGTGGCGGCGGAAACGCTGAAGACCACGCTGACCGGCAGCTTCCTTAACAAGCCGAGCCTGCGGGTGGCGGACGCGGTGGACGACCGCGACCATCCCTCGTCCCAATTGCAGCGCTTCCTGGCGTGGTACGACACCGTTCACGCCCTGGAACTGGATACGACCGACCGTGAGCGCAGCTTGGTCCATCAGGCGTTCCGCGAGTTGAGCAACGCGGTGTATGAGGACCTCGTACCCGTGCTGGCCCGGCGGATCGAGGCGCTGACGATGCACAGCGCGCTGGACCCGCTGATCGAGCGCGTGCGCTTCGTCAACGAGTTCCAGGCCCAGTTGGTGCGGCGCGGCATCGTGTCGTCCGGCAAGCCGTGGCGGGCCGAGGACGGCAACCACGTCGCCACGGTGTTCCGCCGGGTGTCGTCCAGCGGTTCCGCGGAAGGCTTGAAGGCGTTGGGGCAGCTTGCCGATCTGGCCGAGATGCTGAGCTACCCCATCGAGATCACCGCGCTCGACATCGCCCTGGCCGGGGTGATCGAGGCCGCCTTGCGGCAGCAGAAGGCGTTCGACGACTCCGAAGTCCGTCTGATCGACCGGGTGATCGCCGTGTCGAGCGACGAGCGGAAGCGCTGCCGCTGGTGGGTGGCACCGGAGGTCGTCACCCTGCTGGACGCCGCGGAGAAATCCGGCATCCCCGGCGCCGCGAAAAAATAGCCGCACCCGATCGACGGTCTACAAACAAAAAGCGCACCGCCCCCACCGTCACCCGCCGGAGCGGGAACGGTGGGGGTGGAACGTCCGGCGGTTACGCCGCGGCGACGGCCTCCGCCGGCACCATGCGGATCAGGTAGTCGAAGGCCGACAGGGACGCTTTCGCCCCCTCGCCCATGGCGATGATGATCTGCTTGTAGGGAACCGTCGTCGCGTCGCCCGCCGCGAACACACCGGGGACGGAGGTCTGGCCGCGCGCGTCCACCTCGATCTCGCCACGCGGGCTCAGCGCCACCGCCCCCTTCAGCCACTCGGTGTTGGGAACGAGGCCGATCTGCACGAAGATGCCTTCCAGATCGATCCGGTGCACCTCGCCCGTGTTGCGGTTCTTGTAGCTGAGGCCGTTCACCTTCGTGCCGTCGCCATGCACCTCGGTCGTCAGGCCGGAGGTGATGATGCGCACGTTGGGCAGGCTGCGCAGCTTGCGCTGAAGCACCTCGTCGGCGCGGAGCTGGCTGTCGAACTCGATCAGCGTCACCTCGGCGACGATGCCGGCGAGGTCGATGGCCGCCTCGACACCCGAGTTGCCGCCGCCGATGACCGCCACACGCTTGCCCTTGAACAGCGGGCCGTCGCAGTGCGGGCAATAGGCCACGCCCTTGTTCCGGTACTCGTCCTCGCCGGGGACGCCCATCTGGCGCCAGCGGGCGCCGGTGGACAGGATCACCGTCTTCGACTTCAGCGAAGCGCCGTTGGCGAGCTGGATCTCGATCAGGCCGCCCGGAGCCGATGCGGGGATCAGCTTTTCCGCCCGCTGGAGGTTCATCACGTCGACGTCATACTCCTTGACGTGATGCTCCAGCGCCGCGGCCAGCTTCGGCCCCTCGGTGTGGGAGACGGAGATGAAGTTCTCGATGGCCATGGTGTCCAGCACCTGACCGCCGAACCGCTCCGCCGCGACGCCGGTGCGGATGCCCTTGCGGGCCGCGTAGATCGCCGCCGCCGAACCGGCGGGGCCGCCGCCGATCACCAGAACGTCGAAAGCATCCTTGGCCTTGATCTTCTCCGCGTCGCGCGCTGCCGCGCCGGTATCGATCTTGGCGAGGATCTGCTCCAGCCCCATGCGGCCCTGGCCGAACGGCTCGCCGTTCAGGAAGATGGACGGCACGGCCATGACCTTGCGCTCTTCGACCTCCTGCTGGAACAGCGCGCCATCGATGGCGACATGCTTGATCCGCGGGTTCAGAGCGCTCATCAGGTTCAGGGCCTGCACCACGTCCGGGCAGTTCTGGCACGACAGCGAGAAGTAGGTCTCGAACCGGTACTCACCCTCCAGCGCCTTCACCTGCTCGATGACCTCCGCCGACTCTTTCGAGGGGTGGCCGCCGACCTGCAACAGGGCGAGGATGAGGGAATTGAATTCGTGGCCCATCGGCAGGCCGGCGAAACGAACGCCGATGTCGGTGCCGGTGCGGTTGATCGCGAAGGAGGGCTTGCGCGCATCGTCGTCCGTACGGACGAAGGTGATCTTGTCCGACAGGGAGGCGATGTCCTGCAGCAGAGCCAGCATTTCCTGCGACTTCGCGCCGTCGTCGAGGGAGGCGGCCAGTTCGATGGGCTGCGTGATCTTTTCGAAATAGGCCTTGAGCTGGCCTTTTACGTTGCTATCCAACACGGCGAGGGCTCCCGAAAGTGGTTTTCGAAGCGAGCCCGGTTGCGTCTCGGCGGGTCCGGGCAGCAGAATTTCATAGGGCAGATCAAGTCCACTCACGATCCGGGCCCGGAATCATCCGGGCCCGAAGCCGTGGCGCCACAGCCTTTGCGGCTATGGCAGAACCGTCCGTCCGCCGTTGCGGCGGGCGGCGGTTCCCATGTGATCCGCCGGAGAGGCTTAGATCTTGCCGACGAGGTCGAGCGACGGGGCGAGGGTCTTCTCGCCTTCTTCCCACTTGGCCGGGCAGACCTCGCCCGGGTGCGAAGCGACGTACTGGGCGGCCTTCACCTTGCGGAGCAGCTCGCGGGCGTCACGGCCCACGCCGCCGGCGTTGATCTCGACGATCTGGATCTTGCCTTCCGGATCGATGACGAAGGTGCCGCGGTCGGCCAGGCCCTTGTCCTCGATCAGGACTTCGAAGTTGCGGGAGATCGTGCCGGTCGGGTCGCCGACCATGGTGTACTCGATCTTCTTGATGGCCGCCGACGTGTCGTGCCAAGCCTTGTGGCAGAAGTGCGTGTCGGTCGAAACGCTGTAGATCTCAACGCCGAGCTTCTGGAACTCGCCGTAGTTCTCAGCCAGGTCTTCCAGCTCGGTCGGGCACACGAAGGTGAAGTCCGCCGGATAGAAGAACACGACCGACCACTTGCCCTTCAGGTCGGCGTCGCTGACGTCGATGAACTTGCCGTTCTTGAAAGCGGTCGCCTTGAACGGCTTAATCTCGGTGTTGATCAAGGACATGATATCTCCATCAGCCAGAATGATTGGAGCAAGCGTCTTTCCAGTGTCCTGCCGGCGTGGCGCCGGTGCCCATGGGCGTTGCCGGTGCCGCGGCATCCCTGCCGGAAGTCCGCCCCCCCTCGTTGGTCGCTTGACACCGGGGAAGGTAGGGGTAATGCCTCAGCGATGGAAGCGAAAAATACTGATCGCATTGATCGACATAGCCGATTACTGTGTAGCGCATGAAGCCGCTGCCCACCCTGCGCCAACTCCACTACCTCGTCGCCGTCGTCGACCGCTGCCACTTCGGCAAGGCGGCGGAGGCGTGCCTCGTCAGCCAATCCACCCTCAGCGCCGGCATTCAGGAACTGGAAAGCCTGCTGGGCGCGTCGCTGCTGGAGCGGACGCGGCGCACCGTCCTGCCGACGCCGCTGGGCCGCGAGATCGCCGAACGCGCCCGCACCGTCCTGAAGGGTGCGGAGGAGCTGGTGGACATGGCCCGCTCCGTGGAGGACCCGATGTCCGGGCCGCTCCATCTGGGCGTGATCCCGACCATCGGCCCCTTCCTGATTCCGCGCGTGATGCCGGCCCTGCGGGATTCCTTCCCGAAGCTGAAGCTGTTCCTGCGCGAGGATCAGACCGCACGGCTGCTCGACCGCCTGGATTCGGGGGAATTGGATGCGGCGATCCTGGCCCTGCCCTATCCGTCCGGCGACGTGGAAGCCATCGACCTCGCCGAAGACCGTTTTTCGGTGGTCTGCACCCCCGGCCACCGGCTGAGCCGCGTCACGTCGGCCAGCCCATCCGATGTGGCGCTGGAGGATTTGCTGCTGCTGGAGGATGGGCATTGCCTGCGCGACCACGCGCTGGCCGCCTGCGCCCTGGAAGGGGCGCGGCAAAGCGCCGCGTTCCAGGGGACCAGCCTCCACACCCTGGTCCAGATGGTCGCCAACGGGCTGGGGGTGACCCTGCTGCCGCAGATGGCACTCGACTCGGGGATTCTGCGCGGCCTGGATGTGGTGGTGCGATCCCTTGACGGGGAGCGGCCCTTCCGCCGGATCGGTCTGGTGTGGCGCCGCACCTCCGGACGCAAGGAGACGTTCCGCCAACTTGCCGCCGCGTTGAAGGCGGAGATGTCCCGCGGCAGCGAACCGCAGACCCTCGCCGGCGGCGACTCCGGCGTCCGGACCGCCGCCTGAACCGAACGGAGGCGTCAGAGCACGTAGGTCATGACCAGATACAGCACCGCCTCGTCATCGCCCACGTTTCGGTAGGCATGCGGCGTGTCGGCGTCGAACTGGATCGTGTCGCCCTGATCCAGGCGATGGGTGCCGTCCCCGGTTTCGATGTCCACCACGCCGCGCCCGACCAGGATGTTCTCCACCGTGCCGATGGTGTGGGCGTCGGCCCGCTCGTCGGTGCCAGGGGCGAGGCGCAGTTCGTAGAACTCCACCTGCCGCTCCCCCTGGAAGGGAAACAGCGCCCGCGACGTGAAGCGCCCGTCGCGCGAGGTGAGCGGCTGGCTGTCCACCCGCCGGATCACCGTGGTCCCACCGCTGACTCCGCTGCTGAGCAGGCTGGAGAAGGGCACGTCCAGGGCGCGGGCAATGGTCCACAGGATGTCGATGCTGGATTGCCCGCGCCCCGCCTCGATGGCCGCCAGTTCCGCGCGGCTGTTGCCCGACAGTTTGGCGAGCGCCTCGACGGACAGGCCCTGGCGCAGGCGGAAGCTGCGGATGTTTTCGGCGATCACACCGTTCAACCGGTTGGCATCGCCGTCCGTCGTCCGGGGGGTCGATGTCGTGCTCATGGTCCTTGGCCCTCCCGTTCAGTCAATCATTGCCGCCCTTAGGGGTCAGCGCGGCTCCTGCTGGATCTGGTCGAACAGGGCGCCGTCCGCGAAATGGGTCTCCTGCGCCCGGCGCCAGCCGCCGAACACGTCATCGACGGTCACCAGCGCCACCGGGGTGAAGCGCCCGGCATACTGCCGCGCCAGTTCGGGATGGCGGGGCCGGTAGAAATTCCGGGCGGCGATTTCCTGCCCTTCGCGGGTGTAGAGATATTGCACATAGGCTTCGGCCACCTTGCGGGTGCCCTTGCGGTCCACCACGCTGTCCACCACGGCCACCGGCGGTTCGGTGAGGATGGACAGGGACGGCACGACGATCTCGAACTGGTCGGCCCCGAATTCCTTGAGCGACAGGAAGGCTTCGTTCTCCCAGGCCAGCAGAACGTCGCCCACGCCCTTGCGGGTGAAGGTCAGGGCGGCCCCGCGGGCGCCGCTGTCCAGCACCGGGACGTTCCCGAACAGGGCCGCGACGAACTCCTTCGCCTTGGCCTCGTCGTCGCCGCTCTGCTTCAGGGCATAGGCCCAGGCGGCGAGATAATTCCAGCGCGCCCCGCCCGAGGTCTTCGGGTTCGGCGTCACCACCTCCACCCCCGGCTTCACCAGATCGTCCCAGTCCTTGATCCGCTTCGGGTTGCCCTTGCGGACCAGGAACACGATGGTCGAGGTGTAGGGGGAACTGTTGCTGGGCAGCCGGGTCCGCCAGTCCTTCCCGATCAGCCCGGCATCGGCGATGGCGTCCACGTCATAGGCCAGCGCCAGCGTCACCACATCGGCATCCAGCCCATCGACGACCGAGCGCGCCTGCGCCCCCGATCCGCCGTGCGACTGCCGGATGACCACGCTCTCCCCCGCCGCCTCCGCCCAGGTGCGGGCGAAGGCCGGATTGAACTCCTCGTACAACTCCCGCGTCGGGTCGTAGGAGACGTTCAGGATCGTCTTCCGCCCGGCGGCGCTGGCCGTCGCCAGGGCGGCCAGAATCACCCCCGCGGCGATAAGGCTCCGGCTGAAACGCAACGGCATGAACGGTTTTCCCCAGGCTTGCTGACTGTAGCGAGGTGCTGGGGATATTGAACACCACCGATCCCTATCAGACAAGTCGTCTTTTGCAGCATGATGTGTAATTCACATATGTGCGAATGACATTTAGCGACATTTATTAGTGAAAATTTGAGCGCATGATGGCGACACCGGACGACCGGTGCAATCGCGGCTGTCAGGCCTGCTTGGCGTCGATGATGCCGCGGCGGATGGCGCGGGTCTTGGTGAAATGGTCCTGCAACTGCTGCCCCTCGCCCCAGCGGATGGCGCGCTGGAGGGCGGTCAGATCCTCGGTGAAGCGCTGGAGAATCTCCAGGACCGCTTCCCGGTTGTTCAGGAACACGTCGCGCCACATCACCGGATCGCTCGCGGCGATGCGGGTGAAATCACGGAAACCGCCGGCGGAGAACTTGATGACCTCCGACTTGGTGTCATCCTCCAGGTCGGACGCCGTGCCGACGATGGTGTAGGCGATCAGGTGCGGCAGGTGCGAGGTGATGGCCAGCACGCGGTCATGGTGGGAGGCGTCCATCAGTTCGACCGTCGAGCCGATGCGGCGCCACATCTCCACCACCTTGTCCACCGCCGCCTCGTTGGCGCCGGGGGGCGGGGTGACGATGCACCAGCGGCCCTGGAACAGGGCGGCGAAGCCGGCCTCCGGCCCCGAATGCTCGGTTCCCGCCACCGGGTGGCCGGGGATCAGATGCACGCCGTCCGGGATGTGCGGACCGACGTCGCGCAGCACCGCCTGCTTAACCGAGCCGACGTCCGACACGATCATGCCGGGGCGCAGCAGCGGCCCGAGTTGCTCCCCCACCTCGGCGAAGGCGCCGACCGGGGTCGCCAGGATGACCAGTTCCGCCCCCTCCAGCGCCTCCGCCAGATCGGTGGTGGCATGCTCCACGATGCCCAGTTCCATCGCCTTGGCGCAGTGCTCGGGACTGCGGTCCGCGCAGACGACCTGCCGGGCGACACCATAATGGGTGAGCGCCCGCGCCACGGAGGAACCGATCAGACCGATGCCGACAATGGCAACGCGGTCGAACAGGGGGCTGGCAGTATCGCTCATGATCTCAGGGCACCGGATGCGGGTGGGTTGCAGAACGCCCCGCTTTAAAGCACCAAGCCGCCCCCCGACCAAGCGAAACTTTGGCCGGTGGTGACGCTCGAAACGTCTGGAACGAAAAGGCCGGGCACACAGCCCGGCCCCATCGATCACGATCCGATGGTCTTGTTACGCCGCCAGGAAGTCCTTCAGCGCCTGCACCACCTCGCGCATTTCGGCCTCCGTGCCGATGGTGACGCGCAGGCAGCTCGGCAGGCCGTAGGAGGGCATCTGGCGGACCAGGATGCCGCGGCCCTTCAGGAATTGACGCGCCGCCTCGGCGTCGTCCTTGCCGACGGCCTGCCCGGCGAAGTCCACCAGGACGAAGTTCGTCACGCTGGGATGCGTCTTCAGACCCAGTGCCTGGACCTGCTGAACGAACCACTCCCGCCACTCGGTGTTGTGGCTGCGCGAGCGCTCCAGGAACTCCGTGTCCTCCAGCGCCGCCACCCCGGCGATCTGCGCGGCGGACGAGACGTTGAAGGGGCCGCGCACGCGGTTCAGCACGTCGGCGATCCCCGCCGGGCAATAGGCCCAGCCCAGCCGGACCGAGCCCAGCGCGAAGATCTTCGAGAAGGTGCGGGTCATCACCACGTTGGGGAAGCGGTCCACCAGTTCCTGCCCCGCCGAATAGTCGTTGTGGTTCATGTACTCGGCATAGGCCGCGTCGATGACCAGGATGACGTTCCGCGGCAGGCCGGCGTGCAGGCGGGCCATCTCGTCGGCGGTGATGTAGGTGCCGGTCGGGTTGTTCGGGTTGGCGACGAAGACCAGCCGGGTGCGCGGCGTGACGTGCGCCAGCAGCGAATCCACATCGGTGGTCAGGTTCGTCTCCGGCGCCTTGACCGGGGTGGCGCCGACCGACCTGGCGCCGATCGGGTACATCAGGAAGCCGTGCTGCGAATACAGCACCTCGTCCCCCGGACCGGCATAGGCGCGGATCAGCAGGGCGATCAGCTCGTCGGAGCCGGCGCCGCAAACCACGCGCTCCGCATCCAGGCCGAAGCGCGCCGCGATGGCGTTGCGCAGCTTGGCGGAACCGCCGTCCGGATAACGGTGCAGCTCGCCCGCGGCGGCCTTGTAGGCCTCCACGGCGCGCGGGCTGGGGCCGAGCGCTCCCTCGTTGGAAGCGAGGCGGATGTGCCCCGCGTGCTCACCGCCGACATAGGGGGCGATGTCGAGAATCCCCGGGCGGGGCACCGGGCCGTTGTTCGGCTGGGTCATGTCAGGTCTCAGACCTTGCGGGCGTCATTGGGCGGACATCATTGGAAAGATGAAGCGGAAAGATGAAGCGGAACGGCGTAGCCGCCCACGATGTTGATCCGCACCGGAATCTCGCCCAGCCGCCCGGCGAAGGCCGCCAGGCGCGGGTCGGTGTGATCGACGAAATCGGCGACCTCGACCAGATGGATGGAGGGACCGGACGGGTCGCGGGCGTGCCAGGTGCAGAAATAGGTCGGGGCGAGGCCGCTCGTTTCCAAATGGTCCTTCAGCCGCCCCCGGCTGAGGTCGTGGCCCAGTTCGATTCCCAGAAGGGTGCGGTCGTCGCCGGTCGGCTCGTGCGGGACCAGCGCGATGGCCAGGGCGTCGCGGTCCTCGCCGCGGGCGTTGCCGCGCCCGGCGAAGGGCAGGCGGGCGACCACGCGCGGCGTGCGCGCGTCGGACGACACCAGGAAGCGCCACCAGGGGTCCGCGTCGTCTTCCGCCGGATAGGGCACGATGCCGACCGTCGCCGTCCCTTCCGACACCGCGCGGATGGCGGCGGCGGGGGTGTTGACGGCGGTCATCGGAACGACGCTGCCGAAATGGTCGCGCGCCACGTCCCAGAATCCGCGGCGGTCCTCCGGCGCGTAGACGGCGACGGCGAAGGGCCCCTGGAGCCGTGTGAAGGCGGTGATCATCTCCCGCCACATGCGGACGACGGCGATGGCCGGGAAGGAGCCGGCGTGGCGCGCCATCAGGCGGCGCAGGATCACCGCCTCGCGCGCCGGGCGCAGATAGATCGGGGCCTGGGCCGGGGCGCCGTTGGCCTGCCCTTCCGCGGCCTCCATCTGGCCTTTGACGATGCCGACACGCTCCACCACCGCCGCGCGGCGCATCAGCAGGTCGTGGATCGTATCGTCGATGTGATCGATCTCGCGGCGCAGATCGTCGAGCGGAGACTTGGGCGGAGGCATGGTGCGGGAAACCGTCGAATCCAGGGCGAATCCAAAGCCGGATAGTAGTAGTCCGCAAGCTCCGCAAAATCAAAGAAAACGTTGACACTCCCAATCGCCGCTCCCTAGCTATACGCTCCCGTTGTCCCGGAGGTCCCGAGACCCGCCATGTCCGCGCCGACGTCTGCGCCGACCACTGCACCGAACCCCGCCGCTGCCGTGCCCGCCGAACCGGCGGCATTGCCCGGCCTTCGGGTCACGCTCGGGGTGGACAGGCCCATGCGGCTGGACAGCGGGGCGGAACTGGGGCCCTTCACGGTCGCGTACCAGACCTACGGCACGCTGAACGCCGACCGGTCGAACGCCGTCCTGATCTGCCACGCCCTGACCGGCGACCATTACGTGCTCGACCCCCACCCGGTGACCGGCAAGCCCGGCTGGTGGGAGATGCTGGTCGGACCGGGCAAGCCGGTCGACACCGACCGCTATTTCGTCGTCTGCTCCAACGTCATCGGCGGCTGCATGGGCTCCACCGGCCCGAAGGAGATCGACCCGGCGACCGGCAAGCCCTATGGGCTGGGTTTCCCCGTCATCACCATCGGCGACATGGTGCGCGCGCAGAAGCTGCTGGTGGAGCATCTGGGGATCGAGCGTCTTTTCTGCGTGATCGGCGGCTCCATGGGCGGCATGCAGGTGCTGCAATGGGCGGTGGCCTATCCCGAGTCCGTCTTCGCCGCGGTGCCCATCGCCACGGCGGCCCGCCATTCGGCGCAGAACATCGCCTTCCACGAGGTGGGCCGGCAGGCGATCATGGCCGACCCGGATTGGGCCGGCGGCAATTACCTGCTGGAGGGCACGCGCCCGCACCGCGGGCTGGCGGTGGCGCGGATGGCCGCGCACATCACCTACCTGTCGGAACCGGCGCTGCACCGCAAGTTCGGGCGCAACCTGCAGAACCGGCAGGCCGTCACCTACGGCTTCGACGCCGATTTCCAGGTGGAAAGCTATCTGCGCCACCAGGGCATCACCTTCGTGGAGCGGTTCGACGCCAACTCCTACCTCTACATCACGCGGGCGATGGATTATTTCGACCTCGCCGCGGATTACGGGGGCGGCACCCTGTCCAACGCCTTCCGCAAGGACGGCAAGAGCACCCCGGTGCGCTTCTGTCTGGCCAGCTTCTCCAGCGACTGGCTGTTCCCCACCTCCGAATCGCGGGCCATCGTGCACGCGCTGAACGCGGTGGCGGCCAACGTCAGTTTCGTGGAAATCCAGACCGACAAGGGCCACGACGCCTTCCTTCTGGACGAGCCGGAGTTCCATCAGGTGATCCGAGGCTTCCTGGAAGGCTGCGCGGAACACCGCGGCCTGACACGGGCATCCACGCCATGAGCCCCCTCGACGACACCCCATCCGCCACCCGCGCCGCCGCCGGCAACGGCATCCGCTACGATCTGAAGCTGATCGCGGAGATGGTGGAGCCGGGCAGCCGCGTGCTGGACGTCGGCTGCGGCGACGGTGCCCTGCTGGCCTTCCTGTCCCGCCGGAAGGGGGTGGACGGGCGCGGGATCGAACTGTCGATGGACGGCGTGCACCAGTGCGTGGCGCAGGGCCTGTCGGTCATCCAGGGCGACGCCGAGACGGACCTGAAGGACTATCCAGCGGGCGCCTTCGATTACGTGATCCTCAGCCAGACCCTCCAGGCCATGCGGGAGCCGCGGACGGTGCTGGAGACGATGACCCGCATCGGACGGCGGGCCATCGTGTCGGTGCCGAACTTCGGCTATTGGCGCATCCGCTTGCAGCTTCTGCTGACCGGGCGGATGCCGGTGACGGAGACGCTGGGCTATCAGTGGTGGGAAACGCCCAACATCCATTTCTGCACGATCAAGGACTTCGTGGAACTTGCGGAGCGGATGGGCATCCGCATCGAGCGCTGCATGATCGTGAACGGCACGGGCCGGGTGACCGGCCACGCCCATTCCGGCCTCGCCAACCTGCTGGGCGAACAGGGCGTCTTCCTGCTGCGCCGGGACTGACCGCCGCCACCCGTTCCCGGCGATGCAACCGCGGCCCCGCTGGCGCTGTTGATTGGGCAAAGCCTTTTCGACACCGGTTCAGCAGGAGCTTCGCACCATGCGCCTCGTCCCCTCTTCCGTTCTGGCCGCATCGGCCGCCGCCCTGCTGCTGTCCGCCACCGCATCGGCGCAGGCCCCGCAGACGGCACCGCCCATCCCTTCAGGAGAGGCCGACCGCGCCCCATTGATGACGGCCCCGCGCCCGGACGACACGCCGACCACCCCGCCCGCGGCCTCCCCGGAAGGGATGGGCGGCGCCGCCCCGTCCGACGAAATGCAGCGCGCCGCCCCCTCCGTCGCCGCGATTCCGCATCTGCTGACCGTGGAGGAGGCGCGGACCCTGATCGGCAAGGAGGTGCGGACCCGTGACGGCCAGCCCGGCGGCTCCATCAAGGACTTCACTCTGGACGGCAGCGCCGCGTCGGTGGAGCGCATCGTGCTGGCCCCGGCGCCGGGTGAAGGCGCGGACGGAAAGCTGCGGTCCCTGCCGGTCAGCATGCTGCGCACCGACATCGCGGGCGCGGCGCGGGGTGCCGACGGGTCCACGCCGCCGACGCTGGACATCCCGGCCTCCGAACTCTCGCGGGCGCCGGAATTCACCTATGGCGAGGGCATGAAGACGGTGACAGGCCAGCCGCGATAGCGAACCGGGCGTCTCCTTACGGCTCCTCCGACACCCGCCACGCACCGGACCCCGCCGGGCGGCGCGCCGGGGCGGCACCGCCGGGAAGCGGGACGATCAGGCGGCGCTTGGTCGGCTGCTGGGTCTTGCGCGGCACCCCGGCGAAGATCTGCTTGGACGCCTCGATCATCGTGACCCCGGCGAAGGCCTTGAACCAGCGCCCCCCCACCTCCTCCCAGGCCGGGGCGGTCTTCAGCAGGAAACGGGAGCGCAGCGGCGGCAGGAACAGAGCGTGGCCGGTGCGCTCCGGCACGAACATGGTATCGCGCAGCACCTGCTTCAGTTGCGACGCCGAATAGGGAAAACCGTGCCCGAAGGGCGTCCAGTCGGCCCGCGCCCACAGGCCGCGGCGGTTCGGCACAACCGCCAGCACCCGCCCGCCGCCGGCCAGCACGCGCCAGATCTCCCGCATCATCGGGCGCAGTTGCTCCGTCCCCTCCAGCCCGTGGACGAGCAGCACGCGGTCCACCGACATGTCGGCCAGCGGCAGGTCCGCCTCGTCGCCCAGCGCCACCAGCCCCGGCCCTCCCGGCGGCCAGAAGGTCACGCCCTGGGTCGCCGGCATGATGGAGAACACCCGCTCCGCCTCCTCGCGGAAGGGCTGCAAGTACGGCGTCGTGTAACCGACACCCAGCACGATCTGCCCGCGCAGGTCGGGCCAGATGGTGCGGATGCGCCGACGGATCATCCGCCGCGCCGCCTGCCCCAGCCCGGACTCGTAGAATTCGCGGAGATCGACGATATCGGTGTACATGGTCATCCGAGACTACCACGATTCAGTTCAACGGCCATTCACTTGGGAGGAGCCCCGGGCCATGGAGATCCACCTCGTTCCGGCTTTCGCCGACAATTACATTTATCTGCTTCGCGACCCGGCCAGTGGCGCCGTCGGGGTTGTGGACCCCGGCGACGCGCAGCCCGTCCTGGCGGAACTGGAGCGGCGGAACTGGACGCTGACGCACATCTTCAACACCCACCATCACAACGACCACATCGGCGGCAACCACGCGCTGAAGGCGCGCACCGGCGCCGACGTGATCGGCGCGCGCGCCGACGTGGCCCGCATACCCGATATGGAGACGTGCCTGGGCGAAGGCGAGACCATTTCATTCGGATCGCTCACCGCGCGCGTGCTTTTCATCCCCGGCCACACCTCCGGCCACATTGCCTTCTGGTTCCCCGAGGCCAAGGCCGTGTTCTGCGGCGACACGCTGTTCGCGCTCGGTTGCGGGCGGCTGTTCGAGGGCACGCCCGCCCAGATGTGGTCCTCACTGGTGAAGCTGCGCGGCCTGCCGGACGACACGCGCGTCTATTGCGGCCACGAATACACCCTGTCCAACGCCCGTTTCGCCGTGACGGTGGAGCCGGACAACGCCGCTTTGAAGGCCCGCGCGGCGGACATCGCCGCCCTGCGCGAGCGGGGGGAGCCGACCATCCCCTCCACCATCGGCGTCGAGAAGGCCACCAACCCCTTCCTGCGCGCCGACGTGCCGGAGGTCCAGGCCGCCGTCGGCATGGCCGGCGCCGACCCGGTGGCGGTCTTCGCCGAAATCCGCGGCCGCAAGGATCGCTTTTAAGAACGGGCGCCGCCGCATTAGTCTGACGCCCACCGAACGGGAGGAGAGTTTTCATGAAGCTGCGCTGGAGCCCGACCTCGCCCTATGTCCGCAAGGCCGCGATGGTCATCATCGAATGCGGGCTGGATTCGGCGGTCGAGAAGCAGCAGACCAACGCCTGGGCGCCGGACACCGACCTGCCGAAGGACAACCCGCTGGGCAAGGTGCCGGCCCTGGTGCTGGACGACGGCACGGTGCTCTACGACAGCCCGGTGATCGCGGAGTATCTGGACACGCTGCACGACGGCCCGCGCCTGTTCCCGGCCTCCGGCCCGGCGCGCTGGACGGCGCTGCGCCAGCAGGCCCTGGCCGACGGCATCTGCGACGCCGCCATCCTGCGGCGCCTGGAGTTGCAGCGGCCCGACGGCGAGCGCTCCGAATCCTGGGCGGAGCGGCAGCGCCGCGCCGTCGCCCGCGCGCTGGACGTGCTGGAGGCCGAGGCCGCGGGCCTGGACGACACGCTGACCATCGGCACGCTGTCCATCCTGGTGGCGCTCGGCTACCTCGACTTCCGGTTCGGGCATGAGGACTGGCGGGTGGGCCGTCCGGAGCTGGCGGCGTGGTTCGCTTCGGCCTCCGATCTCGACAGCTTCCGCCGCACCGCTCCTCCTCCAGCGTAAAGGGGCGGCCGGCATGACCGAATCCAGCATGACCGAATCGCTGACGCCTGAACGCATCATCGCGATGCTGGGCATGCAGCCCCATCCCGAAGGCGGCCATTATGTGGAAACCTATCGGGACGCTCCGCCGGGCGGCGGGCGCGGGGCGAAGACCGGCATCTACTTCCTGCTGCGGGCGGGCGAGCGCTCCCACTGGCACCGGGTGGACGCGGTCGAGATGTGGCACTGGCACGCCGGCGGCCCGCTGGAGCTGTCGATCTCCACGGATGGGCGGTCGGTGGAGCGGGTGATCCTGGGGATGGGTCTCTCCGCCGGCCAGCGCCCGCAAGGCGTCGTTCCGGCGCATGCGTGGCAGGCGGCTCGGCCCCTGGAGGGCTGGGTTCTGGTGGGCTGCACCGTCTCACCCGCCTTCGAGTTCGCCGGCTTCGAAATGGCGCCGGAGGGGTGGGAGCCCGGCTGAGTTGGCGGGGAGGGGGCTGCCTCACCCCACGCTCACCCCACGCCTGCCGCCTCCCCCAACACACCCACCCCATCGCTGCCCTTCCCCACCGCAACCTTCCGGCTGTGGTGCGCCGTCAGGCTCGTCCGATGCCCGATGCTGACCATCGTCGTGCCGGGCAGGCGTTCCGCCAACTGGCCGTACAGCCGCGTCTCCGTCTCCGGGTCGCAGGCGGATGTGGCCTCGTCCAGGAACAGCCAGCCGGGCCGGTGCAGCAGGGCGCGGGCGAAGGCGACGCGCTGCTGCTCGCCGCCGGACAGGCGCTGCGCCCAATGGTCCTCCTCGTCCAGTTGCCCGGCGAAGGCGCTCATCCCCACGGCGTCCAGCGCGGCGCGGACCGCTTCCTCCTCGAACGCCTCGGGGGCGGAGGGATAGGAAACGGCGGCGCGCAGCGTGCCGATGGGCATGTAGGGCTTTTGCGGCAGGAACATCGCGTCCGCCCCGGCGGGCAGGCCGATGCGCCCGCGCCCGAACGGCCAGATGCCGGCCAGCGCGCGGAACAGCGTGCTCTTGCCCGATCCGGACGGGCCGGTGACCAGGACCCGTTCCCCCGGCTGCACGGTCAGGTCGGCGCGCAGCAGCGGCGTACCGCCTACCGGCAAAGCCAGCTCCACCGCCTCCACCCGCAGCGCGCCGTCCGGCCCGGCATCGCGGACAAGCTGCGGGGCGGTCCGCTCCGCTTCCTGGATCTCCTCCACCGCGCGGTGGAAGCCGACGAGACGGCTGGTGGTGGCGTGCCAGTCCGTCAGGCTGACATAGGCTTCGATGAACCAGGACAGGCTGCCCTGCACCTGCCCGAAAGCCTGGGCGGTCTGCATCAGGGCGCCCAGCGGAACCGCCCCCGAGAAATAGCGCGGCGCCGCGACCAGAAGCGGGAAGATGATCGCCACCTGATCATAGGCGGAGGTGAACCACACCAGCCGCTTCTGCGTGCGCATGATGGCCCACCAGTTGTCCACCACGCGGGCGAAGCGCTGGGCGAAGCCGCCGCGCTCCTGCGCCTCGCCGCCCTGCAAGGCCACGCTCTCCGCGTTCTCGCGCAGGCGGACGAGCGCGAAGCGGAAGTCGGCCTCGTATTTCTGCTGGTCGAAGTTCAGGCGGGCGAGCGGGCGCCCGATCCGGTGAGCCAGCCACGTCCCCACCACCGCGTAGACCAGCGCCACCCAGACCATGTAGCCGGGAATCGCCAGTTCCGTCCCGAACAGCGCGACGGTCAGCTCCCCCGACAGGCTCCACAGCATCGCTAGGAAGGAAACCAGCGTGACCAGATTCGTCAGGAAACCCAGCGACAGCCCCAGCGTCAGTTGCACGAAGCCGCGCAGATCCTCGGCGATGCGCTGGTCCGGGTTGTCGGCGGGGTTGCCGGTGACCTGGAGCCGGTAATAGGTCTGCCCGGCCAGCCAGTCGCCCAGATAGCGTTCGGTCAGCCAGCGCCGCCAGCGGATTTGCAGCATCTGGTTCAGGTACAGCCGGTACACGGCGACCGCGATGTAGACCAGCGCCAGCCCGCCGAACAGAAGAAGCTGATCGACGAAGGCGCCCTGGTCCTTCTCCTGAAGCGCGTTGAAGATGGCGCCGTTGACCTGGGTCAGCCAGACGGTGATGAAGACCACCCCCAGATTCAGCGCAACGATCGCCGCCAGCAGCCCGCGCGCCACCCAGCGTTCCTCGGACGACCAATAGGGACGGGTCAGGGTCCAGACGTCCCGCAGGAAGCGGGACAGAGCGGCAGCGCGTTGCGGCATGATGCGATGGCTCGGCAAAAGTGGAACCGTCCTTGCCGAATAGCACCGCGCCGCATGAAAAGCCTATGAAATCGCTGTCACTCTTCTACCGGCCACCGTTCTATTGATCGCCGCGCAGAACGTCGCGGCTGGCCAGCACCGCGCCGCCCATGATGAGCGCGCAGGCCGCCCACACCGTCCAGCCGCCCGCCGCCTGCCCGAACAGGATCAGCAGCAGCGTGGAGGCCAGAGGCGTGGCATAGGACAGCACGCCCAGCGCCCGGATGTCGCCGCGCTTCACCCCGTGGTCCCACACGAAGAAGGCCGCCCCGACCGGCCCGATCCCCATGGCGAGCACCGCCAGCCATTCGCCGCCGGACGGCGCCACCGTCGTCTCGAACATCAGGTGCGACAGCCCGGCCAGCACCGCGGTGGCGAGGCAGAAGCCGCCCACCGCCTCCGTCGGAACGTCGCCGAAGCGGCGCGACAGCACCGAATAGGACGCCCACAGCACCGCCGCGGCCATGGCCGACAGATAGCCCGGCGTGTCTCCGGCGTCGAGCGACAGGCCGCGCCCGCCCCCCGTCACGATCAGCACCGTCCCGGCCAGCCCGCAGAGGGCGCCCAGCACATGGCCGCGCTTCAGCCGCTCCCCCGGCAGCAGGGCGGAGAACAGCACGATCAGCAGCGGCCACAGGTAATTCAGCAGATTGACCTCCACCGCCGCACCGGGGGCGAGGCGGAAGGCCAGGAAATAGAAGAAGTGGTAACCGAACAGCCCGGCCACGCCGAGCAGCCAGACCGGCCAAGGCTGGCGCAGCACGCCGATCACGTCCTTGCCCCGCATGGCCCCCGCCGCCGTGCCGACGACGAAGGCGACGCCGAAGGACATCGCCACGAGCTGGAACGGCGGAATGGTTCCCGACAGCGCCGTCAGCAGCGCCAGCGTGGACCACATCAGGATGGCCAGACCGCCGATGGCAGTCGCGCGGCGGACGGCGGCCGGGGCTGACGCCGCGGCGGACGGAAGGCTTTCGGTCGTCATGACGAACGCTTAGCGCACCGGCAAGGCGCGGGCAATCGTCATGGTGGCGGAGGTGCCGCCTTCAGAAGAGACCGTTCAGCAACGACCCGCGCCCGCTGTAGCCGCTGCTTCCCCCCGTCAGGATGCCCAATGCGCCGGAACTGGCGGTCGAACTGTCCCCGGTCAGCAGGGCGGTCAGGCGCTGAAGCTGCGGCGTGGTCTGAATCGCCGTGTCGCCCTTGGCCGGCTGTTTGGCGATGGTGTCGTAGTCCTTGCTGTAATCGCCCATGCGGAGCTGGAGGCCGTAATTCTTCTCGTCCTTCGCCGGCACGCCCTTGTCGCGGGAGACGCGCAGCGTGTAGTCCCCGCGGTCCAGCGTCAGGTTCCCCGCCTCGAACTTCTTGTAGGCGTCGTAGGTGGCGCCGGCGTCGGTGTTGCTGTCGGCGATGATCTTGCCCTGCTTGTCCATCAGCTGAACGCGCACGCCCGTGTCGCCGACCCGGCCCAGTGCGGCCTCGCCCGCCGTGGTCACCGAGAATTTGTAGAAGTCCGCCGGATCGTTGGCGGCCAGCGAACTGAGCACGTTCAGGCGGCTGGTATCCTTCACCAGCGTGCCGACATTGGTCGAGAAGGCCGAAGCGTTCAGCGCCGACTTGCGGACGGTCTGCTCGTATTCCTGGACCTCACCGCTGGGCTTGGCGTCGGTCGCCTGCTTGGCCTGTTCCTGAACACGCTTCATCGCCGCGTCGATGGACGACTGAAGGCTCTGCGCCAAGCTGCCGATATCGCTCAAACCAACCATGGCACGCCCCTCCGACCGGCTTCGTCCGCTTTCGTCGGGCGGCTCCTTGCAGATGGCAGGCCAATACACAATCGTTTATTTTCAACGGTTTGCCTAATATTCCGCATCAGCGCTACCGGAAAAATCTGCGCCCTGTCCGGCAGAAATTGCCGGTCCTAGGCATCCACGAGCGCGAATTTGTCCACGTCGACCAGCCCACGGTCGGTGATCTTCAGATGCGGAATGACCGGCAGCGGCAGGAAGGCCAGTTGCAGGAAGGGTTCGGCCAGCGGACAGCCCATCTCCCGCACGACGGCGCGCAGGCTGCGCAGACGGCGCTCCACCGTCTCGAAGGGCTCCAGGCTCATCAAACCGGCCAGCGGCAGGGCCAGTTCGCCCACCACCTGACCATTGCGCACCGCGACGAATCCGCCTTGAAGCTCGATCAGGCGGTTGACGGCGACGGCCATGTCCTCGTCCGACGCGCCGACCACGCAGATGTTGTGACTGTCGTGCCCGACGGAGGAGGCCAGCGCCCCTTCCCGGAATTGGAACCCGCTGACGAAGCCGCGCCCGACATTCCGGTTGGTGCCGTGGCGGGCGAAGACGCAGATCTTCAGGATGTCGCGGTCCGGATCGGCCACCAACGTTCCGTTCCTGGCCGGCACCTCCAGCCGCAGATGGGCCGTGATGATCTTGCCGGGCAGAACCCCGATCACCGACTGGACGGACCCCGCCGCGGGCACCGCGAAATCCTCCGCCGTCACCGGGTCCAGCTTGACGGAGCGCAACCCGACCGGGCTGACCGCCGGGCGCCCGGCGAAGCTGTCCGGCGTCACCACCCGCCCGTTGCGGATGACGCGGTTGACCGCGCACGCCTCCAGATCGTCCAGCAGAACGAGGTCGGCCCGCTGCCCGGGTGCCACCAGCCCACGGTCGAACAGTCCGAAGCCACGCGCCGCCGACCATGTGGCCGCGCGGTAGACATGGGCAACCGGGGCGCCCAGCCGGATCGCGCTGCGGATCAGATGGTCCATGTGCCCCTCCTCGGCGATGTCGAGGGGGTTGCGGTCGTCGGTGCAGAAGCCCAGGAAGGGAGACGTCTCCGGTTGGATCACCGAAGCGAGCGCGTGCACATCCTTCGACACAGACCCGTCGCGGATCAGCACCTGCATGCCCTTGCGCAGCTTCTCCATCGCCTCCGGCGCGCTGGTGGTTTCGTGGCAGTTGCGGATACCGCAGGAGAGATAGGCGTTCAGTTCCCGCCCGCCGACCAGCGGGGCGTGGCCGTCGATGTGGCGCCCGTCGAAGGCGGCCAGCTTGTCCAGCACGCCGTCCACCTTGTGGAAGACGCCGGGGAAGTTCATGAACTCCGCCAGCCCCAGCACCTTCGGGTGGTCCTTGTAACGGACGAGATCCGCCGCCTCCAGCCGCGCGCCGGAGGTTTCCATTTCCGTCGCCGGCACGCAGGAGGAGAGCTGCACCCGCAGGTCCAGCACCGTCCCTTCCGCGCAGTCCAGGAAATAGCGGAGCCCCTTCTCCCCCAGCACGTTGCAGATCTCATGCGGGTCGCAGATGGCCGTGGTGGTACCGCGCGGCAGGACGCAACGGTCGAACTCCATCGGCGTGACGCAGGTGGATTCGCAATGGACGTGCGTGTCGATGAAGCCCGGCACGACGGTCAGCCCGCGCCCGTCGATCTCCTCCGTCCCATCGTAGGATTCATAGGTGCCGACGATCCGGTCGCCGCAGACGGCGATGTCGCCCGTGGCGATCTCCCCGGTGGCGACGTTCAGGAAACGGGTGTCCTTGATGACCAGATCGGCCTTCGTCTCGCCCAGAGCCTGACCGATGCGCTTCTTCAGATCGTCCCGGGTGACCGCCATCGTTCCGCCTCTTCCTGCCCGTCCCACTCCACTTTCCACTCCACTTCAAGGTGGATGGCCGGGCGGGGCCGTTCAATCGGATTTTCCGTAATGGCGGCTCGCCTCCCAGCGCCCAAGCCGACTCGCCGATCCAATCCCCGCCCAGGCGCCACGGTAATCCGGGTAGTTCCAATAGGACCGGGGCTCCAGCCGGTAGACCGGAAGGCTCATCCCCAATTCATACACCGGCCCGCAGCAGCCATATCCGACGCCGTAGCTCACCCAATGGGTCCAGCCGCCGTCGCCGCAGGCCGCCAGCGTCAACAGAAGAAGAACAACGCTGGATTGAAAAACTTTCAGCGCTATGGCTGGCGCGGGTTTCATGATCCACCGGCCCGGTCAGAGGCGTTGCGCCCTCATGAAGACGAACACGTTCCACCCTTCATTATTCCCGACGAAATAACTTGGCTCAAAAAACAACATGCGGTTGGCCCTACTCCCATCCAAAGGCAGGGTGATTCAATTCACCGCATAGCTCCCGCGCTTCGGATCGATTCTTCTCATCGGCGGAAGCGTTGGATGGGAGGCTGGTTTTGGGGACGCTTTGGAGTGCGTTGGAGGGGTTGCCGGACC
>JAEYPE010000185.1 GCA_023411035.1 Pseudomonadota bacterium
AGGGCCAGAATATCTTCTGTTTCCCGACCCGTCGGCGCCTCGTTGGCGGCCACCGCGTCGGGAGGCGCTTTATATGCGTGCTCTCTCAGGGTGGCAAGCGCTTTTTTCCACCCCCGGCGATTTTTTCCGCAAGCCCCTCCGGATGCACATGACACCCTTTTCATTAGGCACCTGACACCCGCCACCGCATAGTCTGAACAGTCGCTGAAGAGTTCTTCAGCTTGGACGCGGTAGAGATCAATGGTTCGTTAACCAGAAAGAGGTAAGGCTGCAAAACGGCAGACAGTAGCCGCCAGCCGACCGCCGGGACTAGAACAACACAGGTCCGACCGCTGCGATTGCGCTGAACCATTTTATAAAGGCTGACAAGCGTGACATTGCTTCGCACGCCTACCTTGGTCGATGCTCCGGGCTTCGATCACCGTTCATCCGAATCTCCGAACAGCGCCTTCGCCTTCCCGATGACTTCTCCTCTTGTCTCCGCCGTGCTGCGGGGCAACGCCCTGCCGGAGATGCTTCGTGACGAACTGCTTTCGGACATCTTCGCGGAAACCGCGAGACGCACGCCGGAGCGGACAGCCATCCTGTTCGACGGACGCCTAGTGAGCTACGGCGAACTGGAAGCGCGGGCGAACCGTGTCGCCAACGCGCTGCGCGCGCGCGGTTGCGGACCGGGGAGTTTCGTCGGGCTGTGGATGACGCGGTCGCTCGACCTGCATGTGGCGCTGCTCGGCATATTGAAGGCTGGAGCCGCCTATCTGCCGTTCGACGCCGATGCGCCCGCCGGGCGCGTGTCGGTCAGCCTCGCCGATTGTTCCGCCGCCGCCATCCTGGTGGACGCCGTCACCGGTTCCAAGGCGGCGGAGTTGGATGTGCCGGTGCTTCGGCTGGAGGAACTGACGTCCGACGACGAGCGCGCGCCCGATCTGCGCGCGGCTGGAGTCACCCGCGATCATCCGGCATATGCGATCTACACCTCGGGCTCCACCGGCAAGCCCAAGGGCATCGTCATCAGCCACGCCAACATCTGCCATTACCTGCGCGCCGCCAACAGCGTGTATGGGATCACCAGCGAGGATATGGCGTTCCAGGGCGCGTCTGTGGCCTTCGACCTCTCGCTGGAGGAAATCTTCGTTCCCTACCTGGTCGGCGCGACGCTCTGGGTGGCGAGCCGGCAGGTGCTGGACGAGGCGGACCGGCTGGCCGATGTGCTGAACGAGGCTGGCATCACGGTGCTGGACACAGTGCCGACGCTGCTGGCCATGCTGCCCAAGGACGTGCCGAGCCTGCGCGTCGTCATCCTGGGCGGCGAGGCCTGCCCGCCCGCGGTGGCGGCGCGCTGGTGCCGTCCGGGGCGGACGATCTTCAACAGCTACGGCCCCACCGAGGCGACCGTCGTCGCCACCATTGCCGAGGTGCGTCCGGACGAGCCGGTCACCATCGGGCGCCCGATTCCGAACTACAGTTGCTATGTGGTGGACGAATCCCTGGCGCTCGTTGCCGCCGGCACCCAGGGGGAATTGCTGATCGGCGGGCCGGGCGTGGCGCAAGGTTATCTGGGTCGTCCGGACCTGACCGCCGAGAAGTTCATCCGCAATTCCTTTGCCATTCACGGCAACGATCCGGTGCTCTACCGGTCCGGCGACGCGGTGAGCATCGACGCGAACGGCAACCTGCTGTTCCACGGCCGCATCGACGATCAGGTGAAGATCCGCGGCTTCCGGCTGGAGTTGGGTGAGATCGAGGCGAAGCTGACCGGCATGACCGGGGTGAGCCAGGCCACGGTCGTTCTGCGCAACGACAACGGGCTGGACCGTCTGGTCGCTTTCCTGGTGCCGCAGCCCGGTGCCACGTTGGACAAAGCGGCGTTGCGCGACTCTCTGCGCGCCCAACTGCCGAGCTACATGGTGCCGTCTCATTTCGAGGTGACGGACCGGCTGCCCCGCCTGACCTCCGGCAAGGCGGACCGCAAGGCGCTTCAGACGGCCCCGTTGACCAACGACAACGGCCCCGGCGAGCAGGACGAGCCGCAGACCCCCACGGAGACCGCCCTGCTGGCAGCCGCCAAGCGCGTGTTCCCCGGTCAGGCGGTGCCGCTGGATGCGGATTTCTTCATGGATCTCGGCGGGCATTCGCTGCTGGCCGCGCGCTTCGTGTCGGCGGTGCGGGAAACCAAGCATCTGGACGGGCTGACGTTGCAGGACGTCTACGGCGCCCGCAGCCTGCGCGCCATGGCCGAGCGGCTGGACGCACGCGCACCGCATGGCGGCAACGGCGGAGGAACGGAGCGCAAGGACCGGTCCTTCACGCCGCCTCCCCTGCTTCGCCGCTTCCTGTGCGGGGTGGCTCAGGCGGCGGCCCTGCCCTTCATTCTGGCGCTGATGACGGCGCAGTGGCTGGGCGTGTTCGTCAGCTACATGCTGCTGTCGGGCGAGGACGCGAGTTTCCTCCAGGAGGTCGTCACGCTGCTGGGCGTCTACATGGTCATCAACGCCGCGACGGTGGTGATCGCCGTCGCGGCCAAATGGCTGATCATCGGGCGGACGAAGCCCGGACGCTACCCGCTGTGGGGCGCTTACTATTACCGTTGGTGGCTGGCGCAGCGCTTCATCAGCCTCGTCCATCTGAAATGGTTCCAGGGCTCCCCGGTCATGCGGGTGCTTCTGCGCGCGCTGGGTGCCAAGGTGGCCGACGATGCGCTGATCGGCGAGTTCGAATCCGGAGCCGTCGACCTCGTGACCATCGGCGCGGGCGCCTCGATCGGCGGCAAGGTGAAACTGGCGAACGCCGAGGTCATCGGGAACGAACTGGTCATCGGCACGGTGGAGATCGGCGCCGACGCCTATGTCGGCACCTCCTGCGTCATCGGCATGGACGCGGTGGTGGGCGACGGAACGGAACTGGCCGACCTGACCGCCCTGCCCTCCGGCGCCCGCACCGGCGCCTATGAGCGCTGGGACGGCTCGCCCGCCCGCCGCACCGGCAGCGTGGACCGGGCGGACCTGCCCACCCCCGCCACCGCGGGACGGCTGCGCCGGGGACTGAACGCCGCCTTCTACACGGCGATGCTGCTGGCCTTGCCGCCGATCTCGCTGATGCCGATCTTCCCGGCCTTCTACCTGTTCGATCATCTGGACGGGACGCTGGGGACATTTTTCGGCGTCAACTATCTCTATTACCTGCCGCTGATCGCCTGGCCGACCGCCATGGCGCTGGTCGCGGTGACGGTCTGCATGATCGCCGCCGTGCGCTGGATCGCCCTGCCGCGCGTGGCGGCCGGAACCTACTCGGTGCACGGCGGCTTCTATCTGCGCAAATGGATGGTCGCCCTGTCCACGGAGGTGATGCTGGACACGCTGAGTTCCCTCTACGCCACGGTCTATATGCGGGCGTGGTACCGGCTGATGGGCGCGAAGATCGGAAGGGACGCGGAGATCTCCACCAACCTCGCCGGGCGCTACGACCTCGTGGAGATCGGTGAGAAGTGCTTCATAGCCGACGAGGTGGTGCTGGGCGACGAGGACATCCGCCGCGGCTGGATGTTCCTGAAGCCGGTGAAGACCGAGGCGCGCGTGTTCGTCGGCAACGATGCGGTGGTGCCGGCGGGGGCCAGCATCCCCACGGGCTCGCTGATCGGCATCAAGTCGAAGCCGCCCGCGAACGAGGCGATGTCCGCTGGAGAAACCTGGTTCGGCAGCCCGCCCATCAAGCTGCCGGTGCGCCAGCGCTTCGACGGGGTGGGCGCCAACTGGACCTACGAGCCGTCCAAGGCCCGCCGATTGGGCCGCGCGGTGTTCGAAGCCTTCAGCCTATCCATGCCGACAATGCTGTTCATCACCTTCGGCACGCTGGCGGTGGAGTTTTTCGCCCCGGCCATCCTGGAGAAGCGTTACGGCGCCTTCCTGGCGGAGTTCCTGGCCGTCAGCGTCGCCATCCCGGTGGCGATGGTGGCGGTGGTGATCCTGGTGAAATGGCTGCTGATGGGCCGCTACGAACCGACCATGAAGCCGATGTGGTCCTGGTGGGCCATGAAGACGGAGGCGGTGGCGGTGCTCTATTGGGGACTGGCCGGCAAGGTGCTGCTGGACCATCTGCGCGGCACGCCGATGCTGCCATGGGTTCTGCGCCTGTTCGGGACGAAATTCGGCAAGGGCGTCTTCATGGATACCACCGACATCACCGAGTTCGACTGCGTATCGGTCGGCGACCACAGCGCGGTCAACGCCCTGTCGGCCCTGCAGACGCATCTGTACGAGGACCGGGTGATGAAGGTGGGGCGCGTGAAGGTCGGCCGCGGTGTCACCATCGGCGCGGGGTCCACGGTGCTGTACGATACGAGCGTCGGCGATTACGCCCAACTCGGCCCGCTGACGCTGGTCATGAAGGGCGAGGAGATCCCGGCGCACACCGAATGGGCCGGCGCCCCGGCGGAGCCGGTGGCCGAGGCGCAGGCGGAGTTGAAAGCGCAACTCAAGACCGCCGCGTAACCTTTTGCCGGAATTGCGGTATAGCGGGCTGGCATCCGGCGCTTCGGCGTCTGGGCAGGGCCGTTTCCTTTCAGGACCGTGGCAAGGCCCCTTCCTTATCGCCGCAGGGCCGTGCGTTCCCGTTGTGCGCGGGGCGCAGCGGTGTATAACGGTGCCCGAGCGTGGCCCTGGCCCTTTTGCGCGCTCCCGCGCGCCGCATCGGGGCCTGTGACCCAAGAACAGGAAGGAAGCCCCCCGAATGCCCGACGATACCAGCCTTGCCCGCGGTGCCTCGACGCTGTTTCCGCTGACCAAGGACGACACGACCTACCGCAAGCTGACCTCGGATTACGTCTCGGTCGTCGAGTTCGACGGCGAGCAGGTCCTGAAGGTGGAGCCGGAGGGCCTGCGCCTGCTGGCCGAGGAAGCCTTCAAGGACATCAACCATCTGCTGCGTCCGGGCCATCTGCGCCAGATCCGCGCGATCCTCGACGATCCGGAGGCTTCGCCGAACGACAAGTTCGTGGCGCTGGACCTGCTGAAGAACGCCAACATCGCCGCCGCCGGCACCCTGCCGATGTGCCAGGACACCGGCACCGCCATCATCATGGGCAAGAAGGGCCGCCGCGTCTTCACCAAGGGCGGCGACGAGGCCGCGCTGTCGGAAGGCGCCCGCGACGCCTACCTGAAGCGCAACCTGCGCTACAGCCAGCTCGCCCCGATCTCCATGTATGAGGAGAAGAACACCCGCAACAACCTGCCGGGTCAGGTGGAGATCTATGCGGAGGGCGAGGACGCCTACAAGTTCCTGTTCATGGCGAAGGGCGGCGGGTCGGCCAACAAGACCTTCCTGCATCAGGCCACCCCGTCCGTCCTGGCGCCGGACCGGCTGCTGAAGTTCCTCGAGGATAAGATCCGCTATCTCGGCACCTCGGCCTGCCCGCCCTACCATCTCGCCATCGTCATCGGCGGCCTGTCGGCGGAGCAGAATCTGAAGACGGTGAAGCTGGCCTCGGCCCGCTACCTCGACAACCTGCCGACCGAGGGCGGCGAGGACGCGCATGCCTTCCGCGATCTCGCCATGGAAGCGGAAGTGCACAAGCTGACCCAGTCCATGGGCATCGGCGCCCAGTTCGGCGGCAAGTATTTCTGTCACGACGTGCGCGTCATCCGCCTGCCGCGCCACGGCGCCTCCATGCCGATCGGCATCGGCGTGTCCTGCTCCGCCGACCGTCAGGCGGTGGGCAAGATCACCAAGGACGGCATCTTCCTGGAGCAGCTCGAGACCGATCCGGCCAAGTATCTGCCGGAGATCACCGATGCCGATCTGGCCGGCGAGGTGGTCAAGATCGACCTGAACCAGCCGATGAGCGAGATCCTCGCCACGTTGAAGCAGTATCCGATCCGCACCCGCCTGTCGCTGACCGGTCCGCTGATCGTCGCCCGCGACCTCGCCCATTCCAAGCTGCGCGCCCGCCTCGACGCCGGCGAGGGGCTGCCGGACCATTTCAAGAACCACCCGATCTATTACGCCGGCCCGGCCAAGACGCCGGAAGGCTACGCCTCGGGCTCCTTCGGTCCGACGACCGCCGGGCGCATGGACAGCTTCGTGGACCAGTTCCAGGCGGCGGGCGGCTCCATGGTCATGCTGGCCAAGGGCAACCGCAGCCCGGAGGTGACCGCGGCCTGCCAGAAGCACGGCGGCTTCTATCTGGGCTCCATCGGCGGCGCCGCCGCCCGGCTGGCCCAGGACTGCATCAAGAAGGTGGAGTGCATCGAGTATCCGGAACTCGGCATGGAAGCCATCTGGCGCATCGAGGTCGAGGACTTCCCGGCCTTCATCATCGTGGACGACAAGGGCAACGACTTCTTCAAGGAATTGAAGCTGGCGTAAAGCCCGTCCGCTCTTTCCCTCTCCCGTCCAAGGCGGGAGAGGGAAACATGGCCCCGCAACGGCTGACTCGGCGGCCTTCGATCGCAAGACGATGATGACAATCGTCCGTTAAGGCATCATGACACCCGAACAAATCCAGGCCCGCGTGCTGTACCGCGACGGGCTGATGCTCATCATCGACAAGCCCGCCGGCCTTCCCGTCCATGCCGGGCCGGGCGGCGGTCCCAATCTGGAGCGGCATTTCGATGCCCTGCGCTTCGGTTTCCCGAAGCCGCCCGGGCTCGCCCACCGGCTCGACCGCGACACCTCCGGCTGCCTGATCCTGGGAAGGCACCCGAAGGCCCTGCGCAAGCTGGGAAAGCTGTTCCAGGACGGGAAGGTGGACAAGACCTATTGGGCGGTCGTCGCCGGCAGCCCGCCGGAGGAGCAGGGACGCATCGAACTGCCGCTGAAGAAGGTAACCAACCGGACCGGCGGCTGGCGGATCGTCGTGGCCGATGACGGCCAGAGCGCCGTGACCGATTATCGGGTGATGGGCCGCGGCGACGGCACGACCTGGCTGGAGTTGAAGCCCCACACCGGGCGCACGCACCAGATCCGGGTGCATTGCGCCACGGCGCTGGGTTGCCCGCTGCTGGGCGACCCGCAATATGGCGGGCCGGAGGGGCCGCCGTTGCATCTGCATTCGCGCGCCATTTCTCTGCCCCTCTACCCCTCCCGCGCGGCGGTCGGCGCGGTGGCGCCGGTTCCTCCTCACATGCGCGCAGCACTCGCTGCATGCGGATTCCAGGGGGACGATCCGGCCTGATGGCCGGGGCGCCGGGCCTTCACGCCCGCCATTCGGCGCGCTTCTCCGTCCCAACCTCCGTCTCATGCACCATGAAGCCGACATAGCCGGCCACGATGGCGAGCACGGCGTGCAGCCAGATGTCGTTGCCGTGCAGCGGCACCAGCCCGAACAGCGTGTTCAGTCCCGGAATGAAACCGAGGACGGTCAGTACGGCATAGACGACCGCCACGCTGCGCAGATAGTTGCGCGAGGCCAGACGGCTGGAGAAGTAGGAGAAGAAGCCCCACAGGCCGAACAGGAGATGCACGATGTTGTGCAGCAGGTTCACCGGGAACAGGCCGAGCAGATAGCCGTGGAATGATTCGACGGCGAGGGTCATGCCTTCCGGGGGCGGGGTCAGGAAGGCCGGGATGAAACCCAGTATGCCGACGGCCGTAAAGGCCACGGCGTAGACCAGCGTTACGTTGCGCCACCACATGCGTCTCTCCGTTGGCGGACAGGGGATGAAACCGCCTTACCAACAGAGGGTTAGAAACAGCGTTCCCGGTTTCAGCCGGCAACCGGCTCCATGGTCACCGCCTTGACGGGGCAAACGCCCGCGCAGTCGCCGCAGCCGGTGCAGCCTCCTTCTTCGATCATCGGCAGCCAGCGCCCACGCCCCAGCGGGCGGAACCGGATCGCGCCCTGGTCGCAATGGTCGCCACACATGCGGCAATCGGTTCCGTTGAAGGACAGACAGGCCGCCCCGATGCGCGCCTCCAGCTTTTGCTGAGCGTCCACCGGCGCCGGCTCGGCCCGAAAGCGGCCCCGGATCAGATCCGCGCGACTGACCGCCATGATGGTTGCCCTCCTCCCATCCCGTTTCCGCCATCTCGCCTTTGCGGCATTCACGAATGCCGAGCACCGACGATGGGGGTACACTGTTCTTTCGCGCACCTCCAGACCTTGATCATCGTCAAGGCCCGCACCGCATCGGAAGGACGGACGGCATGGTCCCCATCGGCAACACCACAGCGCGCTGGATGACGATCCGCTACGGGCTGGCGCTGGGGGTCATCGCGCTGTGCACGCTGGCCGGCTTCTTCATGACCGAACGGGTCATCGACCAGCACGCCGACATGCTGGAGGTGGTGAACATCTCCGGTCGCCAGCGCATGCTGTCCCAGCGCACCGCCCTGCTTGTCGAACAGCTCCGCAACGCCCCGACCGATGCGGAGCGAAGCGCCCTGACCGCCCGTCTGGCCGAGGCGACGGACATGTTCGAGAGCGCCCACCGGAGGCTGACCGGCGCCGATAAGGGGCCGGCCGTGGGCAAGGACGTCCGGCGGCTCTATTTCGACGGGCCGGAGCCGCTGAACGATCTGGCGCTCCGCCACATCGCCGCCCTTCGCGCGGTGATCGCCGCCGGACCCGCCGGTCTACCCCCCGGGATGCCCGAGGCCGCCCTCGTCACCCATCAGGCGCTCGGCCCGCTGCTGGCGCGGTTGGAGGACATGGTGGCCCGCTACCAGGAGGCGGGGGAGCGCGGTTTCTCCACCCTGCACAATCTGGGCTTCGCCGCCCTGATCCTGACGTTGCTGACCCTGTGCGCCGTGGTGCTGGTGATCTTCCGCCCGATGGTCCGGCACGTGCAGCGGCAGTTCGCCGACATCACCCGCATGACGGAGGCTCTGGAACAGACGAACGCCACGCTGGAGGCCCAGGTGCGCGCCCGCACCGCCGAGCTGCACACGGCGAAGGTGGCGGCGGAGCAGGCGCATCTGGCGAAGTCCCGCTTCCTGGCCCAGGCCGGGCACGACCTGAAGCAGCCCTTGCAGGCCATCAACATGTTCACCGGCATGCTGGAGCGGCAGCTCGACAAGCCCCGCGCCCTGGTGTTGGTGAAGGATCTGCGACTGGCGCAGCGGTCGATGCACAACCTGCTGAACGCCATTCTGGACATCTCGAAGCTGGAGTCGGGCGTGGTGGAGCCGAAACCCACCGGCTTCGCCCTGTCCGCCCTGTTCGACCAGCTCGAATCGGAATTCACCGGGATTGCCGAGGACAAGGGGCTGCGGTTGCGCGTCGTGCCGACGGCGCTGTCCGTACGGACGGACCCCTTCCTGCTGGAGCGCATCCTGCGCAACCTGCTGGCCAACGCGGTGCGCTACACCGAACAGGGCGGCGTTCTGATGGGCTGCCGGCGCCGCGGCGGCACGGTGTGGATCGAGGTCTACGACACGGGCCGCGGCATCGCCGAGGCCGACCGCCGCCGCATTTTCGAAGAGTTCGTGCAGCTCGACCGGCCCGACCGCGACCGCAGCGAGGGGATCGGGCTGGGACTCGCCATCGTGGACCGGCTGGCCCGGCTGCTCGGCCACCCTTTGGAACTGCGGTCGGTCGAAGGACGGGGAACGGTGTTCGCGGTGGGGGTTCCGTTGGTTCTCGAATCACACCAGACGGTCGCGGCCTGACTCCTTGACCAGCAGAACCGCCTGCGTCCGGCTGCCCACGCCCAGCGCCTTCAGAACGCCTGTGACGTGCGTCTTGACAGTGGACAGGTTCAGGCCCAGCCGCTCCCCGATTTCCAGATTAGACAGGCCCTGTGCCAGGAGGTCGAGAACCTCCAGTTGGCGGCGGGTCATATTGTCGAAGACGCTCGGCTCCTGCGCCTTGGCGAGGGCCGGCGGCTGGGCGTTTCCCGGCATGCCCAGCACCGGCGGCACATAGGACCCGCCGGCCATGACCAGCCGCAGGATATTCACCACCAGCACGTCATCCGTGGATTTCGGGACGAAGGCCCGCACCCCGCGCGACAGGACGGCGCGCATCTCATCCGGTGAATCGATCATGGAGAAG
>JAEYPE010000191.1 GCA_023411035.1 Pseudomonadota bacterium
ACCGTACCATCGGGCTTCAGACTGGGGTTGCCGGGGGAGATTTTGTTGCCGACCAGCACCACGCGCTTCACCGAATCCGGGAGGCGCTTCACTCCGGCGTCCAGCAGGATGGCGTCCACCCCCATCAGGTCCCCCGGCGGGAAGCCGGAGAACAGGTGGTAAAGCGCCAGCATGGAGTGGGTCTTGCCGCCGCCGAAGTTGGTCTGCAATTGGACGACCGGGTCACCACCGTTTTCGGCCAGCCGCAGCACCGCCCCTTTCAGCAGGTTCTTGTGGCTTTCGGTAAGGAAGGTGCGGCGGAAGAACTCAGCCGGGTTGCGGTATTCGTCCGAGCCTTCGCCCAGGTGCACCTGCCACAGATCGGCGGCGAATTCCGCCTGCTGATAGCGACCGCTGGCCACATCACGGTGGGGGGCCACCACCTCGCGCCACGGGGTCAGGCTGCCGGTGACCTGGCTTTCGACGGCGGTACCCGCGCCCTTGCGCCGCTCGGATCGGGCCTGCTCCTCGAAGATCAGGCGACGCAGTTCCATCTTCATCCTGCTCACTTCGTCCGCCTGGGAGGCGGAAACAGCGGTCAGCAGGCGGGCGATGGAGTCGAGCGCGCGGTCGGTGTCGTCGCCTGAGAACGGCTCCTGGTGCGCCCATCTGTTGCGATGGCCGCGAATCTCACCCACGAGCCCCCGCTCAGCGGGACCGAGGGTGTTGCGGAACACCTCGTTCCAGGCTTCCCACATCAACTTCAGCAGCAGCGCGGCGTCCCACTGGGTGATCGGCCTGTTGCGGGCGAGCGGGTCGTCGGCGAAGGCGCGCACCGCCGGAACCTGGATGTTGCGCTTCAGCGCGGCCTCGATCTCGCGTTCGACGAACGGCCCCAATCCGGCCTTGAGGAGGTCGAGCGCCTTGGCAAGGCGGTCCTGGTTGGTCATCGCCATGATGGTCAGTCCGTGGGCAGAAGGGAGCGCAGCAGGGGAAGAAGGTCGGGAATTTCTTCGTTCACCGTCTTCCATAGGATGTCGTGGTCGATGTCGAAATAGGCGTGGACCAGCCGGTTTCGCATGGCAACGATGGCGAACCAGGGCACCGTCGGCGCTCCGGCCCGCGTCTCGGGCGCAATCCTGGATGCCGCCTCGCCGACGATTTCGACGGCACGTACCAGGGCGAAGCGCAGCATCTCGTCGCTGTCCAGGTCGGCGCGCTGCCGACCGGTGATGAAGCGCAGGGCGCTTTCCCCCGCCTCGATCATGTGGCGGACGCGGATGAGGTCATTGGGCTTCATATTGAACCTCGGCCATCCGCACCACCTCGTCGCGGAAATAGCGGCTCAAGTCCTGGGCGGTGCGCAGATCGACCTTGCGCCCGCCCACCAGCGGCGACAGTTCGATCTCGATCCGCGCCATCGTCAGCAGGCCAGGTTTGGCCTCCGGCTCGAATTCCACCAGCAGGTCCACATCGCTGTCGGGTCGACTGCTGCTCTTGAGCATCGAGCCGAACAGGGCCAGTCGCCGGATGCGGTGGCGGCGGCAGACCGAAGCCAGGGCAGCATCGTCGGGGAAGAGGCGGGTGGGCATGGCTTCTCCTTACAGCAGCGCGCCTTGGGCGGGCGTCTCGGGCTTTACCTCACGCGACAGGCGCAGAATTTCCGGCCAGCTTTGCACTAGGCCGTTGTAGGACATGGCTTCCGCCGCCCGCTTCTTGCGCTCGCACAGGGTATAAAGGCGATAGGCCAGTTCGCGCGCCACCTCGGCCTTGCTGCCCAGCACCGCCACCAGCTTGGCCGCTGCCGTTTCGCCGTCCGCCTCCAGCACGCGGATCAGGTGGTGGACCATCTCCCACACAGTCAGGCGGGTGTCGGTGGCCGGGTTCCAGTCGGCGGGCAGATCGGCAGGGCGGAACAGGCGGACCTTGCCGCCCTTGGAAGTGAGTATCCCCGCCCCCATCAAACCGGAAACGGCGGTGTTCTTGGCTTTGGACAGGGTTTCGGCGTCGCCATAGGCTCCGTCATTGAAGCCCACCTGCTCGAACCAGGACAGCGCCCAGCGGGTGTCGGAATCGAAATCGCCTTCCTGCTCGGCCAGGGACTCGTCCAGCACCTCGTTGATCAGGGCCAGGGCGTCGCGCACTGACACCGGCTTGCCCTCGGCGTCCAATACCTTGGCGTAGCGGGTATAGACCGCCATACCTGGGCCGATAGCCGATTGCGCCAAGTCCACTGGCGCGATGTTGCCGCGCTGGAGGTGGGCCAGTGCCTTTGGAAGTTCCTCTTTCAGTGCGTTGCGGAACTCACGTTTAGTGGCGGTGGGGGCGTTGTCGGTGCGCTGGCGGCAAACCAGGACGATTGAGGAAGCCAGGGCATTGGTGCCGATGCCGATGGAACGAGCGTCCCGCTCGGTGCGCATTGGCCAAGTGCCGCTGATGGTAAACCCGGCACGGATCACGGCATCCAGGAAGGTTTCCCAGCCAGTGCTGGCGGTTCCAGCATTACCTGCGGCTTCCGACTGCTTGAAGGCATAATAGATGGTGACCGGGAAGGCGGGATGGGCTTGCTCGGCCAGCCGGTGCATGGCCGCCGTCATGCCGGTCAAGAAGAACGCTTCTGCCGCGTCCCGGCCGCCATGACGATAGGGGGTAGCAACCAACTCCTCTGCCTTTGGCACCGCCAGGGTGGAGAACAGGGTGGGAAAGATCGGGCGCAGGGTACGGCGCAGCCAGACATAGAAGAAATCCGACAGGTCGGCATAGCCGATATTGTCATAGTAGGGCGGGTCAGTAGAGACGAGTTTATCATTACTGATGCTCTGATTTTGGGCATCAGCATGAAATACGCATCCGTTTTGGCCATTGCCAAAATGGGAAAGTGTTCTAGTAATGCCTTCAAGAGACACCAAGACATCGCCCGCCGCCTTGGCAAAGATGTTGATTTCGGCATAATCCCATGCCATTGGCAGCGCCTGACGCGCGAATGTGGTTTTGGCTTGGTCTCTTGTCGGGCTCCAAATGACCAACGAACTGCCGTAGTCGGCGACTTTGTCGATTGCTAGTCCCAAATACACAGCCACAGCGTCTGCATAGGCGGTAGCTCCGGTGCCGCCGTCGGCCAGGGGGCGGCAATCGTCGGGGCGCCCGGTGACCAGCGCGTCGGCCTTGATCCGCTCCCGCGCCTCCTGCACCAAATCCGAAAACGTCGTCAGCGCCACTAGTTGGCGCGGGGTGAACAGGTCGCCGTAGGTGGTCAGACCGTATTGAACAGTCCAGAAATTGCGCGGATCGTTCGGCAGGTTGGTTTCCGGCTTCCAGTCAGGGGCCGCCTTGGTCGCCAAGCTCTCCATTTCCTCGGTGGGCGACAGATAGACGCGGCTCCGGTCTCCTTCCGCGACAATCGCCATCAGCCGCGCACCCATCCGCCCGGCCTGCCCCTCACCTTTGATGTAGTCGGGCGTAATCGGCGAACCCGACATTACGCACTGGAAATTGGCCCCCCGCCCTAGCTTGGTGCCGTTCTTCGCCGCCTCGACGTCCCTCGGCTTGCCGACCTTGACGGCAAAGCGATAGCCGCCGCTCTCGATCACCGGCTCGACGTAGGTTTCCTTGCCCGGCTTGGTGGACAGCATGAAGGTGGAGGCCAGGGGGACATCCGCATCGCGGAAGGCGGGGTTTGGGCTTTTCACCGTGCGCGCCCACAGCCAAGCAATGACGGTCAACTGGCGGCCCACCAGCGGCCTCAAGTCAGGCCGCTCGTCGGCCATGGACTCGGTGATCTTGATCTTGGGATACAGGTGGCCAATGCGCTTTTCGGCCTCGTCGCGCATCCATTGGCCGTAATGGCGCACGTCCTCGGCCAGCCCTTGCGCCCCCTTGCCGTTCCATGCGCCGCCGCGCGCCAACTCCTCGCGGGATCGCGGGTTGACCGGCGGCAGCCCAGCGAATTTGGGTGGGATTTCGATCATTGCCTTGTTGATCAGCACCGCCACCGGGTTGAGGTCGGTGGCGTGCGCCTCCAGCCCCAGCCGCTGCGCCTCCAGCGGCAGCGCGCCGCCGCCCGCGAAGGGGTCGTGGAAACCGGGCAGCACATGGCGGTCGAACAGTTCTTTGGCTCGCGGATGGTCGGCGTTCTCGGCGCAGGCCCGCCGCCAGCTTTGCCAAATTTCCGCGCGGGCCTGTTCCAGCACCGCCTCGTTGGTGGTGTTCTCCCACTTCACCAACGCCTTGATGATCTCGAACAGGCGGTCGCGTTCCTTCTGCTGCGCCTTGGGCGTGGGGAACAGGTCTGGCCACGACGACGGGTCATCCACCATCTGCGCGAAGATCACCGCCCGCGCCGCCGCCAAAGGCCGCCGCGCCCACCACAGATGCAGCGTGCTGGGATGCCCATGCCGGATCGACTTCTCCCGCGCGCTCTCCTGGTTGATGGCCTCCAGCGGCAGGGCGACTTCGATGAGCTTCTTGCGGGTTCTGACCGGCATGACACTAACCTTGATACGGAAGGGAGTTCAGATGCGTTTCGGCGACCATACCAAACTGCCAACGGAGAAGGGTGAAGAAGCGCGGCCAGCGATGCCCTCCGTCCATGGACAAATGACGAGCCGCAAACTGCCGCTGTTTTTCAGCTTTCTGTTCCGTTGAGAAAGAGGATTCCCGCAGCCTCTTGAGCGTCGACTCAATCGGGCGATAGACGGACAGCCGTGCCTCTGCCAACCGCTGGCAGTTCAGATTGAAGACGTCGATAGTCCTCTGAACCTTCTCGATCGGTATCCCCGCCTGTTTGCATCCGTCTTCGTCGGGCACAATTCTGATTTCATTCGGCTGTTGCTCAAATCGGAAGATGCGCGGAAACAATGGCACCTCGTCCGGAGAGAGAACATGCCCATCAACGATGTCGTCCTTCTTATTTTCGTCACAGCTCCTATTGTCGGGCAGCGGGGGACGGAAGCAGGCCGGATCGTTGTGATGTGTCTGCGTTCCGCCCTTGCAGGCCAACCAGAGGTTCTCCCACTTCAGGGCCCAGTTGACGGTTCCGGCATTGTCGCTCTTGGGATGGAAGTGAGCGATCTGCTCGTTGTCGTCGGTCAGCGACAGTTCACAATAGGCGCACAGCCCTCCCTGATCGCGCCGCGTCGCGTTGCGAATGTCGCCATAGCAGGTATGATCACGAAGGTCGTCCCATGTCCCCTGCGGATTGGCCGCACGGAACTCGGTCAGCTTGGGCGGCTCCGGGGTTGATTTCCGGCAATGCTTCACAGTCCCAGCTCCTTTTCCCAAAGCCGGTTCTTGATCGTGGTCTCGGCTTCGATCAGAGCTGGATCATCCGGTCCGATTCGTGACATCAGTTCCTGGCATTTTGCGCCCGCAGCGTCCAACTCCCCCCGATTGATCAAGGAAAAAAGTTCGTAGATCGCCTCCGCGTTCGGGTTGTCCGGCGGGCGTCCATCCGCTCCCATGACTTGGCGCATGACCTGCTGACTCTCGGCGCCATAGGTGCTGCCGTGAGGCGTGTGGAGCTGCTGATCTTTGATGATCGTAATGTTGCGGCGATGTACTGTGGTCAATACCTGAGGGCTGTGAGTCGTCACAATGATCTGCGTGTTGGGGAAGACATCCTGTAGGTTTGGAATAATCCGCTGCTGCCACTTCGGATGCAGATGCAGATCGATCTCATCGATCAGCAGAATGCCCGGTGCCTCCAGCGGGTTGTCCCAGTTCGGGTGAGCCAGAGCGAGCCGTCGCGAGAAATCAAGGACGATTCCCAGAAGGTTCCGGTACCCATCGCTGAGCTGTGTCAAAGCCATGGACCGTGGGGCGCCACAGCCATTCTCAAATTCTACTACCAAGCTCGGGGGAGTTCCGTCGAAAAACACCCGTTTCACATTTTCCAATGTCTTGGAGAGTGCTTGGCGAATCGCCTTGAGATCGGGATACTGGAAATCATGGATCTCTTGATTCCTCAGCTTCTCGCGCAGTTCCTGGTTTTCACGCAGGTAGAACCACTGGCACATGGACTGATAGCTTGCACCAGCGTCCATAGCGTCCTTGAACGCCAGTTGCCGCTCTAGCCTGAGTTTGAAGATGTCGCCAAGGGGCGGCATTTCGGATATCCGGCGGGTTGCCCTGTAATAGGCGACTACCGGAAAAGCAATCAGAGCCTTCGGCTCTTTTTGAGCCTCATTCCAGAGCGACTTAAAGTAGTTATTGAGATCCTCAGAGCCGCCTGTTGAGTAGTTAAAGTCGTTCGGCGGCCTATATTCTATGTAATCTTGCCATTTGAGCGCAGGACTGGTTTCAAAAATCTCAAACAGAGGAAAGGAACTAACCGGATAGAGATCGGTTGCCCAAGCTCTGAATTGAACGAATTCTTTTCGCCCCGACATCTCATCCGATGCTCCAGGGGCAATGTGGATGTCCGACGGGCGAAGGGTCGTCTGCTGAGCCTGCCGCTGCCGTTTGCCGCCACCACCATTCGCCGCCACGACGTCATAGAGCGCAATCGCGATAGCATCCAGGATGGTGGTCTTGCCTGCCGCGTTTACGCCGACCAGGACATTCACATCGGGCTGAAGCGATACCGTCAGGCTCTCGAAACAGCGAAAGTTGGTGATTTCGATCCTGGATAGTTTCATGACGGCTTACCCGCTTTCGCAATCAATTCGGCAAAGCTGTAGTTCACGCTGGTGACGCCGAAGTCCGGCTCACGGCTGAACGGCTGGCGGATGTAGTGGACACGGTGGCCGTGGCCGTCGAACTCCACCACCGCCAGGATGAAGTCGTCGGGCTTGTTGAGCGAGGTGAGGATTTCGTTGCGGGTCACCGTGATGGTGTCGGCCCCGGTGACGCGGCCCTTGACCTCGATGAATCGCAGGCGTCCGGTTCCGGGCACCCGGCTTTCGATGTCGTAACCCAGCTTCTCGAATTCGCGGTCGGTCGGCTCGAAGCCCAGGCCCCGCTCGATCTCCATGATGATCGCGCGCGCCCGAGCGGCGGCGGCCATGGTGTCCACGGGGGGCAACGGCTGGGCCATGGCCTTGCCGATCATGGCATGCAACAAGCCAACCGGCACCACCAGCAAGCCGCCCAACACCACGGGGGGCAGAGGCGACATCCGGCGTTCCTGCTTGATTTCGTCCAGTCGCTTTTCCAGGCGGGCCTGAAGGGCGTCGGCGCGCTTCCTGGCCTCGCCGGAATTGAGATTCGCGTTGGCCTTGCCCGCCTGTTCCTGGAGCTTCAGTTGTTCGGCGCGGTGATCCCAGTAGGTGATCTCCTTGGTCAGGCGGTCCTTCACCGCCGCCTCGGTCTTGGTCAGCAGGGCCAGCTTGCGGTCCTTCACCTCGGCCAGATGCTCGGGCACCACGGTGCCGATAGCGTGGCCGATGGCCTGGGCCTCCAGGCCGGGGCCGATCCATGCGCATTCGGGGCGAGCCAGGATGGCGTCCGCGTCCGGCTCGCCCTCCTTCAGCGGGCGGAAATCCAGATAAGGAGCATGGCGCAAGGGACGGGTGGTCCCGGCCTCGTCGATCTCCACATACAGCATGCGCTTGGAGACCATGCGCCGCTCGCCACCGCGTGTCACCGCGCCGTCCTGGATGGCGTGTTCCAGGGTAAACAGGAGGCGGGGCCGGGTGCCGAAGTCGCCTTCGTCGACCAGGATGGTTCCCCGCCGCAACAGGTCGCGATGGCGTTCCAGGGTGAGGTCGATGACTGAATCCAGCAAAGGATGGCCGGGGCAGACGAAGGCGGCCAGGGGCTGCCCCATGGGGGCCACCAGCGCCTTCTCGAAGGCGATGCGCTCGTAGCGCGGCAACACTGGTTCGCCGATGCCGATCAGGCGGTCGCGGTTTCGGATGGGGGCCGGGACATGCGTGATCTCGTAGCGGCGCGGCTCGCGCTGTTTGGTGGCGCCGCCCAGACGACGGAACGCCTCCATGAAGAAGGATTCGATGTAGTGGGGTTGCAGGCGGCGGGCCTCGGCCCGCTCCATCTCCTCGCGGATGCGGTTAACCCGGCTTACGTCCATGCTGTCCTGGACCAGCGCGCCGTCCTCCAGCAGGCCGCACAGATGTTCGCGGTTGACGGCGTCATCGATGACCTGATCCAGGCGGGCGCGCACCTCGGGCTGTTCGCCATAGCGGATGGCGTCGATCAGCAGTTCCCGAAGGGGCCTGCCGTCGAACTGGAGTTTGCCCAACACGTCGAACACCTGGCCGCCCAGGGCTCGGCGGGCCTGCTCCAGCTTCTCCAGCAGCTTGCTATAGACATCGCCCTCGCGGGTTTCCTCGGCCACCAAGTTCCACAGGTGGCAGACCTCGGTCTGGCCGATGCGGTGGATGCGCCCGAAGCGTTGTTCCAGCCGGTTGGGGTTCCAGGGCAGGTCATAGTTGACCATGAGGTGGGCGCGCTGGAGATTGATGCCCTCACCCGCCGCGTCAGTGGCGAGCAGCACCTTCACCTCGGGATCGTGCTTGAAGGCTTCCTCGGCCTTCTTGCGCTCCTCGCGGCCCAGGCCGCCGTGGATCGCCACCACTGCTTCCTTCCGGCCCAATAGGGTGGTGATGCGGCCTTCCAGGTAGTTCAGCGTGTCGCGGTGTTCGGTGAACAGCACCAGCTTCTGGCGCGGCGACGGGGAGGGCTTGGGAATGGTCGGGATGCCCGCGTCATAGGGTTCGGCGTCTTCCGCGAATCCATTAGCGATGAGCGCGGGGGTGAAGATCTCGGACAATAGGCTCGCCAGTTCCCGCCACTTCTTGTCCTCGCCGCTACGGCGGATGGACAGCGCCAGAGCCTCCAGCCGCTTCAGGGTGTCGATCTCGATCTTGAGTTCGCCGATGCTGCGGGCGGCGGTGGCCTGATCAAGGATTTCCTCCTCGGCGGCCTGCACCTCGTTGTCGGGGGCGTCGTCCAGATCCTCCACGTCGTCGGCGTCGAGCACCCGCCCGGCGGACAGCATGGCCCCGATTTCGGCGCCGCGCTGAAGAATTTCCATCTCGCGCAGGCGGCTTTCCAGCCGCTCGCGGCGGCGGCGGAGCGACTGATAGATAGCTTCCGGCGAGGAGGCGAGGCGACGTTGCAGGATGGTCAGCGCGAAGCCGACGGTGCCCGCCCGCTTGTCGTTTTGCAGCGCGTCGGCGCGGTTGAACTCCTCGCGAACGTAATCGCTGACCTCTCGATACAGCCGGGCTTCGGCGTCGGACAGCTTGTAGGGCACGGTGTAGGCGATGCGTTCGGGGAACAGCGGCTTGCCGTCGAATTTCAGCAGCCTTTCCTTGACCATCCGCCGCATCAGGTCGGACACGTCGGCGGTGTGGGTGCCGTCTCGGAAGCGGCCTTCGAAGCGGTCGCCGTCCAGGAGCGCCATGAAAAGCTGGAAGTCCTCTTCCTTGCCGTTGTGCGGCGTCGCCGTCATCAGCAGGAAGTGCCGGGTCAGCGAGGACAGCATCTGCCCCAGGCGGTAACGCTTGGTGTACTTGACCTCGCCGCCGAAAAAGGTTGCGGACAGCTTGTGGGCCTCGTCGCACACCACCAAGTCCCAGCGGCAGTCGGGGGCTTGCAGCTTCTGCTGCACGTCCTCGTCGCGCGAGAGCTTGTCCAGGCGGGCGATGACGAGGTTGTTCTCCAGGAACCAGTTGCCGGTGCGAGCCGCTTCCAGCTTGTCGTTGGTCAGGATTTCGAACGGAAGCTGGAAGCGCCGGTAAAGCTCGTCCTGCCATTGCTCGGCAAGGCTGCCGGGACAGACCACCAAGCAGCGCTGGAGATCGCCACGCACGATCAGTTCCTTCATCAGCAGCCCGGCCATGATGGTCTTGCCCGCACCGGGATCGTCGGCCAACAGGAAGCGCAGCGGCTGGCGCGGCAGCATGGATTCATAGACGGCGGTGATCTGGTGCGGCAGCGGCTCGACCACCGAGGTGTGGACGGCCAGCACCGGGTCGAACAGATGGGCCAAGCGGATGCGCTGTGCCTCGGAGACCAGCCGGAAGAGGCCGCCATCGCCGTCGAACGACCATGGCCGGCCCGCCGTCGCCACCTCGATCCGCTCCTCGTCATGGCGGTAGAGCAATTCGTTGGCGACCTTGCCTTCCGGCGTCTTGTAGGTCAGTTCCACGGCCGCGGAGCCGTGCCACTGGACATTGACCACGGTCACCAGCCCGTTGGGCAGGATGCCGCGCACCGAGGCGTTGGGGGTCAGGTCTTCCAGGCGGGCCATCAGACGCTTTCCTCCCGCTTGCGGGTGAGGCTGTCCACCTCGTCCCGGTTGAGCAGCACGATATGCTGGTCCTGTGGGTGTCGGGCGCCGGGGGCGGTATCCAGCCCCAGCCGCTTCAGGGCGTAGTACAGCAGCGCCCGGCGTACCCGCACTTTGGACTTGCCCTCGGTCATACCGTAATCGAGCGCAATGGCCCTTTGCTGCGACGGCGACAAGCCAGGATGGGGGGCGATCTCCAGGATGACGTCCTCGATCCAGTCCAGGTCGGCGTTGCCATCTCTGGTCGCCGGTCGGGTGTCCCTGATCTCCAGGATGCGGGACAGGACAAAATCCTTGAAGGTGTCGTCGTCTTCGGAATGAGCGCGGGCATGCCAGCGGAAGCCGTCGAAGCCGATGGCGTGGGGGGCAATCCAACGCCACCGCGGCTCAGGCTGGCTCATCGACTGGTACAGGATTTCCAGGGCCTCTCCGCGCCGGATTGCACCGATCACAGCGCGCAGCACCTTGGGATTGACGGAGCGCGCCAAGGTCGGCGTCGCCCCCAAGCCGGGAAGCTGGCCGATCCAGGTTTCCCCCTGATCGTGGATGCCATCCGACACGGAACGAAGCTGGGCGAGGTAACGGTCGGCATCAGGAGTGAGGAAACGGGGCGAGAAGTCAGGCCCACGCACGTAGGCTTTCGCGCTCTTGTCGTAGACCATGTTGGCTGGGGCAATGTCCAGGTAGCGGTTGAGGTCGGTGGACGCCTGCGGTATCGACACGCCGAAGGCGTTTACGATGTCGCTGCGGTTGACGTGGCCTTCCCAGAACAGCCGGAATTCGATGAATTCCAACCGCCGCTCAATGCCCCACCTCAGGTTCGTCCGCCCTTCGTCCATTGCTCCTCACGACTGGAACAGCAACTGATTCGGTAAAGTTTCTATACCGTCACCGGGGTAGCGTCAATCGGCGTTCGAACAATCGGCGGTATATCCCCGTATTCGCCCTTTCCGGTAGGGAAAGCATTCCAGAAGGCGCTTTGGAACCTCTTTGAAGCGTTTCTCCATCTCCCTCGCCCTCGGAGCGTGCGTCGCATCGATCAGGGAGCCATGCGGGCCTGGGCCGCAGTGACCGGGGTGGCCGAGGTGCTGACGGCGCAGGCCGACCCAGGATCTGGGAGCGCTGGTGAAGATCCGACTTGGCGGCTTTGCGGAAACGACCGATTCCGCAACGCCGCCGGGCCGACGGTAGCGTGCGGGCCCGTGCCTTGCAAAACCCTGTCGCACAATTGCGGAGGGGCGCGAGCCTTTCTGCAACGGAGAAGCGATATGAAACTGGGGTACTGCCGGGTGAGCACCGACGATCAGCACCTCGATGCCCAGCGCGCCGCGCTGACGGCCGCCGGGGTGGAACGCATCTATGAGGAGAAGGAGTCCGGCGGCCGGTGGGACCGGCCCGTCCTGCACGAACTCCTTCGCTCGCTCCGCCCCGGCGACGAGGTCCAGGTCGTCCGACTCGACCGGCTTTCGCGCTCAGTACGGGACACGCTGGCAATCCTGGAGCGCATTGGCGAGGCGGGCGCCGGTTTCCGGTCGCTCACCGAAGGTATCGAGACGGTCAGCCCGGCGGGCAGGATGCTGACCACCATGCTGGCTGCGTTCGCCGAGTACGAGCGCGCCATCCTGCGTCAGCGGACCCGTGATGGACTGGCTGCCGCCAAGCGGCGGGGAAGCTGCCTGGGGCGGCGGCCGAAGCTGTCGCCGGTTCAGAGGCAAGCTGTCGTGCAGAATGTCACCGCCGGTACATGGACGCGAGCGGAAGCGGCGCGGATCATGGACGTGGACCCGGCGACCATTACGCGCGTGATCGCGAGCACTGGGGCACCCTGACTGACTTGTCCTTTGTGCCGGTGTTCCGGTGTTCTCTCGTTCGGCGTACCGGAACACTGCGAACAGGGGAACGCCATTGTTGGGAGGCCTCACGGACCAGGACGCCGCCATGCTCATTGGCGATGAATGCGCTGGTGTCCTGGATGGAGGATCCCCGGCCTTGGGAGGCCGAGGAGGCGCCTATTCGGTCTGTGTCCCTAGTGCTTCCGTAATGGGCTGTCGAACGTCAAGTCCCTCGCAGTGATTGTCACGTCGCCGGCTTCACGCTTCCGTCCGTGGTCAGCACGGTGGCCGCCACATCATGCCGTCAGAGAAAGGAAGCCAGCGGGA
>JAEYPE010000116.1 GCA_023411035.1 Pseudomonadota bacterium
GCCAAGGTCATCGACTTCCGCCGCTACCGGCTGGCCCGTCTCATCAACGACGCCAGCGTCCAGCAGGGCGAGCTGGCGCGGATGATGCGCGCGTCGGCGAACGATCGGAAGCAACTGGCGGCGGCGCTCCAGGGCGCCCAGCGGCATCTTTCGACCATCGCCGACAGCTATACCCACCTGCTGACCCGTCTGGCCCGCGAAAAGGATTTCCGCACGGCCTGCCAGGAGGCGGCGGAACTGAACGATCTGGATGAGATGATCCGGCGGCGCGACGCGCTGGCGCGCGAATTGGCGGACATCCGCCGCACCGCCCGGCCCGGCCTCCGCATCGGCCTGAACACGGGGGCCTGACCCTGACCGCAGGCGGCGACGCGCAGAGCTGAGGTCCGGAACCGGACGGCGGAAACACGGGTCACGGTGGCCATGACGGCGCATTCGGGGCGTATTGCTTAGGAAAAGGACGCATTTTCGGCATCCCATTGACAGAACCGGCGGCACGCCTCACCTTCGCGGGATCATGGTAACGATTCACGGCACCTGCGTCCTGGTCGGCACATGGGACTGCAGCCATAGGGACGGCAGCCATAGGGACGGCGGCGGCTGCGGCGACCGGGGCGAAACGCCCGTCGGCGTGCTGCTGCGGGGACCGTCGGGCAGCGGCAAGTCCGATCTGGCCCTGCGGATGATCGACGCGGGGGCGCTGTTGGTTGCGGACGACCGGGTGGAACTGCGCGTGGACCGGGGCAGGCTGATGGCAAAGGCGCCGGCGGCGCTGGCCGGGCTGCTGGAGGTGCGCGGGGTCGGCATCGTGCCCATTCCCTCTGCCGCGGAGGCGGAGGTCGGATTGGTGGTCGATCTGGTGCCGCGCGACGCCGTGGAACGCCTGCCCGACGAGGAAACCGCCGATCTGCTCGACCGGGCGGTGCCGCGTCTCGCCCTTTGCCCCTTCGACGCCTCGACGCCGGCCAAGCTGAAGCTGGCCGCCGCCGCCGCGCGGGCCGGGTCCCTGGGAAAGGTTCCGGACCTGCCATGACCGCTCCTCACCTTCCCGCCTCTCCTCCGTCCGATGGCCGGTTGTCCGATGGCCGGCTGCCGGAACCGCCCGCGGGCCAGAGCGGCCAACTCGTGCTCGTCACCGGCATGTCCGGGGCCGGCATGTCCGTCGCCCTGAAGGCGCTGGAGGATCTGGGCTACGAGGCGGTGGACAACCTGCGCCTTTCGCTGGTGCCGGCGCTGCTGGAGCAGGCCGACCCGCGCAAGCGCCCGCTGGCCCTGGTCATCGACAGCCGCACCCGCGATTTCTCCGCCCACGCCGTGCTGGAAGAGGTGGAGGCGCTGAAGGCGCATGATGAACTGGACGTGCGCCTGGTCTTCCTGGATTGCGGGGACGAGACGCTGCAGCGCCGCTTCACCGAGACGCGCCGCCGCCACCCGCTGGCCATCGACCGCCCGGTGCCGGACGGCATCCAGTTGGAACGCGCCATGCTGTTCCCGCTGAAGCAGCAGGCCGACGTGACCATCGACACCACGCAATTGTCGATCCACGATCTGCGCCGTATCCTGGCCGGCAGCTTCCAGATCGGGACCCAGGCGGCGCTTCAGGTCTTCGTCACCTCCTTCTCTTTCCGGTTGGGGTTGCCTCGCGAGGCGGACCTCGTGTTCGACGTACGCTTCCTGACGAATCCTCATTATGATCCGGATCTGCGACCGCTGACGGGATTGGACCCCCGCGTGGCGGCGCGGGTGGAGAGCGACCCGGATTTCGCCGATTTCTTCCGTCATCTGACGGACCTGTTGCAGCCGCTTCTGCCGCGCTACAACCAGGAGGGCAAAAGCTACCTGACCATCGCGGTCGGCTGCACGGGCGGCAAGCACCGGTCCGTGTTCGTCGCCGAACGGCTGGCGGCATGGCTGGGCGGACTGGGGCTGAAGGTCGGGATCAGCCATCGGGAGTTGGAACGGCAGATTCCTCGGGCCGGCTGACGGTTGGCCGGATAAGGGATCGTTCATAAGTGCCGCAATAAGAATGTGGCTTTGGGGGAGACTCCAGAATTGAAGGATGTCCCATGATCGGTATGGTTCTGGTAACCCACGGGCGCCTCGCGGAAGAGTTCATCGCCGCGCTGGAGCATGTGGTGGGTGAGCAGCAGCAGGTGCGGGCCGTGTGCATCGGCCCAGACGACGACATGGAGCAGCGCCGTCAGGACATTCTGAACTCCGTTGCCGACGTGGACGACGGGTCCGGCGTCGTGGTGCTGACCGACATGTTCGGCGGAACCCCGTCCAACCTCGCCATCTCCATCATGGACAAGGCGAAGGTGGAGGTGATCGCCGGCGTGAACCTGCCGATGCTCATCAAGCTGGCCAGCGTGCGCCGCCAGGAAACGCTGGCCCACGCCGTGGCCGCCGCGCGGGAGGCCGGGCAGAAATACATCAACGTCGCTTCCTCCCTGCTGTCGGACGGGTAACCCGGATGAGCACTCCAGACGAGAAGGCGCCCGCCCAGGACGCCTCCGGCATCGGCGGCCCAAATCCCGAGAGGAATCCCGAGATTTGCCAGACCGTCACAATCTGCAACCAACGCGGCCTGCATGCCCGCGCGGCGGCGAAGTTCGTGAAGCTTGTCGCCACCTTCGATTGCGAGATCGAGGTGCGGCGCGGCGAGACGCAGGTGTCGGGCGAATCCATCATGGGCCTGATGATGCTGGCCGCCGGCCCCGGCACCTCGGTGGAGCTGTACGCCTATGGCCGTGAGGCGGAGGAAGCCATGGCGGCGCTCGTGGACCTGATCACCCGCAAGTTCGATGAAGACTGACGTTCCGGCCGCCGGCCAGGGACGGTCGCTGCGCGGGCTGGGCGTTTCGCCCGGCATTGCCATCGGACCGGCCCATGTGGTGGAGAGCGGCGCCGTCCGCGTTCCCGAATACGCGCTGACCGCCGATCAGGTGGAGGCCGAGGCGGCGCGCTTCGCCGACGCCTGCGGCAAGGCGCGCCGCCAGATCCGCAAGCTGAAGTCCAAGGCGCTCGTGCTTCCCGGCTCCGCGTCGGAGGAGATCGGCTTCCTTCTGGACGCCCATCTGGCGATGGTCACCAACTCCCGCCTGACGCGCGGCGTAGAACGGCGCATCCAGCAGGAACTGGTCAACGCCGAGGCCGCCGTCCAGGCGGAGATCGCCACCATCGCCCAGACCTTCGCGGGCATGGAGGACAGTTACCTCGCCGGGCGCATCGCCGACGTGCGGGAGGTCGGGCGGCGCCTGATCCGCAACCTGATGCGGCACGAATATCAGGCATTCTCCATGCTGAACCCCGGCGCGGTGATTCTGGCGGAGGAGCTGACCCCGGCGGACACCGCGCTGCTCGATCCGCGCCGCGTCGCCGGCTTCGCCACCGTCCTGGGCGGGGCGGAGGGGCACACGGCGATCATGGCGCGTTCGCTGGGCCTGCCGGCGGTTCTGGGCGTGGGCGGGCTGCTGTCCGGTCTGAAGAACGGGACCATGGTGATCGTGGACGGCGTGCAGGGCCGCGTCATCATCGACCCCACCCCCGAGATGCTGGAGGACTACGGCCAGCGCCGCGCCGAGCGGGAGCGCGAACGGGAGCAGTTGAAGGGGCTGCGCAAGCTGCCCGCGGTCACCCGCGACAACACGGCGATCACGCTCCAGGCGAATCTGGAACTGCCGCGCGACCTCGACCACGCGCTGGAGCACGGGGCGCAAGGCATCGGCCTGCTGCGCACCGAGTTCCTGTTCATGAACCGCGACCATCTGCCGGACGAGGACGAGCAGTACACCGTTCTGCGCACGATCGTGGACGGCATGGGCGGGCGCACCGTCACCGCCCGCACCATGGATGTGGGCGGGGAGAAGCTGGCCGGCTGGATGGCGGGCCGCTACGGCGAGCCGGCGAACCCGGCGCTCGGCCTGCGCGCCGTCCGGCTGGGCCTGCGCGAGCCGAAGCTGCTGGAGACGCAGCTCGCCGCCATGCTGCGGGCCGGCGCCCATGGGCCGCTGCGCATCCTGCTGCCGATGATCTGCTCGGTCGCGGAGGTGCAGCGCGTGCGCGAGATGATGGGCCAGGTGGCCCGCCGCCTGCGCCGCCGCGGCGTCCCCATCGCCGACCCGCTGCCGCCGGTGGGCGTGATGGTGGAAGTGCCGGGGGCGGCCCTGTCCGCCGATGCGCTGGCCTACGCCGCCGATTTCTTCTCGATCGGCACCAACGACCTGACGCAGTACACGCTGGCCATCGACCGCGGCGACGAGCAGGTCGCCTCGCTCTACGACCCGCTGCACCCCGCGGTGCTGCGCCTGATCCAGTTCACCATCGAGGCCGCGCTGCGCGCCCGCATCCCGGTGTCGGTCTGCGGCGAGATCGCCGGCGATCCGCGCTACAGCGCGCTGCTGTTGGGGCTGGGCGTGCGCGACCTGTCGATGGTGCCGCCCGCCATCCCCCTGGTGAAGCGGCGCATCCGCAAGCTGGACCTCCAGGAAGCCACCCGCCGCGCCCGCGTCATCATGGACCAGAGCGACAGCGGACGCATCGCCGCCCTGCTGGACGACTTCAACGCGGTGGGCTGAAACGCGGTGGGCTGACCCGCCCCCGCCATAACCGGCCGTCCCCGCCCCTCCATCGCGTGATGGAGGGGGGTGGACCGGGCCTGCGCCTTCAATCGGGGATCAGGACGGTCCCGCCCGGATTGTCGGTCACCGCGAACGTCTCGAAATACTCGATCTCCGGATAGGTGCCGTAGCGCCGCCGGATGCCGTCCAACCATGGCCCCTGGTAGAAGCGCTTGGCGTCCTCCAGCCGTTCCCATTGGTAGACGCCCCCGGCGGTGCCGGTCTCGCTCCAGATGAACTGCTTGCGGATCAGGCCCGGCGCGTCGCCGAAGCCCGGTGCGATCGACAGGAAATGCGCCCGGCATTCCTCCCGTCCGATGTCGGCGGGCAGGCGGTAGCGGACGATGGCGGTGATCATGAAAACCCCTCTCTGCGCGTCATTTCTCTATTTCATATGTTGACAATGTATCCCACCGCTGTTGAATATGGTCCAGTAAATTTTCGTATTTACCATGTAAAAATGTAAATACGGCCTCATCGTTAAGGATTCGGGGAAACTATGAGCACGCATCGGAACGGTTCGGGGATCTCGACGGTGGCGCCTTCGCGGCGCGGGCTGCTGAAGGCGGCGGCGGCGGGCGCGGTGGCGCTGCCTTTCGCGGGCGTGGCGTCCCAACTGGTCGCCGCCCCGACGCCCGCCACGCTGAAGCCGCTGAAGCTCGCCTGGAACACCGGCGCGGTGTGCGGCGCCCCGATCACGGTGGCCAAGCACAACGGCTTCTTCGAGAAGCACGGGCTGGACGTGGAACTCGTCAACTTCGCCGGCACCACCGAGCAGCTTCTGGAGGCGCTCGCCACCGGCAAGGCGGACATCGGCATCGGCATGGCGCTGCGCTGGCTGAAGCCGTTGGAGCAGGGCTTCGACGTGCGAATCATCGCGGGCGTGCACGGCGGCTGCATCCGCCTGCTGGCCGGCAAGAGCACCGGGATCACCGACCTCGCCGGGCTGAAGGGCAAGACGGTGGCGATCAGCGACCTGGCCAGCCCGGCCAAGCATCTGTTCGCCATCCAGCTCGCCAAGCTGGGGATCGACCCGAACAAGGACGTGGAATGGCGCGTCTTCCCCGGCGACCTGCTGGCCATCGCGGTGGAAAAGGGCGAGGCCCAGGCCATCGCCCACTGGGACCCGGTGACCTACAACTTCATGAAGTCCGGCAATCTGGTGGAGATTTCCACCAACCTGTCGGGTGAATTCGCCAACCGCGTCTGCTGCGTGCTGGGCGCGCGCGGCAGCCTGCTGCGCGAGGACAAGGCCGCCGCCGCCGCGCTGACCCGCGCCGTGTTCGAGGCGCAGCATTTCACCGTCGCCAACCCGGTGGAGGCCGCCAAGGTCTACCAGCAGTATTCGCCGAAGAGCAGCATCGAGGACTTGGCCGCCCAGCTCAACAGCCAGACGCACGCCCACAACCCGGTGGGCACCGATCTCAAGCGCGAGATCGCGCTCTACGCCGAAGAGCTGAAGACCGTGCAGGTCTTCAAGCCGAGCACCGACGCGGCGAAGTTCGCCGATCGCGTCTACGCCGACGTGCTGGGCTGAGATGAGCAGCGTCAATGACGTCGCAGGACTGGCGGTGGGCGGGGAACCGGCGACGGACCGGCCCGCCGCTTCGGGCCTGTGGCTGGGCGGGCTGGCGGCCAGCGCCGCCTGGCTCGCCGCCGCCGCCCTGACCGCCCTGTGGCCGGAGACGGAGGAATGGGCGCGCACCGGCGAGTTCGCCAGCCTGCTGGCGGTCGTCGGCGGTGCGCTGGCCTTCGCCGCGCCGCTGCTGCGCCTGTTCGGCGCGGTGGGGGAACGGCTGCGGGCCACGGCCCCCTGGCTGCTGGTGCTGGCGCTCGGCCTGATCGCCTGGGAGGTGGTCACCGCCAAGCTCGACCTGCTGCCGCGTCCCTTCTTCGCCCCGCCGCAGGCGCTGCTGGAGGTGTATCTGGACGAATGGCCCCGCCTGATCGAATGCACGGTGGCGTCGCTGAAGCTGCTGCTTCTCGGCTACGCGATCGGCGCCTTCGTCGGGTTCGTGACCGGCGTGTCGATCGGCTGGTCGCGGGCGGTAGGCTACTGGGTGCATCCGGTGCTGCGGTTGATCGGGCCGCTGCCGGCCACAGCGTGGCTGCCCATCGCCTTCTTCGCCTTCCCGTCGAGCTGGAGCGCCAGCGTCTTCCTGATCGCGCTGGCGACCGGCGTGCCCGTCACCATCCTCGCCTGGTCGGGGGTGGCCGGCGTCAACCCGGCCTATTACGACATCGCCCGGACGCTGGGCGCGTCGAACCGCTTCCTGGTGCTGAAGGTGGCGGTGCCGGCGGCGATGCCGCACGTCTTCGTCGGCCTGTTCATGGGCCTCGGCGGCTCCTTCGCGGTGTTGGTGGTGGCGGAGATGATGGGCGTCAAGGCCGGTCTCGGCTGGTACCTGCAATGGGCGCAGGGCTGGGCGGCCTACGCCAACATGTACGCGGCGCTGCTGGTGACGGCGCTGGTGTGCTCCGGTCTGGTCACGCTGCTGTTCAAGGTGCGCGACCGCCTGCTCGCCTGGCAGAAGGGGATGATGAAATGGTAGCGCTGGAACAGGAACTGCCGGCCGGTCTGGAACTGGACGTCCGCGACGTCAGCCACGCCTTCGATCTGCACGGCGCGCCGCTGCCCGTGCTGGACAAGGTGAGCCTGCACGCCAAGCCGGGCGAGTTCGTGGCGCTGCTCGGCCCGTCGGGCTGCGGCAAGTCCACGCTGCTGCGGCTGGTGGCCGGGTTGGAGCCGCCGCGGTCGGGGCAAATTCTGGCCGACGGCCTGCCCATCACCGGGCCGCACCCGTCGCGGGTGGTGGTCTTCCAGGACCCGACGCTCTACCCCTGGCGCACCGTCTGGGACAATGTGGCGCTGGGGCTGGAGGCGCAGGGCGTTCTCCGCCAGCGGCGCCGGCGGGTGGACGAGGCGCTCCGGCTGGTCGGGCTGGACGGCTTCGCCAAGGCCTACCCGCACCAACTGTCCGGCGGCATGGCGCAGCGCGCGGCGCTGGCCCGCGCGCTGGTCAACGACCCGCGCCTGCTGGTGCTGGACGAGCCGCTGGGCAAGCTGGACAGCCTGACCCGCATCCAGATGCAGGGTGAGATCGTCGCGCTGTGGCGGCGCGCCGGCTTCACGGCCCTGCTGGTGACGCACGACGTGGAAGAGGCGCTGCTGATGGCCACCCGCGTCATCGTGTTCAGCGAGCGCCCGGCCCGCATCAAGGCGGAGATGACCATCGACCGCCCCTATCCCCGCCACCGCGACGACCCGGTGCTGGTGGAGCTGCGCCACAAGGCGCTAGAACTGCTCGGCCTCGCCGGGAGTTGGTAACCGGCTTTCCTCCGTGTTCCTCCTCCGCTCACCGGCGGGGGAGGAGAACGCGTTCCAGGCTGTTCGCCAGCCAGACCGACAGCGGAATGGTCACCGCCGCCATCACCAGCAGCCCGACCGTCAGGTTGCTGCCGAGGACCCAGGTGGCGGCGCGATGAAACTCCTGCCAGGACGGGTCGGTGCGGCACGCGTCGACCCAGGCCAGATCGAACCCCAGCCGCTCCAGCCCATAGCCGACGTTGAACCACGCCATCGGCGTGCCATAGCGCGTCCAATGCGGCCATTGCGCCATGACGCTCCACAGCAGCAGCGTGGACACCGCGCCGATGGACAGGGTGATCAGGCCGAAGCTCACGGCGGGGGCGAGGCGGGACATGCTTCTCTCGTCTGTAGGTCTGGAGTCATTAAGTCTACTTTGAAGGTATAATTAGAAGATGCACTACGCAACAGCGCTGTGTATTGAGTCTGCAAATCACACCGAAGGACATCGCGCATGGCGCACAGCAAACTGATTTCCCTCTCCGACGCGGTGCGCCGCTACACGTGGGACGGCATGCAGTACGCGAGCGGCGCCGCGCTGCCCATCGGGTCCGATGCCGTCGCCTTCGGGCGCGAACTGCTGCGCCAGGGGCGCCGGGACCTGCACGCCGTCTTCCACTGCAACAGCCAGCAGCTCAACCTCCTGGCCGCCACGGGAGCGGTGACCAGGGCGGAATGCGGCTTCTCCGGGCTGGAGGTGTTCGGCTTCGCCAACGGGCTGCGCCGCGCCGTGGAGTCGGGCCGGCTGGCGCTGGACGACTATTCCAATCTGGCGATGCCGCTGCGGCTGCTCGCTGGAGCGCTGAACTGGCCCTTCGCCCCGGCCACCGTGAACATCGGTTCGGACATCCAGGACCGCAGCGCCTTCGCCCCCGACGACCATCCGGCGCACGCCAAGATCCCCACCGTCACCGACCCGTTCAGCGGGCGGCCCGTCGGCGTGTTCAGCCCGCTGAAGCCCGACATCGCCGCCATCCATGTGACGCTGGCCGACCCGCAGGGCAACGCCATCATGCTGGGCACGGAATGGAGCCGGTACGAGTTGTCGCGGGCCGCCAAGCGCGTGGTGCTGCTCGCCGACGCCATCGTCGATCCCGCCTGCATGCGCCAGTTCCCCAATCTGGTGCGCATCCCCGACATCGTGGTGGAGGCGGTGGTCCATTGGCCCTTCGCCGCCTGGCCGCAAAGCTCCCCCGGCATGTACGACGTGGACGAGGAGCACATGCGCCTGATGAACAAGGCTCTCGCCACCGAGGAGGGCACGGCCCAGTACCGGCGCGACTTCGTGGATTCCTACGACGGGCTTGACGGCTATCTGGCGCTGATCGGCGAGGAGCGCCGCGCCGCGCTGGCCGACACGCAGACCGCCTTCCTGCTCGACCCCTACCGCCGCTGGATTTTGCCCGAGTCCGCCATTGCGGCCCTTCAGTCCACGGGAGAACGCGCGTGACCCAGCCCTACACCCGCCAGGAAATGATGGCGATCGCCACGGGCCGCGAGATCCGCGACGGCGAACTGGCGATCTTCGGCGTCGGCCTGTCCATGCTGGCCGGCTTCTTCGCCCAGGCCCACCATGCCCCTAACGTGCGCTCCATGACCGAAGGCGGCATCTACGGCGCGACGCCGGTCGGCGGCCTGCCCTGGGGCATCGAGTGCAACCGCATCTCCGCCAACGCGACCAGCTTCACGTCGGCCATCGACGCGCTGGGCTGTCTGGTGGCGTCTGGGCGCTGCGACGTCGGCATCATCGGAGCGGCACAGGTGGACCGCTTCGGCAACGTGAACACCACCGGGATCTGGGACGGCCCCATCGGCGACTCCTACCGCCCGCCGAAGACCCGCCTGACCGGGGCCGGCGGCGCCAACGACATCGCCTGCGGCGCCAAGCGCTACGTCATCATGGCCGCCCACGAGCGCAAGCGCTTCGCCGCTGAGGTGGACTACATCAGCTCCCCCGGCTATCTGGAGGGCGGCAACGCCCGCGACCGCTACGGCTTCGTTGGCGGCGGCCCGAGCGCCATCGTGACGACGCTGGGCATCCTGCGCCCCGATCCGGACAGCAAGGAATTCCAACTGGACGGCTGGTACGCCTTCTCCGGCATCGAGGAAATCCGGGCCAACACCGGATGGGATCTGAAGATCGCCCCCGGCGCCGGTCCGGTCCCCGAGCCCACGGAGTCCGAACTGGCCGCCCTGCGCCGGGTCGACGAAACCGGAGCCCTGCGCCGCGGCTGACGGTCGCACCAAGCAGCCAAGATAATGAGAGTCATTCTCATTTTTATGGACGCCTCACCGCCTTTTCAGGAATATGACCGCCGAGCGTGATGCGGGGGGGCCGGACAGGGCACCCCGCGGCGGACCGTCCTGAACGCGCAGGTGACCTCTACTTATGACGACTCTCCCTTCACGGTTGAAACTGGGGCTGAGCGGGGCGGACGGGCGCAAGCGCCTGGACGTGGCCTCCCGCAGCCTCGCCGGCATCGGCGGCGGCTATGCCCTGGCGGCGGCGGCGGCCATGTTCCTCGGCCTCGCCCTGCCCTTCGCCCTGGCGGTCCCGCGGGCGGAGGCGGTCTACACCGCCACCATGCTGTCCTTCGCCATCCACACCGGGGCCATCGTCTGGGCCTTCTCGGTCCGCCCGCGGCGGGTCTGGCCGGGGCTGCTGGTGCCCACCCTGCTGCTGGGCGGCGGAACCTGGCTGCTGCACGGTCTGCAACAGGGGGCGCCGTCATGAAGGACGGGTTCCGCCAATCCATGGCGTGGCTGCACGGCTGGGCGGGTCTGCTGCTCGGCTGGCTGCTGTTCGCCGTCTTCCTGACCGGCACCATCGCCTATTTCCGGCAGGAGGTGACCGTCTGGATGCAGCCGGAGCTTCACGGCTCCGCGCCCGGCCCCGCCACCGCCGAACGGGCGGTGGAGCGCATGGCCCAACTCGCCCCTGGTGCTGCGCAGTGGACCATCACGCTACCCGGCGAGCGGTCCCCGGCGGTGTCGGCCTCCTGGCGCCCGGCGGACGCCAAGCCGAACGACCGCGCCGCCCTGAAGCGCGCCACGCTTGACGCCGGAACGGGCGAGGTGCTGGAACCGCGCGAGACGGCGGGCGGCAACTTCCTCTACCGCTTCCATTTCGAGCTGTACGGGATGCCGCGCGAGGCCGCGCGCTGGATCGTCGGAATCGCCACCATGGCGATGCTGGTCGCCATCGTCAGCGGGATCATCACCCACCGCCGCATCTTCAAGGACTTCTTCACCTTCCGGCCGGAGAAGTCGCCGCTGCGCTCCTGGATGGACGGGCATGTGGCGGCGGCGGTGCTGGCGCTGCCCTATCACCTGATGATCACCTATTCGGGCCTGCTGCTGTTCATGACGATGCTGATGCCCTGGGCGGTCGATCTCGCCTATGACGGCAACCGGCAGGCTTACGTCGCGGAAAGCGGGTTCCGCCGCGCGGCTCCGACGCCCCGGCCCGCGCCCCAGGCGGCTCCGCTGACCCCGGTGGCGCCCCTGCTGGCCGAGGCGGAGCGGCAATGGGCCGACCGCGGCGGGACGGGCAGCATCACCGTCACCAATCCGGGCCGCGCCAACGCCACCATCGAACTGAGGCCGGCGGTGTCCGACTCCATCGGGCGCGGCGCCGCGACGGAGCGGCTGCTGTTCGACGGGGTGACGGGGCGGGCGCTGGAGGTTCCCCCGGCGGACCCGCAGCCGGGGGCCATGGCGACCGGCAACTATCTGATGGGGATGCATCTGGCGCGCTTCGCCGGGCCGGGGATGCGCTGGCTGTTCTTCGTTTCCGGCGTCGCCGGGACGGTGATGGTCGGCAGCGGCCTGATCCTGTGGGTGGTCAAGCGGCGCTCCCAGCGCAGCCGGGCGGACGGCCCCGAGCCCTTCGGGCACCGGTTGGCCGACCGCCTGAACATCGGTGTGGTGGCCGGGCTGCCGCTGGCCGTCGCCGCCTATTTCTGGGCGAACCGCCTGCTGCCGGTGGGGCTGGAGGAACGCGCGGGATGGGAAATCGGGGTGTTCTTCACGGTCTGGGCCGCCGCCCTTCTGCACGCACCCCTGCGCCCGTCGCGGCGCGGCTGGGCGGAGCAGTTGTGGGCCGGTGCGGCGCTGTTCGCGCTGCTGCCGGTTCTGAACTTCGCCACCGCCGCCGGTCATCTGGGCAACAGCCTTCCGGCAGGCAACTGGATTCTGGCCGGCTTCGATCTGACGGTTCTGGCGGCCGGCCTGCTGCTGGGCTTCGCGGCGCGCAAGGTCGGGCGGAACACCTTTTCCCGCAAGGCGGCCCCCGCCGCCATCCTGCCCGCCGGCCCCGTCGCGGAGGAGCTGACATGATCCTGTCGTCGCTGTGCATCGCCTATGCGGGCTTCCTGGCCCTGGCGCTCGCCATGGACCGCCATCACGAGCAGATCTTCGCCCGACGCCCCTCCGCCCGGACCAGCCGTCTGCTGGGCTGGGCGGGATGGCTGGTGCTCGGGCTGTCGCTGCCGCCCGCGGTCATGGCCTGGGGATGGGCCATTGGTCTTCCGGCATGGCTGGGGCTGCTGACCTTGGCCGCCGCGGTGCTGCTGCTGCTGCTGCCCCACGCGCCGCGGGCGGCGCTGAGGCTCGGCCCGGCGGCGCTGGTCTGCGCCCCGCTCCCCGCACTCCTCGCATGAGGGCGCGGCGGAACGCCCGCCGCTTCCCCCTTGCTGACGGACCGCCGCCGGATTATATCTGCTGTCGAGGTCCGGGCCCCTCTGGCAGCGTCGCCCGGCGCTGTGATGTCGGACTTTCCATTGAGCCGTCGCTTTGGCGCGGCCTTGCGGAAGCCGGCCCCTTCCTTCCCCCTGGGTCCCGCTCCCCACAAGGTCCCCTGCCGGACGACGGCACCCGACGGGCCTTTGGGAGACGTCATCATGGACCGCACAAAGAACTCAAACTGACCGGACGCCGCATCTCCACGACGAACGATGGAGACGGCGCATCCTGACGCGCCGCGGCTGCACCGTTGCGCGCGCGTTCCCATTGGCCGCCGAGTCCGGCGGCCGCAACTCCAGTCCGGGCCCCTCTGGCCGGTGCGTCCCGCCGTGGCGAATCGGTGATGTCGGACTGCTCATGTGACGATCGTTATCTCCGCTTGCGGGAGCGGAGGGCATGCAGCAAGGGACAGTTCCATGAACGAGACCGTCATGATGTGGGCCGGCTTCGCCGCCTTCATCGGCGTGCTTTTGGCCTTTGATCTTGGGATATTTTCCAAGAAATCCCATGTGATCTCCGGCCGCGAGGCGCTCATGCGCTGCGCGGCCTATTCGACGCTCGCCATGATTTTCGCCGCCGGCGTCTTTCATTTCCAGGGCTCCCAGAAGGGGCTGGAGTTCCTGACCGGCTACCTGATCGAATACAGCCTGAGCGTCGACAACATCTTCGTCATCGCCCTGATCTTCACGCATTTCGCGGTGCCGCCGCAGTACCAGCACCGGGTGCTGTTCTGGGGCATCCTGGGCGCGCTGGTGATGCGCGGCGTGCTGATCGTGGCGGGCACGGCGCTGATCCAGGAATTCCATTGGATCATCTACATCTTCGGCGCCTTCCTGGTGTTCAGCGGCATCAAGATGCTGATGTCGGTGGACGAGGAGCCGGACATGGAGAACAACCGGATCGTCCGGTTCGTCCGCTCCCGGTTCCGCATGACCGAAGGGTATGAGGGGCAGCACTTCTTCGTGATGCGCGACGGCGTGCGGATGATGACGCCGCTGTTCCTGGTGCTGATCCTGATCGAATTCACCGATCTGGTCTTCGCCGTGGACTCCATTCCGGCGGTCTTCTCGGTGACCACCGATCCGTTCATCGTCTGGACCTCCAACGTCTTCGCGATTCTGGGCCTGCGCGCGCTCTATTTCGCGCTGGCCTCGATCATCCACCGCTTCCATTACCTGAAATACGGCCTGTCGCTGGTGCTGGTGGTGGTCGGCGCCAAGATGCTGATGATCGACATCTACAAGATGCCGACGGCGGTGGCGCTTGGCATCACGGCCTTCCTGGTCGGCGGTTCCATCGTCTTCTCGATGCTGAAAACCAGCGCCGAAGCGGCGCCGGGCGAGGCCGAGGCCGAGGCGCGCCGCTGGTGGATGCCCGGCAGCCCGGCGAAGAAGGCGGCCAGCGGGTCCGCCGCCGCTTCCTCCGACGAGTCGGCCGTGGTTTCCTCGGACGGCAAGGGCCAGTAAGGCCCACCGGCCTTCACGGTCGGAAAACGATGGGAACGATCGTTTTCCGACCGTCCCAGAGGTCCGGCGGGGTATGGGGCGGCACATGCAGGGTCGCCAGGGTGCCGCCCCCGGCACGGGAGGCGATGGACAGCGTGCCGCCCAGCCGGCCCGACGCCAGATTGTTCGCAATGTTGAGACCGAGCCCGACGGAGCCGGTGCCGCGGCGGTGCAGGCGGCCATGACGGCACGCCAGCCGGAAAAAACGGTCTGCTCCACCATGCCGCGCTTCGCGCATGGTCCAACCTCCTGCCCCCCCTGTTCGTTCAGGCTGGTTCTTCCGGTATTCAGGATGAGCTGTTCAGGGCATATCCATGCATACGCGTGAACATACCGGTGACAGAACCCCCCTGATGGCAAGATGCCTGATGGCAAAATGGTTGCGTCAGGCCGCCGCTTCGTCCCGCCAGGCGTAGGTCAGCGGAACCTCGCGGAAGGCGAAACGGTCGAGGTGGCGTTCCAGCGCCCCCTTCAGCGCGGCCAGATGCTCCGCGGAACTAGCGTCCAGACGGCAATCCAGCCCGTCCGGCTGCGCCTGGAGCGTCAGGATGGCGTCGCCCGGCCAATCGGCGCCGCGGGCGTTGCGCGGGAAGACGACGCTGCCCGCCTCCGGCGTGTATTCCACGGTCAGATTGTGCGCCCAGTGCTTGCAGAGCTGCTGGAGGTAGCGGCTGCCGTTGGCGGTCGGCACGCGGACGCTGCTCACATGTCCCATGATGATCCTCCCTGTGTGCAGTGATGTGGTTCGTTTGTGGAGGCTTCATAACAGCTCCGAAGCCACGCCTTGCGAACATAGTGCGAATGAGAGCGATTCGCATTGACGATCGACAGGCATCGGGACCACAGTGTTCCCCCTTCCGGCACGCTCCGACCCGGCAAAGTTGAGGAGATTCAAGGATGAACGTGACCCGACGCCACGCCATGGCCATGACCGCGGCGGCTTTCGGCTTCGCCGCCCTCGCGCCCGTTCCGGGCCACAGCCAGGACATGACGGTGCGGCACGCGCAAGGCGAAACCCGGCTTCCGCCGAACTTCGGCCCCGTCCTGGTCTTCGACATGCCCTCGCTGGACACGCTGGACGCGCTGGGCGTGGCGGTCGCCGGGGTGCCCACGGGCCTGAAGCCTCCGCACCTCGCCAAGTACGACGGGCCTTCCTACAAGAAGATCGGCACCTTCTTCGAGCCGGATTACGAGGCGGTGAACGCCGCCGAACCCGGCCTGATCGTCGTGGGGGGCCGCTCCGCCCCGAAATACGCCGATCTGTCACGCATCGCGCCGACCATCGACCTGACGGTCGATCCGAACGACTATCTGGAAAGCTCCATCGCCAACGCGGAGACGTTGGGCCGCATCTTCGGCAAGACCGCCATGGTGAAGCAGCGGGTGGACCGGCTTCGCGCCTCCATCGCCGCGCTGAAGGCGACGGCGGCCAACGCCGGAACCGGCCTGCTGGTGCTGACCACCGGCGGCAAGATGAGCGCCTATGGCGTCGGCTCGCGCTTCGGCATCCTGCATTCGGAATTCGGCATCCGTCCCGCCGTGGAGAACCTGAAGGTTTCCAATCACGGACAGGCCATCTCCTTCGAGTTCATTTTGCAGGCCAACCCGGATTGGCTGTTCGTGATCGACCGCGACGCCGCCATCGGGCAGGACGGCAAGCCGGCGCGGCAGTTCCTGGACAACGACATCGTGCGCCGCACCACCGCGTGGCAGAAGAATCAGGTCGTCCATCTGGACGGCGGAAGCTGGTACGTGGTCGGCGGCGGGCTGGCGTCCCTGCAAAAGGACGTGGACAACCTGACGGCGGCGCTGACCAAGAAGTCCTGATGCACCCTGCCGTGAAGCCCCTCCCACTCGCCCTGGCCGGCGTCGGCCTGCTGGCCGGCTGGAGCCTGTTCGTCGGCGTCAGCGACGTCGGCGTCGGGACGCTGTTCGGGGACGGTGCGGCGGATCAGGCGGCGCTGGTCCTGCTGGTCAGCCGCCTGCCCCGGACGCTGGCCCTGATCCTGGCCGGCGCCGCCATGGCGGTGTCCGGCCTGCTCCTCCAGATGCTGGTCCGCAACCGCTTCGTGGAGCCGTCCACCGCCGGGACCGCGGAATCGGCGATCTTCGGCATGATGATGGTCTCGCTGCTGGCCCCGGAGGCCCCGGTCATCGGGCGCATGGCGGCGGCGAGCCTGTGCGCGCTGGCCGGGACGGGGCTGTTCCTGGCGATCCTGCGCCGGGTGCCGCTGCGCTCGCCGCTGGTGGTGCCGCTGGTCGGGATCATGCTGGGCGGGGTCATCACGGCGATGACCGAGTTCATCGCCTACCGCCACGACCTGATGCAGTCCGTGCGGGCATGGGAGATGGGGGATTTCTCCGCCATCCTGTTGGGCCGCTACGAGCTTCTGTGGGTCAGCTTCGCCCTGACCGGCGTCGCCTACCTTGCGGCGGACCGCTTCACCGTCGCCGGAATGGGCCGGGACGTCGCCACCAACCTGGGCATCGACCACCGCAAGGTGATGGCGCTGGGCCTCGTCATCGTGTCGATGACCACCGCGGCGGTGATCGCGACCTGCGGGATGATTCCCTTCCTGGGGCTGATCGTTCCCAACATCGTCAGCCTGATCCGCGGCGACAACATGCGCGGGTCCCTGCCCTGGGTCGCGCTGATGGGCGCCGGGCTGGTGCTGGCCTGCGACATCGCCGGGCGGCTGGTGATCCATCCCTACGAGATTCCGATCGGGACCATGATGGGGGTGATCGGCAGCGCCCTGTTCCTCTATCTGCTGCTGCGGAGGAACGGCAATGCCGGCTGACCGCCGCATCCTGTCGCCGCCGGTGGTGCTGGGCGCACTGTCGGCGCTCACCCTGCTGTCGATCGCGCTGTTCATGACGCTGGGCGCGCGGGGCAAGTGGGACTTCATCCTGGCCTTCCGCGGCACCAAGGTCGCGGCGATGGTGCTGGTCGGCTACGCCATCGCCGTCTCGACCGTGCTGTTCCAGACCATCACGAACAACCGCATCCTCACCCCCTCGGTGATGGGGTTCGACTTCCTCTACCGGCTGATCCAGACCGGGCTGGTATTCTGGCTCGGCAGCGGTCTGGTGGCGTCACTGGACCCCCGCCTGCGCTTCGGCGTGGAGGTGGCGTCGATGGTCGTCTTCTCCGGCCTGCTCTACTGGTGGCTGTTCAACGGCGCGGGGCGCGGCGACAACCGGCGCAGCCTTCACCTGCTGTTGCTGGTCGGCATCGTCTTCGGTGTGCTGTTCCGCAGCCTGACCAACTTCCTCCAGCGGATCATCGACCCCAACGCCTTCCTGACGGTGCAGGACCGGCTGTTCGCCAACTTCAACCGGGTGGACGGCGATTTGCTGGCCGTGTCGGCGCTGGTCGTGCTGGCGGTGTCGCTGGCGGGCTGGCGGTGGAGGCGCAGCTTCGACGTGCTGGCGCTGGGGCGCGACGCCGCGATCAATCTGGGGGTGGACCACCGGCGCGCGGTCATGACGGTGCTGGTGATGGTCGCCATCCTGGTGTCGGTGTCCACCGCTCTGGTCGGGCCGGTGACCTTCTTCGGCCTGCTGGTCGCCAACCTCGCCTATCTGGTGATCCGGTCGCACCGGCACGCCCTGATCCTGCCCGCCGCGGCGCTGATCGCCATCCTGACGCTGGTCGCCGGGCAACTGATCCTGGAGCGGGTGTTCGGCTACAACGCGGCGCTCAGCATCGTCATCGAGTTCGTGGGCGGGCTCGCCTTCCTGTTCATCCTGGTGCGGGGTTCGTCCCGATGATCGACGTCAAGAACATCAAGAAGTCCTACAACGGCACCGTCGTGGTGGACGGGGTGACGCTGTCGCTTCCGGCGGGCGGGGTGATCTCGCTGATCGGGGCGAACGGGGCGGGCAAATCGACGCTGCTGTCGATCGTCAGCCGCCTGCTGCCGATGACCGCCGGCACGGTGGAGATCGACGGGATGGACGTGACCACCACCCCCGGCGACGTGCTGGCCCGCCGCCTGTCCATCCTGCGGCAGGACAACCACATCATGTCCCGCCTGACGGTGGAGGATCTGGTCGCCTTCGGGCGCTATCCGCACAGCAAGGGCCGCCTGACCGCCGCCGACCGCGAGCACATCCGCAACGCCCTGCGCTATCTGGACCTGGAACCGCTGGCGGGCCGTTTCCTGGACGAGCTTTCGGGCGGCCAGCGCCAGCGCGCCTTCATCGCCATGGTGCTGTGCCAGGACACCGAATACATCCTGCTGGACGAGCCGCTGAACAACCTGGACGTCAAGCACGCCGTGGCGATGATGAAGCTGTTCCGCCGCACCGCGGACGAGTTCGGCAAGACGGTCGTGCTGGTGCTGCACGACATCAACTTCGCCTCCTGCTACTCCGACCGGATCGTCGCGATGCGCGACGGGCGGGTCGTGCACCAGGGGCCGCCGGAGGAGATCATCACCCCGGAGGTCATCCGCGACGTCTACGGCGTGGACGCCCAGGTGATGGAGGCCGGCGGCCAGCGCATCGCGCTTTATTACCAGTAAGGCGCGTCAGAAGCGCGGCGGGTCGAAGATCACCGAGCGGTCGATGTCGGCCAGCCGCGCCCGCCCGCTGAGCGCCATGGCGACCTCCAACTCGGTTTGCAGGATGGTCAGCATGTGGGCCACCCCCGCCATGCCGCCGACCGCCAGGGCGTGCAGCACCGGCTGGCCCACCAGAACGGCGTCCGCCCCTAGCGCGATGGCCTTCAGGATGTCGGTGCCGCGCCGGATGCCGCCGTCCGCCAGAATGGGCAGGCGACCCGCCGCGCGGGCGGCGACCAGCGGCAACACCTCCGCCACCGCGGGCAGCGTGTCCAGCGTCCGCCCGCCATGGTTCGACACGATGATCCCCGCCGCCCCGGCCTCGACGGCGGGGTCCACGTCGTCGGGGTTCATGATCCCCTTCAGCAGCACCGGCAGGCGCGTCCCGGCGCAGAGCCAGCGCACCGTGTCCCAGGTAGCGGCGGCGTGAAGCATACCCTGGAAGACCGGGCTGCCGGGCCGCGACGGCGTGAAGCCGTCCGGCGCCAGACCGGCCAGATTGACCGGAGCGATGCCGTCCGGCAGGCGGAAGCCGGCGCGCTGCTCCATGTTGCGCAGGCCGCTGACCGGCGCGTCCACCGTCAGCACCAGCGCGCGGTAGCCCGCCGCCTCCGCCCGCCGCACCAGGGTCAGCGTGTCCTCAAGCCGCGGCTGGGTGTAAATCTGGAACCACAACGGCCCGCCCGCCGCCGCCGCGACCTCCTCCAGCGTCACGCTGGACTGGGTGCTGACGGTCATCCAGGTGCCGGTCAGGCCCGCCGCCTGCGCGGTCGCCCGCTCGCCGTCGCGGTGGACCAGCCGGTGGAAGGCCATGGGCGCGATCAGGATGGGATAGGGCATGTCCTGACCGAACAGCGTCGTCGCCGCGCTGGCCCGCGACAGGTCGCGCAGCGCGCGGGGCATCACGCGCATCCGGTCATAGGCGTCGCGGTTGGCCTGCCGGGTGATGCCATCCGCTCCGGTCCCAGCGATGTAGGCGCGGGTCGCCGCATCGACGCGCGCGGTGAAATGGCGTTCGTAGTCATAGAGCGAAACGGTGTCGGCAGGAACGCTCATCGCCGGAATCCTTGAAATTAGAGACCGCTCCCGGCCAGCGCCGCGGCCCTCTGCGCCAGCGCGCGCAGCCGGGGATCGGGCTGGTCGGCCAGGGCGGCGGCCATGCCGCGGTAGAAGTCGGGGAAGCCGGTTTCCAGCGCCCGCGCGAACCACGCCAGCGCCTCCTCCGTCCGCCCGTCCTGCACCAGCAGACGGGCGTGGTTGAAGCGGCCCCAGCAGTCCCCGCCCTCGGCGGCGGCCTGGAAGAAGCGGCGGGCGCCGGCACCGTCCTCCGGCACCGCACGCCCGGCCTCGTGGAACAGGCCCAGCATGTTCAGCGCCTTCACGTTGCCCTTGCGGGCGGCGTCGGCGTAGAGCCGGTAAGCTTCGGCGTCGTCCGCCGGAACGCCCACGCCGCGGCAATGCAGGTCGGCCAGATTGAACGGCGCCCACGCATCGCCAAGCTCCGCGGCCCGGCGGTAATAGGCGGCGGCCTGGACGGGATCGGCGGAAACGCCCCAGCCGTGCTCGTGGCAGCGCCCCAGCATGTTGACCGCGCGGGCGTCGCCGCTGCGGGCGGCGATGCGGAACCACTCCACCGCCCGCGCCTGCTCCGCCCCGCCGCGGTCGAGGCACTGCTGCCCCAGGGCGAGCTGCACGTCGATGATGTCCGGCCCCTCCGTGGAAAGGTCCGCCGCGGCTGCGCCGGTCACGCCCCCATCCATCACACCTCCGCCCAGCGCCGCAGCAGGTTGTGATAGTGGTTCACCAGAGCCAGAACGGACGGGTGCTGGTCGCCCACATCCCGGCGCAGATCGATGATGGCGACGTCCAGGTCGTACAGCATCGCCCGCAGCCCGTCGTCCTTGACCAGCGACTGCGTGAAGAAGAAGGAGGCCCAGCGCGAGCCGCGCGTGACCGGAGTGACCCGGTGCAGGCTGCTGGACGGATAGACCACCCCGTGCCCCGCCGGCAGCTTCACGCCCTTGGTGCCGTAGGTGTCCTCGACGACCAGTTCGCCGCCGTCATATTCGTCGAGGTCGCTGAGGAAGATCGTGGTGGACACGTCGGCCCGCATACGCATGCCGCCGGTGCCCGGAATGGCGCGGATGGCGTTGTCCACATGGTTGCCGTAGGTCATGTCCAGGTCGTAGCGGTTGAACATGGGCGGCAGGACGCGCAGCGGCAGGGCCGCGGAATTGAAGGCCGGATTGCGGCCAAGCGCTTTCAGGATGACCACGCCCAGTTCACGGGCGGTGTCGCTCTCCTCCGGGATCTGCAGGTTGTTCTTCGCATGCGCCGCCTGGGAGCCCGCGGTGACGCGGCCATCCACCCAGGGCGACGCCTCCAGCACCGCGCGGCAATGGGCAACCTCGTCGGCGGTCAGGATGTCAGGGATTTGCAGAAGCACGGGGAGGGTTCCTTATGAAAAGAAAGAGGCCGGACCGGCCCCCGGAGGATGGTCCGGGGAGCGGTTCGGCCTTTGCCGGGATCAGAAGGTCACGCCGGCGGTCAGCATGAAGGTACGGCCCGCCGCGGGCACCGCACGCGAGGCGTTGAAGGCCGAGGCGTAGTTGCGGTGATCGGTCAGGTTGTAGGCGTTGAGCGCCAGGGACAGGTTGTTGATCTCATAGGACACAACGCTGTCCAGCGAGACCGTCTCCGGCACACGGGCGGTGTTCGCGCTGTCGGCCCAGTATTCCGAAGCGTACTGGATGCCGCCGCCGACCAGGAACTTGCCGGGCACGAAACCGGCGTTGAACTCGTAGGTCGTCCACAGGCTGGCGTTGTGCTTCGGAACGTTCGGGGCCTCGTTGCCGACGACCGCCGCGTTGGTCCGCGACTCCTTGATCTCGCCGTCGAGGTAGGCGTAGCTGGCGTAGACGCTCCAGCCCTCGACCACCTTGCCGCTCATCCCGGCCTCGAAGCCGCGGACGCGAGTGCCCAGACCGGCCTCGGAGAAGCCGTCGGTGATCGTGCCGGTGGCCGGATCGACGGAGTAGGTGTTGCCCTTCTCGATCTGGAACAGGGCGCCGTTCACACCCAGACGGCCGGCGAAGAAGTCGGCCTTGCCGCCGATCTCGTACAGGTCGGTCGTTTCCGGATCGAAGTCACGCCCGGCGCGCGGCGTCTCCGCCGTGCCGTTGGTGACCTGCGCCGCGATGTCCACGCCGATCGGCTTGTTGGAGCGCGCGTAGGAGAAGTAGAGCGAAACGTCCTGCGTCGGCTCGTAGATCAGGCTGGCGGACGGGCTGAGCGTGCGGGTGGTCGCGTTGCCGCCCACCACCGCCGGGTCGGCGGACTTGAAGGTCGTGCGGAAATAGTCCCAACGCAGGCCGCCCTGCACCGAAAGCTGGTCGAACAGCCACACGCGGTCGGTGATGAACAGGCCGGTGTTGGCGACGCTGGCCTCGCGCAGGCCCGTCGCCGGGTAGGTGAGGTAGGCGTTGGCCGGGTAGTTGTGGCTGGGGTTGCGGATGGTCTGGGTGTTGGTGCGGTTGACCCAGCTGCCGCCGCGGCGCTCGTCCTTCTGATAGCTGAGGTCCAGGCCGCCGTTCATCTTGTGGTAGAGGCCGAGGAAATTGCCCTCCGCCTTCACGCCGGCGACGTTCTGGACGCCCCAGCCCTTCTGCTTGAAGGCCATGCCGCCGCCGGCGCCGTAGGAGATCACCGGGTTGCCGCCGTTCAGGAAGAGCGTGTTGTTGGGCGCGGTCAGCGCCGCGGGAGCCGTGGAGACGAAGTCCCGCTTGTAATGGCTGTAGCGGCTGTCGTTGTAGAAGGACAGGTTCTTGCTGACCTCGTGGGCCAGGGTCGAGGTGACGATGTGGTTGCTGGTGTCGTCACGGTCCAGGTTGCGGACATAGGACGTGGACCGGTCGAGCCCGAACTCCGGCGCCGGGCGGACGATGCCGTCGCGGCCGCGGATCATCGGCTGGCCCAGATCCGGCGTCTTTTCGCCGTTCAGGTAGGAATAGTTCAGGTGCCAGGTCGTCGGGGTGCCCAGGCCCACGCCCAGGTCGGCGGCGATGCCCTTGCGCTTGGCCTCGACCTCGTCGCGATCGGCGACGTCCTGGTCGTGGAACAGGCCGTTGAGGCGCAGCGCGGTCGTCTCGTTGATCGGCTGGTTCACGTCCACCGTGGTACGGTAGACGGGGCCGCTGCCCACCGACTGCTCGACGTTGTAGCGCTTCTCAAGCCCGGCCTTCTTGGTGCCCTGGTTGATGACGCCGCCGGAGTTGCCGACGCCGAATCCGTTGCCCGACGGACCTTTGAAGACCTGCACGGACTCGGTGTTGAAGACGTCGTGGGTGTAGACGCCGAAGTCCTTCAGGCCGTCGGTGTAGATGTCACCGCGGGCGGTCAGGCCGCGGATGCGGAACTGGTCGCCGCTCTGGCCGCCGTTGCCTTCGCCGGAGGAGATGGTGATGCCGGGGACGTTGCGCAGGACCTGCTCCAGCGTGGTGGCCTTCTGCTGCTCGATGATCTCTTCCGGGACGACGTTGACGACGCGGGGCGTGTCCTTGACCGTGTCGGGCAGGCGGGAGATGCCGGTGGGCTTGGCGTTCACGTTGCCGGTGTCCGCCGGGCGGTCGGCGCCGACCCGAACCGGATCGAGGACGGTGGCGTCGCCGGCCGTGGTGCCCGGCGCGGTCCCCGCACCCGAACTGGTCGTCTGCGCCTGCGCCACCGTCGCCAGGGTGGAGAAAGACATCGCCAGCCCCGCCGTCGCGGCGGCGCCGGCGATGATGGGCCGGAGGCGGTCGGGGACATTCGATTGCAACATTAAGCTCTCCCGGAAATTCGTCGTGGCGGGTACGCCGATCAGCGGCGGGTATCTACCAAGGGGGGAGGGAGGCCGTTCAACGCCGATCATTCAGAATAATTCTAAATTGCAAAATCACGGTCATTCGACCGTACCTCATGCAGGGATATGCCGTTTGGCGGAGGCCAACGACGGTCGCCCCGGCGGCCCCCACAGCCCCCGGCGAAAGCGGCTTTTCTCATTGAATTCCCGTAACTTGAAACGCCTGTTCAGAGACTTTCAGAGGCGGCGGCGGGCGGCGCGGCGGCAGGACTGTTGCAAAGCAGCAACGCGGATAATAAGAATTATTCTCAACAGGAGGATCGACGCCGGAACGACGTTTTTCATACGTCAGGACGGGACCCGCACCGCCATCGCCGCCGATCCGTGGCGGGCCTTCCAGAGCTGTTCGGCCCGTTGCAGCGCGTCGGCGAAGTCCGGTCCGGCGGCGCCGGGAAGGGCGAACAGGGCGAAGGCCGCGGTGCCGACGATGATGCGCTCCGCCCGCGCGTCGCGCACGGCGCCGGTCCACACCCCCTGCCAATATTCCAGGCTGGTGCCACGCGGGCGCTGCGTGGGCGGCGGCTCCGCCATGCAGGCGGGCAGCATGAGATCTTCCGCCTCGCCATTGACCAGACGATGGATGGAGGTGGGGCGGAAGGGCGTGAACTGGGCCACGTCGCGCACGCTGCCCAGCACGGCCATGTGCTTCCAGCCCAGGATGCGGGCGGCGTCGCGGTGCAGTTCCCGGTAGGTCGGCTTCGCCGCCCCCAGCAGGGAGGTCTTGGCCTTGGCCGGCTTCAGCAGATGCACCGCCTCGAACACGGCGGAGCGCGTCTGGGTCAGCCGGTGCAGCCCGATCAGCCGGTAGATTTGCGGGGACAGGGCGGCCAGCGGCACATAGGCGATCTTGTGGGCCGCCAGCCCCGCCGCGATCTCCCGCGCGTTGGTGCAGACCGGGATACCCACGGTGGGCGCGATGAATTCGTAACGGCCGGAGGCCGCGCTGCACCCCGTGCTGCCATGCAGAAGCACGCGGTAGCCGGCCTGCGAGACCAGCCGGGCCGCGTGGAAGAACCAGGGCGGGTTGTGATAGTTGGGCGAGGTGAAGCAGGGCCAGTCCACATCCGCCTGGATCGTCCGGCCCAGCCCGGCGGCGACATGCGCCCGCATCGCCCGGACCATCCCGGCCAGTTCCGGCGCGGTGGAGCCGCGCATGCGCATCATGCCCAGAAGCGCGCCGATCTGCACCGGATCGGCCTCCCCCGCCAGGATGACGGTCATCGCCTCCTCCGCCTCCTCGGCGGTCAGGGGGCGTCCGTGGCCGCCCCCGGCGATGCCAAGCACACCGATGTGGCGGGCCAGACGGTCCTGCGCGGGGGCGTCCGGCCCGATCCGCTCCAGCTTCGCGTCCAATTGCGCGGGGGACGGCTGCCCCTCCAACAGCCCGGCGGGCCGAACCTGGAGCGGCGGCGCGTCGATGTTGGTCGGCACGTTCCAGCGGGCGTCGAAGGTCTCGTCAACCGCCGGGCGCTCCACCTGCGGTTCGAACAGGGCATCGATCTCGCGGGCGAGCGCCTGCACCCGCGGGCGCAGCGATTCCGCGACGGGGGTGGGCACCAGACCGCGGCCCGAGCGGATGAACAGGGGGTCGCCGAACTCCTCGCGCATCTGCGCCAGAAGCCGGCTGAGCGCCGAGGTCTGAAGCCCAAGGTCGCGGGCGGCCAGCGTGACGTTCCGTTTCGACAGCAGGGCGTCCAGCGCGACGATCATCCGCCCGCGCGACAGCCGGTCCACCTGAACGTGAGGGGCCGTCTTGCGGGGATCGGCCGCCGCCTCCTCCGGACGCGGCGGCTCGTCGTTCCTTTTGCCCTTCATAGGATTTCAGCCCGAATGCGGTTGCGTGGCCGGTACACGGCTGCATACCATGATAATGATATGCATTCGCATGCCAAGCAACACGCAAGGCGCGGCCCTTCCTCTTTCGGAAAAGGATGGGCCGGTCAGTCCGGACGGGAGTCCTTCGCCGCGCTGTTCCTGGGCGCCGCGGCCTGCTCCTCCTGAATCCGCTCGACGATGCGCGTCAGCGCCGCGGCGTCCAGGGGGCTTTCCATGTTCAGATCCTGGGCGAACTTGCGGATCGCGCCGATGGCGCGGCGCCGGGCCACGATCTCCAGATCGCCGGGCCGCGCCCGCTCGACCACCGGCCCCTTGTAGTAGCCGCTGCCGACGCGCCACTGGCGCTGCCCGTCCGCCCGCCATTTGGAGCCGTCCGACAGCACCATGCAGCGGTTGCCCTCGGTGAAGGCTTCGACCGTGGCGATCTTCTCCGGGCCGGTCTGGCTGTTGTGGATCGTCACCTGATCCCCAACCTTGAACGCCGTCATTCCGTCATGTTCCTCAACTGAGTCCATCGGCATCCGGCATCAGCCGGCATCCGACAAGGGGCCACCGGAGTGAAGCCGCGCGGCCTGATCGTTTTCCCGCCGCTCCTCCACCGCCGCCTTCAGCCGCGACTTCGCGGTGGCGCGGCTGTCGGACGCGCCGTCCGCCGGGAGTTGGGGCCGGGCGGCGTTGCGCACGCCGTTCAGCGCCGCCAGGAAGCCGGTGGCCGGACGCATGGCCCTGCCGCCGCGCGGCGCGACAGGAGGTTCCGGCTCCGCAACGGCAACGGCGGGGGGCGCCATGTCTTTGGATTCGGGCTCGGCTTTCACCTCGGCTTCCACCTCCACAGGCGGTGCGTGCCGGCCGGCGGCCTCGGCACGGGCCAGGGTGGTGGCGCGCTCCACGACCAGCGTCCGGCATTCGCCGTCCAGCGTTTCGTAAACGCGCTTGGCCTCGTTCAGTTCATGCATGTCTTCCGATTCCAGCGTGCGGTTCAGCGCGCTGGAGAGCAGCCGGAACTCCAGCACGCCCGGCACCCGCGCCTCTTCCACGGCGCGCTTCAGGACGCCGACGGCTTGCAGGGTTTCGCGGTCTAACGTGCCTTTGGACATCGACATGCTGTGGTTTGAACGGTGGAACCACCCGAAATATCGGCTGGGGCCGGGTGGGGTCAAGTGCGATCCGGCACCGCTTCGGTTTCATCCTCCGCTTCGACGGCACCGCGTCTTTGCAGCCACAGGGCGACCATCCAGCACAGCGCGGCCCAGCCCGCCCCCACGCACCAGCCCGCCAGAACGTCGGTCGGCCAGTGGACTCCCAGATAGACCCGGCTGCTCCCGACCAGCAGGGTCACCGTCATCGCCACGACGAGAACATAAGCCTTTTGCCGCTTCCGCTCGACGAAACGTGCCAGCATGGCGCCCAGCGTCAGGAAGACGACCGCCGACAGCAGCGAATGACCGCTGGGAAAGCTGGCGGTGAAGACGATGTCGCCATGGGGAACGATGTCCGGACGCTCCCGCCCGATCTGGTTCTTCAGCAGGCTGCTGATGGCCATGCCGCCGCCGACCGACAGCAGAACCAGAAGCGACGCCCCCCGCTTCCCCTGAAGCAGCAGGAAGCCCAGCGCCACCGCGGTGATCAGCGACAGCACCGTGACGCTGCCCAGCGCCGTGACGTCGCGCGCCGCGTTCCGAAGCCACGGTGGCCCGAGCGGCGTTCCCGGGTCGCCCGCCACCCGCAGCGCCAGAAGCACCGCCCGGTCGAAGGCCGCCGTTTCCCCCTCGATCACTTCGCCGGCGAGCAGGGCGAAGGCCAGGATCAGCCCGGCGCTGACCGCCATGCCGAGGAGAAGCATCAATTCGTGGCGGCCGAGCCTCGTCCAGAAGCCGGAAGCCCAGTTGCCCTTCAAAGCCATCGCCCGCTCCCTGCCTCCCATGAGCCCGCACCGCGCCCGTTGCATCATGCCAGCCACTTAGCACGGGGAAACACCCGGTGGCGCCCTTTGTGGCACGGCGGCGATCGGGACGGCGGATTCGGGCGAAGGGCCAACCCCGCAAATATAAAGATATCTTTATGCTTGCAGGGCTCGAAATGCGCTGCTACACCACCCCCACAGCGGGCCGGTGCGCCCGCCCCGACTCATTGCTGTCCCGCAAACAGCCGCCCAGGAGACACCCCCGATGGCCGCGCCCGCCAACTTCACCGACTACAAGGTCAAGGACATCAGCCTCGCCGAGTGGGGCCGCAAGGAAATCACCATCGCCGAGACGGAGATGCCCGGCCTGATGGCGCTGCGCGCGGAATTCGGCGAGACGAAGCCGCTGGCCGGCGCCCGCATCGTCGGCTGCCTGCACATGACCATCCAGACCGCCGTGCTGATCGAGACGCTGACCGCTCTCGGCGCGACCGTCCGCTGGTCGTCCTGCAACATCTTCTCGACCCAGGACCAGGCCGCCGCCGCCATCGCCGCCGCCGGCATCCCGGTCTTCGCCTGGAAGGGCGAGACGGAGGAGGAGTTCTGGTGGTGCATCGAGCAGACGCTGCGCGGTCCGGACGGCTGGGTCCCGAACATGATCCTGGACGACGGCGGCGACGTCACCCAGATCATGCACGACAAGTATCCGGAGATGCTGGCCGAGGTCCGCGGCCTGTCGGAGGAAACCACCACCGGCGTCCATCGTCTCTATGAGATGATGAAGAAGGGCACGCTGAAGGTTCCGGCCATCAACGTGAACGACAGCGTCACCAAGTCGAAGTTCGACAACCTGTACGGCTGCCGCGAGTCGCTGGTGGACGGCATCAAGCGCGCCACCGACGTGATGGTGGCCGGCAAGGTCGCCGTGGTCGCCGGCTATGGCGACGTGGGCAAGGGTTCCGCCGCCTCGCTGCGTTCGCAGGGCGCGCGAGTCCTGGTGACGGAGATCGACCCGATCACCGCGCTCCAGGCCGCCATGGAAGGCTATCAGGTCGTCACGATGGACGAGGCCGCCCCGCAGGGCGACATCTTCGTCACCGCGACCGGCAACGTGGACGTCATCACGCTGGACCACATGCGCCAGATGAAGGACCGCGCCATCGTCTGCAACATCGGCCACTTCGACAGCGAGATCCAGATCGAGGCTCTCCGCAACTACAAGTGGGAAGAGGTCAAGCCGCAGGTCGATGAGGTCGTCTTCCCCGACGGCAAGCGTCTGATCGTCCTGGCCCAGGGCCGTCTGGTGAATCTGGGCTGCGCCACCGGCCACCCGAGCTTCGTGATGAGCGCCAGCTTCACCAACCAGGTGCTGGCCCAGATCGAGCTGTGGACCAACGCCGCCAACTACGAGAACAAGGTCTACGTCCTGCCGAAGCACCTGGACGAGAAGGTCGCCCGCCTGCATCTGGACAAGATCGGCGCCAAGCTGACCACGCTGTCCGCCAAGCAGGCCGAGTACATCGGCGTGAAGGTCGAAGGCCCGTTCAAGCCGGACCACTACCGCTACTAAGCGGGTCCGGACGGATCGGAATGGAAAGGGCCGCCCAGGTGGGCGGCCCTTTTTGCATTGGGGACGGCGGTGCCCCCACCCTTCCCACGGCTGCGCCGCGGACCCCTTCCCTCCCCCGCTTCGCAGGAGAGGGAGTTCAGTCCCCTCCCCTGCGATAGCGGGGGAGGGTCAGGGAGGGGGCAAGTGCCCGTCCGCCGAACGTTACCGCCGCACCATCGGCGCCAGATCCTTGCGGATGCCGGCGTCCAGCCGGGCGTTCAGGTCGTCCATCATGCGGCGGACGAGATCCTGCAAGGTCGCCTCGCGGTCGGCCAGCGAGATGTTCTCCGGCACCGTTGTGGATTGGGTCACCACCGCCTTGGTCATGCCGCGGAAGGTGGTCTCGCCCGGCACCTCGCCGCTGACCTCGACCTCGATCCGGCCGTCGTAGCGCTGGGCCTGATCGTTGGTGAAATAGCCCTTCACCCCACCGGTCTTGGGAAGCTGGACCTCCGCGATGCTCGCGTCGCGGATGGTAACGCGCACGCGGCCCGGACCGCCCGCGGCCTGGAGCCGCTCGCCGGTCCAGCGGCGCACCGCCTCGGCGGGGGGAACGGGAACGCGCTGCTCGGCGGAGGTTCCGGCGGCGGGACGGCGAGCGTCCACCACGTCGATGCTGCCCGCGTTCAGGACGATCGGGCCGAAATTGGAAAAGTCGATGGGCCGGGGCGCCGGACGCGGCGGCGTGCTCTGGCAGGCCGTCAGGGCCATGGCGGCGAGACCGGCGGCGAGAACGAAACGGCGGGTGGGCATGATCGCTCCGGTGAGACGGAAAAAACGGCGCGGCACTATAGCCGCGCCGTTTCCCAAGCGCATCCGGAACCTGGAGCCCCTTACTTCGCCGGGCCGTAGACCCGATCCAGGTCCGCGTCGTCGAAGTGATAGGCGGTGGAGCAGAACTGGCAGACCACCTCGACCCGCCCATCGTCGATCTTCAGGCTCTGCACCTCGTCCCGCGGCAGGCGGGACAGCATGTCCGACACCCGCTCGCGCGAGCAGCGGCAGCCGAAGCGCAGGGCCTTGGGCTGCCACACCCGCACGCCGTCCTCGTGGAACAGGCGGAACAGCAGGTCGCGGGCCGGCAGTTCCGGGTCCAAAAGCTCGTCGCCGGTGGTGCTGGACAGCAGGACCATGGCGCGCCGCCATGCGTCCTCGTCGCCGGAGCCGAGCAGCTTTTCGGTGGCGTCCTGCGGCAGGCGCTGCACCATGATGCCGCCGGCCCGCCAGGCGCCCTTGCTGCCGTCCGGCAGGGTTTCCTGGTCCACCGCGACGGTCAGGCCGGTGTCGATCTGCTCCGACTGGCGGAAATAGTGCTGCACGCAGTCGGCCAGCGTCTTGCCGTACAGTTCGACGATGCCCTGGTAGCGCTCGGTGTTCGGGCCCTGGTCCACGGTGAAGGCGATGTGGCCCTTGCCGAGCAGCGCCGGCGCCGGGGCGATGGCCACGTCGTCGGCGGCCTTGGCCAGCGCCGCCTCGTCGTACTGGGCGTAGGCGCGGATGTCGCCGACCGAGGTGATGTCCGCCACCATCAGCCGGATCGGCCCGTCGCCCTTGGTCTGGAGCGTGAAGATGCCGTCGTACTTCAGCATGCTGGACAGCAGCATGGCGAGCGTCATCGTCTCCGCCAGGAAGCGGGCGACCGGCTCCGGATAGGCGTGGCGGGTCAGGATTTCGTCCAGCGCCGGCCCCAGCTTCACCATGCGGCCGCGCAGGCGCGACGCCTCGATCTGGAAAGGCAGAACGAGATCGTCGGCGATCGGTTGGACGGAAGGATCGTCCATCATGTCCTCGAAGTTACGACAGGCCATGGCCCGCCGCCGCCGTCCCGTTCGTCACGGGCGGCGGCGCCGGGCCATGGGCTTTGTTCCAAGTGCTTTTAGATAGTGGCGCCGAGGCACCATGCCAGTATGGCC
>JAEYPE010000160.1 GCA_023411035.1 Pseudomonadota bacterium
CTCGTGGGGTCGGATATGTTTATAAGAGACAGGCCATGGCTTGGAAACCGGCCACGAGGGCCGACGCCGCGAGCCCCAGCACCAGCCAGCCGGCGTCCGCCTCCTCCGCCAGCGACGGCACGAGAATCCCGCGGTTGCACAGATACACGCCGGCAAAGGGGTGGAGCGCCTGGCGCGGCGGCGGCAAGGCGTGCAGCGTCGCGCTCCAGAAGAAGAGCTGGAGCAGCAGCGGCGTGTTGCGGATCAGCTCGACATAGGCCTGCACGATGCCGGACAGCAGCGGGTTGCCCGACAGCCGGGCGATGCCCAGCGCCACGCCGAGGAGCGTGGCCAGGGCGCAGCCGATCACGGCGACCTTCACCGTGTTCAGCAGCCCGACCAGGATCGCGTGCCCATAGCTGTCGCGCGCGGAGTAGGCGATCAGGGATTCGCCGATCTCGAAATTCGCCGGTCGGTGAAGGAAATCGAAGCCCGGCGTGATGCCGAAGCGGTGCATGTTCTCCACCATGGTGCCGCCCAGCGCGCCGAACAGCAGCAGTGTGCCGATGAGCAGGGCGATCTGCGCCGCCGCGTGGTTTCCCCACCAGTCGGCGAGCAGGGCGGGAACACCCGGCCGTTCAGGGCCGGGTGTCCGATGGGTCCGTGCGTCGGTCGGCATGCGATCCGGACCGGACTGGATCAGCGGAACGGCGGCGAATAGAGCAGGCCGCCCTTCGTCCAGGGCTGGTTGTAGCCGCGCTCGAAGCCCAGCTTGGTGCCCTTGCCGACGTTGCGCTCGAAGATTTCCCCGTAGTTCCCCAGCGTCTTGATGATCGTGTAATAGACCTTCGGGTCGAGCTTGGCCGCCTCGCCGATCACCGGATCGACGCCCAGGAAGCGGCGGATGGAGGGGTCCTCGCTCTTCAGGAACGCGTCGACGGTGGCCTGGGTGATGCCGAACTCCTCGGCCTGGATGGTGGCGTAGACCACCCAGTTGACCAGTTCCAACCACTGGTCGTCGCCATAGCGAAGCGCCGGGGCCAGCGGCTCCTTCGAGATGCGCTCGGGCAGCAGGACATAATCGTCGGGTGCCGGAAGCTGCGAGCGCCGGATGGCGAGGTCCGACGAATCCTGGGTCAGCACGTCGCAGCGGCCCGAGGTGAAGGCCTTGATGAACTCCGCCGTTTCCTCGATCACCACCGGCTTGAAGCTGATCCTGTTCTGCCGGAAGAAGTCGGCGATGTTCAGTTCACCCGTCGTGCCGGTCTGCACGCAGACGGTCGCGCCGTTCAGTTCGATGCCCTTGCCGACGCCCAGCTTCTTCGGCACCAGCAGGCCCTGCCCGTCGTAGAACAGGACCGGGCCGAAGTGGAAGCCCAGCTTGGTCGCCCGGACGGCGGTCTGGGTCACGCCGGACAGCAGGATGTCGAACTCGCCGGACTGGAGCGCCGGCAGCCGCTGCTGCGGGGAGGAATTGACGAACTGCACCTTCTCCGGGTCGTTGAACACGGCGATGGCCAGGGCGCGGCCGAAGTCGATGAAGAAGCCCTGCCACCGGCCGTTGCTGTCCGGGGAGAAGAAGCCGGGACCGGTGCCGACCCCGACCTTGATGAAGCCGCGCGCCTTGATGGCGTCCAGCGTCGGACCGGCCTGCGCCGGACCGGCGAGGCCGACCCCGGCGGCGAGGCCGAGCGCCCCGGCCAGCAGATACCGCGTTGCTTTCCGAAAGAATGACGTTCGCATGGTGGAGCCTTCTTGTTTTTTGGAATCGGGCTTGAGGGGTCAGCCTTGGGACGGCAGACGGGCGACAGCCGCCGCCAGGGCCAGGGCACCGGAGGCGATCAACGCGTTCAGGAGCCACCGCTGCGGGCCGGTCACCGGCGGATCGTCCGCGGGGCGGTCCGGGGCGGGGGCCTCCGGCTGGCTCAGCATCAGGATCATCGCCTCGGGGGTCGGGACGCAGGCGGCGGCCAGAAGCAGGACCGGATCATGGTGTTGGTCTTGGCGTTGGCCGGGCATGGTCCGTCCTGTCGTGCGAGGGATCGGCGAAGGGAGGCGGTCGCGACCCTCACCAAACGGGGATCAGCGCGCCGTTGAAGCGGTCCAGAATGAAGCTCTTCAGCTCCGGCCGCTGGTAGATGGCCGTCACCTTGCGGTAGAGCGGGCTGTCCTTGTCCTTGGCGCGCGCCGCGATGACGTTGGCGTAGGGGTTGCCCTCCGCCGCCTCCTGCGCAATGGCGTCGCTGCGGGGGCTCAGGCCGGCCTGGAGCGCGTAGTTGGTGTTGATGACCGCCGCGTCCACGTCCGCCAGGCTGCGCGGCGATTGGGCGGCGTCGATCTCCGTCAGCTTCAGCATGCGCGGGTTCTCGACGATATCGGTCCCCGTCGGGGTGACGCCGACGCCCGGCTTCAGGGTCAGCAGCTTGTGCGCCTGGAGCAGCAGGAGCGCCCGCCCGCCGTTGGAAGGGTCGTTGGGAATGGCGATGTGCGCGCCGTCCTTGAGGTCGGCCAGCGCCTTGATTTTCGAGGAATACAGGCCGATCGGCGCCACCACCGTGTCGGCGATCGGCACGATGTCGTAACCGCGCGCCTTGTTCTGGTTGGTCAGGAAGAAGCGGTGCTGGAAGGCGTTGATGTCGAGGTCGCCGACGTTCAGAGCCGCGTTGGGAAAGGCGTAGTCGGTGAACACCACCACCTCGATGTCGATGCCGTCGGCGGCGGCCGTCTTCTTCACCTGATCCCAGATGATCTCGCCGTCGCCAGCGGTGACGCCGACCTTCACCCGCTCGCCCGCCTGGGCACCTGAAGCCAAGGCGCCGGCCAGGAAAACCCCGGCCAGTATCAACTTGCGGATCGTTCCGTTCCGGATGGGCATGGACACACGTCTCCTGTTCGTCCGGAGCGGCCCGCGCCGGACGTCTATTGTTTTCACATTTTTATTTCGTTTTTACGATTTCTTTTGCACAGCGATACACAATCAAAACCCGCGGCGCGTCGTTGTCAATAGTCTATAAAACGAATAGGGTTCACTCAACGCAATTTACTGACACGCTTGCGCATAAAGCACAGCAAGATCTGGCAGAACCACGCCCGGCGGAACACCGGCACGGGCGCCAACGAGGATCAGGCCCCCCCCCATGACCGACACCCCCGACACCCCCGCCGCCCCGCACGCCGCGCGGCGCCCCGAAACCGTGGCGGCCGGCGCCCTGGGGTTCGAGGATTCGGCGACCGGCGCGATCATCCCGCCAATCCACCCATCCACCACCTACCTGCGGGACACCGACAACGGCTATGGGCGGGGCCGGATCTACGCCCGGGCCGACAACCCGACCTTCGACACGGCGGCCGACACGCTGAGCGCGCTGGAGCATGGAGCGGACACGTTGCTGTTCGCCTCCGGCATGGCGGCGACGACGGCGGTGTTCCAGTCGCTGGCCCCCGGCGACCATGTGGTGGTGCCGGAGGTGATGTGCTGGACCTTCCGCAACTGGGTGCACGGCGCAGCGACCTGATGACAGAGAGATGTTCAAGGGCGCGACCATGATGAAGGAGATTTCCCTTCATGTGGCGGTCCTGGCCCGCAAAGGAGATTGCACCTATTTACGGATGTTCAGCGTCACCCACTCAACTTCTGTTCGATCACACAAAACTTGGAAGAGCCGTTGTTTTCGCGCCGATCGGGTGGAGGCATCAGCGCCTTGCGGTCCCGCGCATCAAAATGTCGATCAATTAACAACTTTGTAACCATTTTCGAGCGTATGTTTCTAGCTTGACACGGGTCGGACCTGGGGCCGATCACGATGGGCGTTAGGGACGTGGATGAGCTTTGCCCCGACAAACGGGCCGGGCGATGGCGCTGAGCTGAGCCTGGAGGAACTGGCCCAGGCAATTCGGGCACACCGGCTCTATCTGGCGGCGCGACCGAACGGCCTACGCCTTCAGATGAAGGCGGCGGACCTGACCGGCTTCGACCTGTCGGGGCTGGTGCTGTCGGACGCCATCCTGACCGGGGCGAATTTCCGTCGCAGCGTGCTGCGGCGCTGCAACTTCGATGGTGCCGACCTGTTCGGCTCCAGCTTCGTGTCCGCCGACCTGCGGGAAGCCTCGCTGGTCGGGGCCGACATGCGTGGGGCGAACTTCACAAAGGCGTGTCTGCGCAACACCCTGTTCGAGCGGGCGGACCTGCGCCCCGGCCAACTCGTCCTGTGGAAGGACCGGCGCAAGGCCCGGCGGGAAGCCGCGCTGCGGGAAGCCGCGCTGGTCGGCGCCAACTTCACCGAGGCCGACCTGACCGGGGCCAACCTGTCCCGCGCCAGCCTGGAAGGGGCGGATTTCAGCAACGCCGCACTGTTCGGCGCCAACCTCAGCGGCGCGGACCTGCGCGGCGCGGATTTCAGTATGGCGAAGCTGAAGGGAGCGATCCTGAACAACGCCGCCGTCGCTGGGGCCACCTTCCAGGGTGCCGACATGCGCGATGCGGAACTGCGCAACGTCGCCATGGCCACCGCCGATTGGACGGAGGCGCGGATGCAGGGTGCCATCTACCACCGCGACCAGTCGGCCTTTCCGCCGGAAATCCGGGAAGGGCTGGACGGCCATGTCCTGTGGATCAACAGCAACGGCAAGCAGGGCAAGCGGTTCGACGTATCGGACGGCGCCTTCGTCGGAACCGATTTCGACGGATGCGACCTGAGCGGGGCGATCTTCCGCAATTGCGACTTCACGCGGGCGAGCTTCCGGGACAGCAAGCTGCAGATCGTCCAGTTCCCGGGCTGCCGCATGCGCGAAACCTGTTTCGAGAATGCGGAACTGTCCGGCGCCAGCTTCGAAGGCTGCGACCTGACGCACGCTATGATGCGCAACGCGGTGATGCGCGCCATCGAGCTTCTGTCGGCGACCGGCCAGTCCACCGGGCGCATGTGGCCGACCAATCTGCGCAACGCCCAGCTTGCCGACAGCGACATCCGCGGCGCCGACCTGAGGGGCGCACGTTTGTCCGGGGCGGACCTGACCAACTGCAACCTGTCGGGGGCCGACCTGCGCGACGCCGACATCGAAAAGGCCAACACGACCGGAACGACCCTGGTTCATTGCCGTCTGAAATGACGGCGGTCTTTATTTTCAAAAGATCTCGATAAAGAGTTGGTCGTTCTATTGTGTGGAGTGTCCGCCGATCTTTCCCGGTTGGATCGGTCCTGCTCGAAGAACACGCTCCGACCCCGGCTGGCCGCGGCATGAGGCCATGGCCGGTCGTGTTGTGCTTGTGTGAAAGGAGCGCGCGGAAATGTGCTCTTGTCCACTGGATAGGCACATGAGGCTGTCCAAGGGGACGGTTCGCAAATCGAAAAAAGCCCGATGGCGAACGCCATCGGGCTCCCTGCTGCACTGCTTTGCCTGGACCTTCCGGCCTCAGGCGGCCGTTGGCAGCGGCTGCATGCCGGCGGTGATGCGCTTGAAATCCGCCGTGAAGCGGTCCGCCATGTCAGGCGTCAGATCGAACCGGACATGCAGATCCCGGCCCCTGTTCCCCAGAACGGCAAAGGGAATGGACAGGGAACAGCCTGGGATGGTCAGCGTGCCGCGGCTGCCCACCTGCGCACGGTCCAGCCCGTCGATGGTGGCGCCGCCCTCCGACAGGTTGCCGAGGTGACCCTTCAGGGTGCCCGTCGCCCCGGTGATGGTGCAGGACAGGTTGACCGCGAAGCGCGGCGCGCGGCGGCGGTCGACCTCCGGCGTGGCGGTGCGCACGGCGCGGACCAGCAGCTCACGGAGCTGATCGATGCTCCCCGCGACATCGGAGGCGACCCGGCGCACCTCGTCGGCGCGGCTGCCGGTCACCGCCGCTTCCTCCGACACATGGGCGATGCGAACCGACACCTCCTGCGCGGCGGCGGCGGTCTGGCCGACGTTGCGGGAAATTTCGTTGGTGGCCGCACCCTGTTCGTCCATGGCGCTGGCGATGCTGCTGGCCACCCCGTCGATCTCGGTGATGGTCCGCCCGATGTCCTGCACCGCCGACACGGCCCCGGCGGTCATGCTCTGCAGGTCGGTGATCTGGCGGGAGATCTCCTCCGCCGACTTGGAGGTCTGGTTGGCGAGGTTCTTCACCTCCTGCGCCACCACCGCGAAGCCCTTGCCGGCCTCGCCCGCGCGGGCGGCCTCGATGGTGGCGTTGAGCGCCAGCAGGTTGGTCTGGCTGGCGATGTCCTGGATGAAGGTGGCGACCTCGCCGATGTGGCCGATGGCTTCGGACAGGGACAGCACCACCTCTTCGGTCTTCCGCCCGCTTTCGACGGCGCGGCGGGAAATCTGGCTGGAGAAGGCGACCTGGCTGGTGATCTCCGCGATGGAGGCCGAAAGCTGGTCGGTGGCCGCCGCCACGGCCTGGGCGTTGCCCAGCGCCTGCTCCGCCGCCACCGCCACGCTCTGCGAGTTGGCGGAGACGGTTTCCGCCGAACTGGCCATCGCCTGGGCGGTGCTGTCCATCGAGACGGAGCGTTCGGCGACGCGGTCCACGGCGGCGCGGGTTTCCTGCTCCACGGTGCGGGCCATGGATTCCAGGGCGGCGATCTTGGCGGCCTCGGCCTCCCGCCGCTCGCGCTCCTGCGCCTCGCGCAGGCGCTGGTTGTCGATTCCCTTCTGGCGGAAGGTCTCGACGGTCTTGGCCATGGCGCCGATCTCGTCCTGCCGGTCCAGACCGGGCACCGTCACCTCGTACCGTTCATCGGCCAACTGGAACATGGTGGTCCGGATGAGGTCCAGCGTGCGGAACTGGCGCCGGACCACCAGCAGCATCACCACGGCAACTCCGGTGGTGATGACCAAGGCGACCTGGACGATGTTCGCGATCACCTCGTCCAGGACGCGCAGGGCGATGCTCTTCTTCAGGCCGACGAACAGGATGCCGATGACCTCGCCGCTCTGGTCGGTGATCGGGTCGTAGGCGGTGAAATAGGCTTCGCCCAGGATGTCGGCCTCGCCGCGGAAGGGCTCCTTGCGCTCGAAGATGGCAGTGTAGACGGGGCCGCGCGCCAGCTTCGTCCCGATCGCCCGGCTTCCGTCCGCGTTGTGGACGTTGGTCGCCACGCGGGTGTCGCCGCGGAAGATGGTGGCGACGCCGCCGGTCACGCTGCGGACGGCGTCGACGACGTCGTTGGCGTTGTCCAGCTTGAAATCGTCGATGTAGAGGGCACCGTCCTTGAGGCGATACTCCGACCCCTTCTGGTCGAGCAGCATCCGGAAGTTGGTGATCGCCTGCTCCCGCCGCTCACCCGCGTCCTTGCTGATGCTGGAGGTGACCTTCATGACCGTCGCATAGGTCAACGCGCCGGACAGGATGATCAGCCCGAGCGTGCACAGAATTGTCAGCTTCGTGGCAAGGCTCAGCGTCCTGAGGGGGTTCATCGGCTGCAAGGCTCCCTGAAAACCGTCGTCACGCCCCGGAAACCCCAGGGCAACCCATTGTTAGCCTTTTGCGCGCATTTGTAACAAATGGTTTCGTCCTCCTCGGGGCGTACCGGTGTTGTGCAACGTGAAAGCGCCGCTGCGGCGCAAGCTGCCCGTTCTAAGGAAAGTGTCTGTATTTCCAGGCTTATTCACTTCGGTCCCATAGTGCGCCCCACAAAGTAAACCATCTTTTAATCATGATCTGGGACAGGATGTCGCACGCCGGTTCCTTTTAATGATACCTTTGGCGTATCGGAAATGCTATCGGTGAACGCTCCTTCATTACAAAATACATACATGGACCATGTCGGAATCCCTTCGCGCCCTGGACGCCACCAAGACTGCCTATTTCGGCCTGGGACCGGAAGCGGTCAGCAGCCTGCAGCGGGCGCTGCCGATCATTTCCAGAGCCTTGCCGGGGATTCTGGACCGCTTTTATGCCCGCACGTTGTCGCAGCCCGAACTGGCCAGCCTGTTCACCAGCCCGCAGCAGGTCGAAGGGGCCAAGCGTGCCCAGATCGCGCACTGGACCCGGCTGTTCGAAGGCCACTTCGACGACGGTTATAAGGAATCCGCGCGCGCCGTCGGCATCGCCCATCACCGCATCGGGCTGAGCCCGAGCTGGTACGTCGGCGGTTATGCCTTCATCCTGGGCGAGATCATGGCCGCCCTGGCGGAAAGCATGGGCGGGTCCTTCCTGACCGGCAGCCGGCTGGGCTCCATCGTGACCATGCAGCGCGCCGTGGTGTCGGCGGTGATGATGGATCTGGACGCCGCGCTGTCCGTCTATTGGGACCGGCTGATCGACGAACGGCTCCAGGCCGTGGATGCCATGGTCGATTCCATCGACCACGAGGCGAACGACGTGGTGGACAGCGTCGCCAGCTACACCGAGGATCTGCGCCGCACCGTCGGCGAACTGGACAGCGTCTGCGCGGTGGTGAAGGACAGCATCACCGGCACTTCCAGCGACACCGAAGCCGCACTGGACGCCGCCCAGACCGTCGCTGCGGGGGCGGAGCAGCTTCAGGCCGCGGTCGGGGAAATCTCGCTCCAGGTCAACGGCGCGTCGCGCATCGCGGGCGAAGCGGTGGAGAAGAGCGGCGAGGCCCGCCAGGTCATGGCGCAGCTCAGCACCGCGGCGCAGGAGATCGGCGGCATCCTGAACATCATCCGCGCCATCGCCGGGCAGACCAACCTGCTGGCCCTGAACGCCACCATCGAGGCGGCACGGGCGGGCGAGGCCGGCAAGGGCTTCGCCGTCGTCGCCACGGAGGTGAAGAACCTCGCCGGACAGTCGGCCAAGGCGGCGGACGAGATCTCCGCCAAGATCGGCGCGATCCAGGCGGTGGCGGAACAGGCCATCACCGGCATGGACGGGGTGGCCACCACCATCAACACCATGCAGGAGATCAACTCCTCCATCGCCGCGGCGGTGGAGGAACAGTCCTCCGCCTCGCGCGAGATCGCCCGCAACATCGGCGGGGTCGCCGGAATCTTCCGCGGCATCGCAACCCGCATGACCGAGGTCAGCGGCGAGACGCAGCGGGCCACCACCGTGGCCTACACGGTCGGCGAAAGCGCCAACCGCATGCAGGAGGCGCTGGACACCCTGCCGACCCTGCTGGCGCGGGCCATCCGCACCTCCTCCGATCTGGCGAACCGGCGCCACACGCGCCGCCGCCCGGTGCTGCTGGAAGGCAGCGTGGACCACACGCCGGCGCTGGTCCGCGACATTTCCGAATGCGGCTGCTACGCCGAGACGAAGGGCGCGCCGCCCACCGGCGGGCAGGTCACCGTATCGCTTCCCAGCTACAATCTGTCCATGCGCGGATCGGTCGTGGCGCGCCACGACAACCGGCTGCACATCCGCTTCGACGAGCGGAAAGTCAGCCGCGACGAGGTGAACCGCATGAGCCGTGACGGGGTGGGCGAGCTGGTCCGTCTGGCGAAGCAGGACCATCTGGCCTTCGTGGAGAAGATCATGGAGGCGGTGAGCGGCCAGCGCACGCTTCTGCCGGCGGATCTGTCCACCCACCATTCCTGTCGCCTGGGCCGCTGGTACGACAGCGTGAACGACCCCAAGACCATGCGCCTGTCCACCTACAAGGGCATGGCCGGTCCCCACCGGGTCGTCCACGAGTCGGGCCGCGAGACGCTGATCGCCCTGCACGCCGGCAACCGTATGGAGGCCGAACGCCACGCCGCAGAGATGAAACGGGCGTCGGCGGAGGTGGTCCGCCTGCTCGACGAGCTGGAGCGTGACTTCGCCCGCACCCTCGCCGAACCCGAATCCACCCGGTAGCCGGCTCCAATGAAACGGCGGTCCCGCCGGGCGTCAGCGCCCGGCGGTGTCCGGCGGAGGTTCCGGCGTGGTGTTGTCCGGCGGCAACTCGTCCAGGGTGGACAGGCGGCCAGCCAGCCCGTCCGGCTCCTTCTCGGCGGTTTCGTGGGACTGCGCGGCGGCGGTGCCGGCGCCGGGGCCGGATTTGGCGTCGTCGCCGGTGTTCAGGATGACCGGCAGCCCATCCCGCCCGCCGATGATGATGGTCTTGGCGTTCGGGGAGGTGGCGAAGGCCCGCGTCGCCTCGATGCCGCGCAGGCGCAGATATTCCGGCGTGATGTTGCGGGCGACGATGTCCTGGAAGTCGCGGACGCCTTCCGCCTCGATCCGCTTGCGGTCGCGCTCCTTGACTTCGCGGGCGATGCGGAAGTCGTACTCCTCCATGATCTGCTGCTGCTCGATCTTGCGGTCTATTGCCTGACGGACCAGCGGCGGGAAGCTGACCCCGGCCACCAGCACATCCTCCACCCGGATCATCACGGCGTTGTAGTTGTCCGCCGTCGTGCCGGGAGGCAATTTCAAATCCCGCATGTCGGTCGGCGGCGCCGGGAACTGGCGGCGCGCTTCGTTCAGCAGGAAGCTCTGGATGTCCGCGCGGTTGACCGAATAGAAATTCTCCGGCTTGTGCTTCGACACGAATTCGTAGACGAGGCTGGCGATTTCCGGATGCACCAGCTTTTCCGCGTACTCGCTCCCAGCCAGCTTGTGGAGCAAGCCGGCGGCGGGCGGGTTGACGCGGTAGCGCAGCGCCACGTTCACCGTCATCGACATGCCGTTGGCCGCCACCGCCTCGTAGGTGCGGCTGTCGGTGCGCAACCGCACGTCGTACATCGTCACCCGGTCCCACGGGAAGATCAGGTGGGTTCCTTCGCCGTAAACCCGGTCGGTGACCGTGCCGCCGAAGAAGCGCAGCCACAGCACACCGACATGGCCGGAGGGCACCTCCACGAAGACGGAGGGGGCGATGGCGAGGAAGCCCAGGATCAGGGAAAGCGTCAGCGCGTAGATCGACATGCTGCGCCGCTTCACCCAGAGGTGGGTGCGCTGCCGCAAGGGCGCGCGGACGGCGCCGTTTCCGGCGGACTGGTCCAGCGTGGTCATCGCGTTCTCGTCGTCGGTATCTTCTCACGTTCCCGCGTGCTGGGGCGACCCACCGCCTGGATCAGGAAATTCACGGGCGGAGTCAGGAAGAAGGCCAGCAGGAGATGGCCGACGAAGCCGATCGTGGTGTTGCGGCCCATGAAGCCGCACACCAGGCAGGCAAGGAGATAGAGCGTGACGAGAATGAGGGGCATGCGCTTCCGGCCTTGGAATGGGAACAGGGCGGGAGGATGACGGCTGCCGGAGGGGAGGGGGCGGGGATGCGCGGTGGCGTCCCCGCCTGTCCTAACGGTCCACCGTGGCGGTGTCCGGGCGCGGTGGTCAGGCCGCGGCCGGGGCCGCCTCCGCCTCCGGCGCCGCACCCTTGCGGCGGCGGGCTTCCTCGAACTTCTCGCGGAAATAGGTCTTCACCTTCTCCGGCTGGAAGGTCAGGAAGGTGCCGCCCGACGCGAAGTGCTGCTGGAAGACCCTGCCCAGCGCATAGGTGAAGGCGCTGTTGAAGGCCGGCTGGGTCGCCAGCCGCGTGACCGTGCCGATCACCGGCACCGACCGCAGGGCGACATGGAGCGCCGCGGAGCTGAGCAGGCTGCCGGCCAGAGCGGTCGGGGCGACCGTGGCGAACAGCGTGCCGACCGCGGAACGGCCGATGTCACCGCGGAAGTCGATGCCGTGCAGCTCCGACAGCTCCTTCAGCAGGCGGAGCTGGACGACGGCCAGGGCGGCGGTGTCCACGAAGTTCAGCGGGATGACGCCCGCGGCGGCGGACAGCAGCACATGCTTGCGGATGATCTCCGCAGCGCGGGCCTCCGTGGAAACCGGAGCGGCTTCGGACGCGGTGGCTTCCGCTGCCGTCTCCGGAGCGGCTTCCGAAGCCGTGGCGGTAGCGGTGGTTTCGGGGGCGGTCTTCTCGGCCTCCGGAGCCGGGGTGGGGGCCGGGGTGGCCGCCGTTTCCGGCTTGGCCTTGCCGCCCGGCGTTTCCTTCTCACTGACCATGCTGTGGTGCTCCAAAAATGGACGTTGTCGAGAGAAAATCAGCAATGAACGCCGTGTACCGGGATGGTTCGCGGCGACTGTCGGCCCCGAAGGGACGGCCCGCTCCGAAAACGCCGCCGGTGTTTGCCGGCGGCACCGTCATATGGGCTAACGAATTTGGTTGTTCTCGTCAAAGTAATTGCCATTGGAAATAAGTTCATTGTGCCGATCCGTGCTGAAAAACGCATTTAAGCAACTGCGAGACAATCGATGCGCGGTGCTCGTGCAGGAAAAAGTGACCGCCGGGAAGCGTGCGCAGCGTGAAGCCCGCTCCGGCCAGCCGCATCCAGCCGGCGACCTCCGCTGCCTTGGCCTCGGCGTCCTCGGCGCCGGCGAAGGCCAGCATCGGCACGGGCAGCGGCGGGGGATCGTCCTCATGGAAGGTGTCCGACATGGCGAAGTCGGCCCGCAGCGTGGGCAGCATCAACTCCATCAGCTCGTCGCAGGCCAGGACTTCCGGCGGGGTGCCGCCCAGCGCGACGAGACGTGCGCGGAAGGCCGCGTCGTCCAGGCCGTGGGACGGCGGCCGCCGCGACGGCAGATGCGGTGCCCGGCGCCCGGACAAGGCCAGCAGAGCGGGCGGCGTGCCCCGCGCCACCAGCGCGCGGGCGGTGGCGTAGGCCAGCGCCGCTCCCAGCGAATGGCCGAACAGGATCAGGGGCCGGTCCCCAAGCGGCTCCAGCGCGGCGAGGATGGCGGGCACGGCGTCCGCCACCCGGCTCAGCGGCGGCTCGCCGATGCGGTTTTCCCGTCCCGGCAGGCGCACGGCCAGCAGTTCCGTGTCCGGCCCGGCCTCGGGCGCCCAGTCGCGGAAGACGGAGGCGCCTGCTCCCGCATAGGGGAAGCAAACCAGGGTCCGGCGCGGGGCGGCCACCGGGTGGAAACCTTGCAGCCAGGGGGAAGCGGGCCAGGGGATTGCGGACGGGGCCATCATGCCTCCTCCAGCGCGAAGAGGAGATGGTGGCCGTGCCCTTCCTCGATGCGGCCTTCGTTCATGTGGTAAACGCGGTCGGCGAGGCCGAACCAGCGCTCGTCGTGGGTCACGCAGATGACGATCTTGCCCTTCGCCTTCAACTCCGGCAGCAGCTCCTCATAGAAGACGCGGCGGAAATGCGGGTCCTGATCGGCGGCCCATTCGTCCAGGACGATGACCGGCTTGTCCTCCAACTGCGCGACCACGAGGGCGAGGCGCTTGCGCTGGCCGGTGGACAGGGCGACCGTGCTGAAGCAGCCGTCCGCGACCGTCACCTTGTCCTGCATCTCCAGCCGTTCCAGCAGGGTGCGGACGCGCGCCGGGTCGGGGTCGGCCACGCCGTAGAGGCGGCGCGACAGGTGATAGTCGGAGAAGATGGCGGAGATCATGTCGCGGTAGCTCTGCATCCGCTCCGCCGGCACCGGCTCCCCATCGGCGAGGAGCTGGCCGCCGCTCAGCGGCATCAGCCCGGTCAACAGGCGCAGCATGGTGGATTTGCCGGACCCATTGCCGCCGGTGACGAAGGTGATCTCCCCCGCCCGGAACTCCGCCGACAACGGCCCGACCGCGAAGACCGGGGCTTCCTCGCCGTCGTGATAGGCGAAGGCGGCGTCCTTCAGCGCGATGACGGCGGGCGGGCCGGGAAGCCGGTCCGCACCCTCGTCCGGGGCGCTTCCGGCGGCGGCGCGCAGGCGCTCCTCCATCGCCTCGATGTTGGACAGGGCCATCTCGGTCTGGGCGACCAGAGGGGTGACGAAGGAGACGGTGCTGACCGGCCCGACGATGAACAGCGCCGCCGTGGTCGCCGCCACCACCACCTCGTGATAGCCGGTGGTGAAGAGCGGCACGACGAAGACCATCATGCCGATCAGCGTGTAGAACATCGCCTCGACCAGCGCGAAATTGCGGCCCCACTGCGCCTTCATGTCCACATTCACCGCCCGCGCCTGGGACGAGGCGTCGGCGAGGCCGCGGATCAGTCCGTCGCCGCGGGGGCGGTTCATCCGCACCTCCTTGAAGCCGCGCAGCAGGTCGGTCAGCCCGTCGAAGACGCGCGCCTCCGCCGCCGCGGCCTCAATCATGTTGCGGCGCAGGCGCTTCACCCGCGCGACCTTCACGGCCACCGCGACCCCGGCGAAGGCGAAGGCCATCACGCAGGCCAGCGGCGACAGCCAGGCCAGATAGACCGCCAGGAAGACCAGCATGACCGCCTGCTGCCCGCCGATCGCCAGCAGGGGCAGGGTCTGGGCCAGGGTCTGCGTGTCCTGGGTCAGCACGCCGTGCAGCGACGCCCGCCCGATGCGGTCCACGGTGACCAGATCGGAGCGGCGCACCAGTTCGAACAGGCGCAGCCGGATCTTGTGGATCAGCCGCTCGGCGTCCTGGGACGCGGTTATCAGCGCGTAGTTGTGGGTCACCCCGAACAGCGTCACCGTGACCGCGTACATCACCAGCAACCGCGGGCTGACGATGCCCTTCGCGGCGTCCTTGGCGGCGGCGTCCACCAGCCACAGCAGGGCCGCGGTCGCGATCGCCGACAGGACGTTCATCAGGGCGAGGGTTCGCAGATTCTCCGGAATCTCGCGCAGGACGATGGATGCCAGCTTCATGCCACACCCTCCGCCGCGAGCGTCAGTTCCGTCAGGCGGCCTTCCTCCATGTGCAGGCGGCGGTCGGCGACGTCGAAGTAATGGTCGTCATGGGTCACCGCCACGATGGTCAGGCCGCGCCGCTTCAGCTCCGGCACGACCTCCCGGTAGAACTTGAAGCGGAAATGCGGGTCCTGGTCGGCGGCCCATTCGTCGAGGATCAGGATCGGCGCCTTTTCCAGGATCGCGGCGACGAGGCCCAGCCGCTTGCGCTGCCCGGCGGACAGGTCGCGGCGCCCGAACCGGTCGCCCTCCAGCGCGGTGACCCGCTCCATCTCCATCCAGCGCATCAGGTCGGCGGCTTCCGGAAGGTTGATGCGGTCCTGGCCGTAGAGGCGGGCGAACAGGTGAAAGTCGGCGAAGACGGTCGCCATCAGCTCGCGGTAGGCGGCGATGCGCTGCGGCCCGACCGGCACATCGTCCACCGTCAGCCGCCCGCGCAGCGGGTGGTAGAGGCCCGTCAGCAGTTTGATGAAGGTCGATTTGCCGGACCCGTTGCCGCCGGTGATGAAGATCACCTCGCCGCGCCGGATGGTCAGGTCGAAGGGGCCGACCGCGAAGGGCTGCTCTCCCGGCGGGGCGGGGAAGGCGAACTCCACCCCCTCCATCCTCACCTCGGTGAAATCGACGGGCACCGGCAGGGTCGGGCCGTCGCTTCCGGCCTCCGCCAGTTCGGCAAGCCGGCCTTCCAGCGCCATCATGCGTCCGGCGGCGGCCTCCGCGGCGCTCATCACCGCCAGCGCCTGCATCAGCCCGAAGACCGGGGCCGACATGAAGAAGATGGCGGCGGTGATCTTCACCAGCTCCGCCGAAATGGCATTGGAGTAGGTCGGCACGACGAAGACGACGACGCCCAGCATCAGGTTGAAGGCGCATTCGCCGAACACGAACTGCTGCCAGGTGTGCAGATGCACCTCTCCGCGGGCGACCGTGGTGCGCTCGGACACGGTGCCGAAGCCGGTGTTCAGGTCGTGGCTGCGCGCGCTGTTCAGCCGCTGTTCCTTGAAGCCGTCGAACAGGTCCGACACGCCTTCGAACAGGGTGGCCTCCTCCGCCATCATGGCGCGCTGCCGTTCCTCCAGCGCGCGGCCCAGCCGGATGTAGAACCACGTTCCGCCTCCCAGCAGCCCGCCGATCAGCAGGAAGGCGACCGGGGAAACGGTGGCGATGTAGAGCAGGATCGTGCCGGTCAGCAGGATCGCCCGCACCGTCATCGCCAGAAAATGGGAGTTCTGGGAGATGAGCTGGCTGTTCTGCGTCACGCTTTCGAACAGCGGGGTCTGGCCGAAGCGCTCCAGCTTCCACAGGTCGGCGCGGCGGATCCGGTCGAGCAGACGCATGCGCAGCGTGTCGACCACCTCCTCCATGTCCGCCGACAGGCTGGCGACCATGCGGCCTTCCAGGATCGCGTAGACGATCACGCTGGCGACGAAGGCGGCGGCGAGCGGCACGTTGACGAAGTCGGCCTTCTCCGCGGCGATCTCCTCCGCCCCGCGGTTGACCAGGGCGAGCACCAGCGTGGAAGAGAGCGCCGAACCCAGGGCATAGAGGATCAGCCGGCGCAGCGGCAGCGGTCCCAGCCGTCCCAGCAGGCGGAGGAGATTCATCGCGCGCCCCGGCGCGGCGAAGCGGTCATTGGATGGTTGCTTCCTGTTGCGGGTGATGAAGGGGGCGTGCGGAGTCCTGCGGGGCGCCGTCGTCGATGCGGATGCGCAGCGCGTGGCGTTCCGGGTCGGCGAAGGCGCCGCGCCCGTGAAGCGCCTCGTGGTTGTTGATCGCCAGCAGGGAATCGGACTCCATGAAGGTCTCCAGCCGCCGGGCGGGATTGTCCAACTCCGCTTGAAGGATGGCAAGCGCCCGGCGAACGTCCGGCGTATCATGCTCCGGACAGGCGTGAAGGCCGCGTCGCAGCGTATCGGTGCGAAAGCGGATGCTGGGACGCTCGCCGAAAACGGTGGCGAAGGTGACCTCCACCGCGTCCCGCGATCCGGTGCTGGTGAAGGTGGCGGGGATGCGGAACGGCAGCGCCCGCCGCGACAGCAGGTCCAGCGCCCAGCGCCCCTCCTCGTTGGCGGCCAGCGCCTCGCGGACGCAGCGGACGTCGCGCAGACTGGACCGCCCGCCGCCGCAGGCCGCCTCCCTCGCGAAATAGAGCAGCATGTAGCGTTCGGGGGTCGGGAAATACTGGGTGTCGGTGTGGAAATCGGCCTCGTCGGCGTGTTCCGAGAAGGTGGAGGCGCTGCCGGTTCGGACCATCTCGGGCCGGACCTTGATGTCCCACACCACCTTGCGGTCGATCCGGTCGGTCGCGGTCGGTGTGCCCATGCAGACCGCCAGCGCGTAGAGCAGGCGCCGCCGCGTGCCGAGGTCCCGGTGGCCGAGATGGGCGCGGCGGATCAGCACGCCGCTGTGGCTGGTCTCCAGCCGGTCGCGGATCGCCTCGGCCAGGGCGGACAGGCCGGGGGCCGCCTCGGTCAGTTCCCCGCGCAGATCGGCCTCCCGCCCGTCCGGGACGAGGGACGCGGCGTCCGTCTCTGCCCCGTGGCGGGCCGCCAGGACATCCAGGATGCGCCCCGCCTCCGCATCGGACAAGGGGGCCACGGTGAACTCCCCGGCGCGGAAACCCAGGTCTTGGACGTGCTTCAGCATGGTGACTCCAGAGGCGTTCATCGGGTGAAGAGGTCCGCTGCGGCGCGCAGCATGTCGGCCTGTCCGGCGCGGGGAACGGGCGGCCAGCGGAAGCCCATGCGGTCCAGAAGCCATTGAGTGCGTTCGGAGGTCAGTTCCTGGCGCCGCCCGCGCGCCTGGGGCGAGCGTCCGCTGTAGAGGCCGAAGCCTTCCAGCGTCTGGGCCAGGGCGCTGTCCATCTCCGGCTCCCCGATGGCGCGTTCCAGCCGGTCGAGCAGGGCGTCGAAGCCCACTGCCCGCACCGCCCCCTCCATGCCGCTTGCGGAGGTCACGAAGTCGGCCAGCGTGTCGCGGCGGTGGTTTTCCACATGGTGCGTCTCGTTGGCGAGACCGGCGGCGCCCGCCAGCAGCGCCACGGCGCGGGCCACGAGGTCCACATGGCACAGCCAGACGTGCGAATCGTCGGGCACCACCCCCAGCCGCACGAAGGCGGCCAACTGCCGGAAAAAGGCGTTGTCCCGCAGGTTCAACTGCAACGGCCCGCCTTCCGCCGCGAAGACGACGTTGCCGACGCGGTGGATGCTGGCGTTGCGGAGTTCCCCGCGCGCCGCCGTGACCAAGCGTTCCGCCTCCTGCTTGCTGCGGACATAGTAGTTCTCGTCGAGGGTCTGCGGCACCGCGTCGTACTCGGTGAAGAGGTGGAAGCCTTCCTCCGGAGCCTTGCCGCTGACCGACAGGGTGGAGACCAGGTGGAAATCCGCCGGGTCACTCCGCCGCACGGCGGCGAGGTCGAGAAGCCGGCGCGTCGCCTCCACATTGTCGGCGTGGAACTCCGCGTAGTGGCCGAAATGGTTGACGTTGGCGGCGCAGTGGAAGACTGCCTGCACCTCCTCCGCCAGCGTGCCGTGCACGGCGGGTGTAAGGCCCAGCCCGTCGCGGCGCAGGTCGCCGGCCCGAACGGACAGGCGCGGATCGGCGATCAGCGCGGCCCCCTTCTCCGCCCCGAAGTAGCCGCCCAGCACGCGGCCCAGCCGGGCGCGGGCGGCCCCGTCGTCGTCCCCGCGGACCAAGGCGGTCACCTGGCGCGCCGGATCGGCCAGCAATTCCCGCAGCAGGTAGGCGCCGAGATAGCCGGTAGCCCCGGTCAGCAGCACGTTGCCGTAATCCCGCCGCTCATTACCGTCGAAGGAGGCGTAGCCGGCGTTGCGGGCCTCGTAGGCGTTCTGCTGTTCGGCCAGCGCCCGGTCGCGGGCGGCGTCGAAGGCGGGCAGGTTCGCCTGATAATCCTGCCAGTGGGCGCGGACGGAGCCGATCACCCGGTGCAGATGGTCCGGCTGGGGCCGCAGGCGCAACGCGAAGTCGGCGAGCACCGGGGCTTCATAAAGGTCATTGATCTTGCAGGCGAATTCACGGCGCAGCCGATTGACCACGGCGATGGCCCGCAGGCTGTCGCCGCCCAGTTCGAAGAAGCCGGCCTCCCGCCCCGGAACGGGCCGCTGAAGCTGCTCCGCCCACAGGTCGGCCACCCGCTGCTCCACCGCGGTGCGCGGCGGGGTGAAGGCGCCGTTACCCTCGGAGGGGGCGGGGCTGGCGGCGGTGTGGTCGGCCAGTGCTTGCAGCAGCGCCTTGCGGTCCACCTTGCCGGCCACCGTCACCGGGATGGCAGGCACCCGGATCACCGCCGCCGGCACCATGTAGGCGGGCAGTGCCGCCGCCGCATGGGCGGCCCAGCTTGCCTGACTCGGCTCCGTGGCATCCGGGGCGAGGCTGACGAAGGCCCACAGGGTTTGCGCGCCGCCCGGTGGCATGTCCACCAGGGCGACCGCCTGCTGGACGCCGGGATAGGCTTCCAGCCGGTGTTCGATCTCGCCAAGCTCCACGCGCTGGCCGCGCAGCTTCACCTGGCTGTCCGACCGCCCAAGCACCAGCAGTTCCCCGTCCGGCAGCCAGCGGCCCAGGTCGCCGGTGCGGTAGCGGCGTCCCTTCGAAGTCTCCACGAACACGGCGGCGGTCAGGTCGGGCCGGTTCAGATAGCCGATGGCCAGCCCCATACCGCTCAGCCAGACATGGCCGACGCTGCCGGGGGGCACCGGCTCCCCCTCCTCGTCCAGGATGTGGATGGCGGTGTTGGGCAGCGGGCGCCCGGCGGTCATCCGCGGCGAGTCCGGCACCAGAACCCCGATGCTGGCCGCGGCGGTGTTCTCGGTCGGCCCGTAGCCGTTGATGTAACGCAGCCGGGCCGCGTAATGCAGCGCGTCGGCGGCGTTGGGCGGTTCGCCCACCGTCATCAGGATGCGCAGGGTCGGGAAGTCCGCCTGCTCGAACAGCCGCAGGTAGGAGGGCGGCAGGGTGGCCGAGGTGACGCCCAGCCGTTCCATCTTGGCGCGCAGGCCGGCGGTGTCGTCCATTTCCGACCGGCGGATGGGCACGACGGCGCCGCCCGTCACCCAGGTCATCGCGGTATCGGAGATCCAGGCGTCGAAGGAGGGAGAGGAGCTGAGAAGCGTCCGCTCGTCCGGCTGGACGCCCATCATGCGCGCCATGGACAAGCCGAGGTTCAGCGTGCCGCCATGATGCAGCATCACCCCCTTCGGCTGTCCGGTGGAGCCCGAGGTGTGGATGATGTAGGCCAGATCGCCGGGTGCGCTGCGCTCTCCGGCCTCCGGTTCGTGGGCGTGGGCGGCGCGGAAATCGTCGGTCAGGGTTTCCGGGCGCAGGAGGGTGTAGCCGGCCTGCTCCAGCGGGGCGGGCAGGGCGTGGCCGTCCAACGCCACCACCACGCGGATTCCGGCGTCGCAGGCGATGAAGGCCAGCCGCTCCGCCGGCAGGTCGCGGGTCAGCGGCAGATAGGCGGCCCCGGCCTTCCAGATCGCCAGAACCGCTTCCGGCAGGGCGGGCGAGCGTTCCGTCAGGACGCCCACCGGCTCCCCGCGTCCGACGCCGTGGGCCAGCAGGGCGTGGGCCAGCGCGTTGGCGCGGGCGTTCATCGTGGCGTAGCCGATCGCCCCCTCGTCGGTGATGAGGGCGGGGCGGTCCGGCTGCGAGCGCGCCAGTTCGGCGAACCGGTGATGCAGGCAGGGGGCCGGGTGCGGCATCGCCGGGCCGTGCTCCCAGGCCGCGAGCAGCGCTTCCTCCTCCGGCAGAAGGGTGGGCAGCGGCGCGCCCGGCGCCCGGTCCGGATCGGCCAGCAGCCGCGCCCAGCCGGCCAGCGCCGTGGTCCAGGCGCGGGCGGTCTCCCGCTCATAGAGGGCGGCGTTGGCGTAGAACTGGAGGACCAGCCCGCCGTCCGCCTGCCCCTCATGGACCAGAACGATGTCCTGGGCGGGAACGCTGTGGCGAAGCTCGTAGCGGATGTCCTCGCCGTCGATGGCGTCGATCCCCACGAAGCGCAGGCCGGTGTTTTGTGGGCCGGTGCCTTGCGGTCCGGCCAGGGCCGGATTCTCCGTCACCGCCAGATCGAACAGCGGGTAGCGGCCCGGATGGTGCGCCTGCGGCTGGCCGCGGCGGAACTCCTGATAAATGCGGGCGAAGGGATAGCGGCCATGGCGCAACGCCTCCGCCAGACGGCCCTGCGTGGCCTTGACCGTCTGTTCCAGCGGCCCGGTCCGGTCCAAGCGGAAGGGCACCGGCAGCATGTTCACGTAGTAGCCGACGACGCCCGCCTCCTCCGCCGTCTCGCGGGTGGAGGCGGCGGTGCCCATCAGGAACTCCGTCCGGCCCGTGCGGCGGCTCACCTCACGCGCCATCAGGGTCATCATCAGGGCGTGCAGGCTGGCGCCGTTGCGCCGGGCGAAGGCGCGCAACGCCTCCGCGACGTGCGGGGTGAGGCGGATGCGGTGGCAATGGCTTCCCCTGGCCGTTCCCGCGCTGCGCACGGGCGGGCGGGGCAGGTCGAGCGGCCATTCCTCGAAGGCGGCGGGGGCGATCCCGGCGAGCAGGCGTTGCCAGTGCTCCGCGTCCCCCCTTGCGGCCTTGCCGGACAGGTAGGCTTCCTCCCGCGCGGCGGAGCGGCCGAAGCCGGGGGCGGGGGAGCCCGATGCCCCGCCGCGCAGGAGGAAAGCGAGGTCGTCGGCCAGAAGGCCGAGCGACAGACCGTCGCCGATGGAATGGTGCAGGACCAGCCAGAACAGGTCGCCGCTACCGTCCGCCACCCGAACCAGCCCGGCCCGCCACAGCGGCGGAGTGGCCATGGCGAAGGGTTCGGTTTGGCGCGCCCGGATATGGTCTAGCGCGGCGGCGCGGTCGATGGCTGTGACCAATTCCAGCCCGGCGGTCGTGGCGCGGACGACACGGCGGAGCGTGCCGCCCTCGTCCTCCTGGAAGCCGGTGCGCAGGGCCTCGTGGCGGTCGGCCAGGGCGCTCCAGGCGTCGTGCCAGCGGTCGTCGGCGGGAGTTTCACCCGCCACCGCCAGGGTCAGGGGGATGTTGAAGCCGCGGGTGTCCAGCCCGGCCTGTTCGGCCACCCAGAATTCCCGCTGGCCCTCCGTCGCGCGATCGGATTCGGCGTCGGGCGGTGCTTCTGCGGGTGCGGTGTTGGTGAGGCGGGCGGCGAAGCCGCGCAGGGTCGGCTCGGTGAAGAGGTCGCGGGCGGAAACGGGGCGTCCCAGCTCCTTTTCGAGCGCGTGGGCGACGGCGATGGCGAGAAGGCTGTGACCGCCGAGCGCGAAGAAATTGTCGTCGCGCCACACCGGGCCGCGGCCCAACTGCGCCTCCCAGACGCGGGAGACGGCTTCCTCAAGACGGCCCTGCGGCTGTACCCGCGCGCTCTGCGGGGCGTGGCCGGCGATCCGCCGTTGCAGCGCCGCCCGGTCCACCTTGCCCGACGCGGTGACCGGCACCGTGTCCACCGCGATCACCCCCGCCGGGATCATCACGGCGGGCAGCCGTTCGGCCAGCCAGCCGCGCCAGGACTCCTCCGCCGGGACCGGCTTGCCGGGGACGGGGCGGACGAAGGCCCACAGGCTTTGCGCCGCACCGGCCTTGCCCTGCACCAGAGCCACCGCCTGCGCCGCGTCCGGGTGGCTTCCCAGCGCCTGTTCGATCTCGCCCAGTTCGATCCGGATGCCGTTCAGTTTCACCTGATCGTCGATGCGGCTCAGCACCTCCAACTCGCCTTCGGCGCGCCAGCGCCCGAGGTCGCCGGAACGGTAGAGCCGCCCGGCTCCCGTCCCGACGAAGGCCGCCGCTTCCTGCTCCGGACGGTTCAGATAGCCGCGGGCGAGGTTGGCGCCGCCCAGCCAGATTTCGCCCACCGCTCCCGGCGGTACCGGCTGGCCCGCCGCGTCGCGGATGTGGATGGAGGTGTTGGGCAGCGGACGCCCGACGGACAGGAAGCCCCGGTCCGCCGCGCTCAGCAGGCCCATGGCGCTGGTGATGGTGTTCTCGGTCGGGCCGTAGGCGTTGTAATAGCGGAGCCGCCCGGCATAGGTACGCACGTCCGCCGCCAGCGGCGCCTCGCCCCCCGTCACCAGGATGCGCAGGGACGGCAGGTCCGCCCCCGCGAACAGGCGCAGATAGGTCGGGGTCAGGTCGGCGACCGTCACCCGATGCTCCGCCAGGAAGGCCATCAGGCGGGACGGCGCGCTCAGCACCTCGTAGGGAACGGCGCAGAGCGCCGCCCCGGCGGCCAGCGGCACCCCGATGTCCGACAGCGACACGTCGAAGGAAGGGGAGGCGAACATCAGCGTCCGGTCGTCGGCGGTCAGGCCGAAGATGTCCACGGCGCCCAGCACCATGTTCACGTAGGCGCCGTGCGTCACCGGCGTCCCCTTGGGCTGGCCGGTGGAGCCGGAGGTGTAGAGGATGTAGGCCGTATCTTCCGGTCCGACGAAGGTTTGCGGACGGTGGGCGTGCGCGGTGCGGAAGCCGGCGGACAGATCCTCCGGGCGCAGGCAGGGCAGGCTGGAAAGAGCCTCCGGCACCGCCGCGCCGTCCAGCGGCAGCAGCAGGGCCGCCCCGGCGTCCCCGGCGATGAAAGCCAGCCGCTCCGCCGGCAGATCGGCGGCCAGCGGGAGATAAACGCCCCCCGCCTTCCACACGCCCAGCAAGGCGGCGGGCAGGTTGGGGGAACGGCCCGTCAGAACGCCGACCACGGTCCCGCGCTCCACCCCTCGCTCCCGCAGGGCGTGGGCGATGGCGTTGGCCTCCGCTTCCACCGTGCGGTAGGTCAGCACGCGGTCGTCCGCGATGACCGCCGGGCGCCCGCCCTGGCCGGTGCCGGGCCGGTCGATCAGCCGTTCGAACAGCGCGTGGAAGGGCAGTGCCGGGCGCTCCGCCATCGGGCCATGCTCCCACGCCGCAAGGGTGGATTCCTCCTCCGGCAGCAGGGTGGGCGGCACCGTATCGGCGCGGGCGGACTCCGCGCCCAGCCAGTGCGCCCAGCCGGTCAGCGCCCCGAACCAGCGCTCCGCAGTGTCCTTCGCGTAAAGCGCCGCGTTGACGTGCCATTGCAGCAGCAGTCCGCCATCCGCCAGCCCTTCATGGATCAGCACCATGTCCTGGCCGGGGGAATGGCCGGTCCGCTCATAGGCCGAGCCCTCGTGATCGGGGCGGACGAAGCGCAGCGGGCCGGTGGCGGGGGCGCCTTGCGGATTCTCCGTCACCGCGATGTCGAACAGCGGGTAGCGGTTGGGGTCGCGGTGCTGCGGACGCTCCGCCCAAAAGCCGTGATAGAGCCGCGCGAAGGGCAGGCGGGCGTGCTGCAACGCTTCGGCCAGAGCCGCCTGGGTGGCGCGCAGTTCCGCTCCGAAGGGGGTTCCGGCGGCGGGGCGGAAGGCCAGCGGCAGCATGTTCACGCCATAGCCGACGACCCGCGCGTCCTCGGCGGTTTCCCGGATGTCGCCGGTCGTGCCGATGGTGAAGGCGCTGCGCCCGGTGCGCCGACGCACCTCGCGCGCCAGCAGGGTCAGGAGGACGGCGTGCAGGCTGGCCTCGTGCCGGCGGGCGACGGCCTTCAGCCCGGTGGCGGTGGCCGGGTCGAGCCGCACTTCGAAGCGATGGCTGCCCGATGCCGCCCCGGCGGCGCGCGGCGTGTCGAGCGGCCAATCGTCGAAGGCGTCGGCGGGCAGGGCCGACAGCAATGCCTGCCAATGGGCCTCGTCCGCCGCGCGGGCCGGGCTGTCGAGATAGCGCCGCTCGCGGGCGGCCATGGCGGCATGGCGCGCGGGCAGGGGCGGCAGACGCTCGCCGGACAGCAGCGCGGTCAGCTCTTCCAGCAGGATGCCGACCGAACGCCCGTCGCCGATGGAATGGTGGACCGCCATCCAGAACAGCGGCGCACCGCCGTCCGCAGGCGTCACCAGCCCGGCCCGCCACAACGGCGCCGTCGCCATGGCGAAGGGGACGCCCTGCCGGGCGCGGATGTGGGCCAGCGCCGCGGCGCGGTCGGGCTGCGTGGAAAACTCCAGCGCACCATCGACGGTGGGGGCGATGCGGCGATGCAGGCGCCCCTCCGCGTCCTCCGCGAAGGTCGTGCGCAACGCCTCATGCCGCGCCGCGAGCGCCGTCCAGGCGTCGGTCCAGCGGGCCGGGTCCGGCACCTCTCCATTGACGGCGCGGATCACCGGGATGGTGAAGGGGCGCGTGTCCAGCCCCGCGGCCTCGGCCACCCAGAACTCCCGCTCTCCTTCGGTGGCGAGGTCGGAATGGTCCGCATCGGTCGGCGGCGCTTCCGCGTCACGCAATTCCTCCACCTTGCGGGCGAAGCCGGCCAAAGTCGGGGCGGCGAACAGGGCGCGCGCCGGGACACTCAGGCCCAGATCCTGCGACAGCCGGTGCGCGATGGTCACCGCCAGCAGGCTGTTTCCGCCGAGCGCGAAGAAATTGTCGGCGCGCGCAACTTCTTCGCCCAGCAGATCGCTCCAAAGGGCGGCGATGCGGCTTTCCAGCCCCTCCAGCGGCCCCTGCCGCTCCGCCGTGGCGGCGTGGCCTTGGGAGTGGGCGAGGCGGAGCAGGGCGTCGCGGTCGATCTTGCCCGCGGGCGTCAGGGGAACGCTCTCCACCGCCGTCACGCTGGCCGGCACCATGAAGGAGGGCAGGCGGTCGGCCAGGAAGGCGCGCCACGCCTCCTCGTCGGGCAGCGTGGCCCCCTCCTTGGCGCGGACGAAGGCGCGCAGGGCCTTGGTGCCCTCCGCCGCGGCGTCCACCAGAACGACGGCCTGGGCGGCGGCGGGGTGGGCCAGCAAGTCCTGCTCGATCTCGCCCAGTTCCACCCGCTGGCCGTGCAGCTTCACCTGATGGTCGATGCGCCCGCAGAGGATCAATTGCCCGTCCGGAGTCCAGCGGCCCAGGTCGCCGGTGCGGTAGAAGCGGCCTTCCGCCGTCTCCACGAAGGCGCTGGCGGTCAGGTCCGGGTTGTTGAGATAGCCGCGTGCCAGCCCGACCCCGCCCAGCCACAATTCCCCCGGCAGGCCCGGCGGTACCGGCGTGCCGTCGGGGCGGCGCAGCGTGACGCGGCTGTTGGGCAGCGGACGCCCGGCGGGCACCGGGCCGCCGGTTCCGGTGTCCGGCGCGATGCGGCCCATGGACACGAGGATGCTCGCCTCCGTGGGGCCATAGGCATTCCAGAAGGCAAGATCCGCCGCGTGGTGGCGGGCGTCGTCGGCGTTCGGCGCCTCTCCGCCGGTCAGCAGGATGCGCAGGCCGCGGAACGGCTTCTCCTTGCTGACCCGCAGGTAGGAGGGCGAGTGGAAGGCCACGGTGACGCCCAATTCCGCGTAGGCGTCCTTCAGCGCCCAGGGATCGTCGCGCAGGTCCGGCGGCACCGGCACCAGCGCCATGCCGTGCAGCAGCGCCAGCCCGAGTTCCCACAGCGAGGCGTCGAATCCCGGCGTCGCGGCCAGCGACATGCGGTCGTCGGCCCGCAGCCCGACCGTTTCCCCGGTCGCCAGGGCGGCGTTGATGAAACCGTCGTGCCGGACGGCGACCCCCTTCGGATGCCCCGTCGTGCCGGAGGTGTAGATGATGTAGGCGAGGTCTCCCGGCGTTCCGGCCACGGCGGGCCGCTCGGCGGAACCGTCCAGGCTTTCCGGACGGATCAGCGTGGCCACGGCCTCGGCAAGGGCTGGCGGAACGGGCTGACTGTCCAGCGCGATCAGCCGCCGGACGCCCGCGTCGCGGACCATGTAGGCCATGCGCTCCGGCGGCAAATCCAGCGCCAGCGGCAGATAGGCGGCACCGGCCTTCCAGACGCCGAGCACCGCCGCGGGCAGGTCCGGCGAGCAGCCGGTCAGCACCGCCACCGGCTCCTCCCGCGCCACGCCGCCGCGGACCAGGGCGGCGGCGATGCGGTCGGCGTCCCGGCTCAGCGCGCCATAGCTGTGCACGCCGTCAGGGGTGACCACGGCGGGCCGGTCGGGCTGGCGGGCGGCGATCTCCTCGAACAGCTCATGGGCGCGGCGGGCTGGGCGGGGGCGGGTCTCCCCATGCTCCCAGCGCTCCAGCAGGGCCGACTCCTCGGGCAGCAGGGCGGGCAGCGGGGCCTCCAGCCGCGCCGGATCGGCGGCCAGCCAGCGCGTCCAGGCGGCGAAACCGGCCAGCCAGGAGCGTGCCGTGGCCTCGGCGTAAACGTCGGGGTTCCACAGCAGGGCCAGTTCCAGCCCGTCGCCGTCCTCCGCCGTCACCGGCTCGTGGCTGAAGGCGAGGTCCAGCCCGGCGGCGGGGTGGGCGAGCGCGCCGGGAAGGCGGCGCGGGGCGAAGGACAGGCCGCTGTCCGGATCGGCGCTGGTCCGCGGCGGGTTGGCGGTCAGCGCCACGGCGAACAGATTGGGACGGGAGGGCGGCAGCGCGTCGGGCCGGCGCTGGCGGAACTCCCGCTGGATCAGGTTGGCAGGCAGGTCGGCGTGCCCGACCGTCTCGGTCAGCGCGTCCTGGGCGGTGCGGATCAGCCCGGCCAGCGGTGCCCCGGCGCCGGACAGGACGACCGGCACGAGATTGACGAAATGCCCGACCGCGCCCTCGGCCCCCGCCGGGCGGAGGGAGACGCCGGTACCCAGGACCAGGTCGGCGCGTCCGCCGCGCCGCCGCATCTCCGCCGCCAGGATCGCCAGCAGCAGGCCATGCAGCCCCACGCCCTGCGCCTTCGCGATGGCGGTCAGCGCCGCGGTGGTCGCGGCGTCCAGCCGTTCCGCGAGGGGTGTGGCGGACCGCCCGCCGGGGGTGGCGGGGCGCGGCTGGTCGAGCGGCAGTTCCTCGAACGCCTCGGGCGGCAGGGCGTCCAGCCTGGACTGCCAGAAGGCGCGGTCGCGCTCTGCCCGGTCGGAGCGGAGGTGGCGCAGTTCGTCCTGCGCGGCCAGCGCGATGCCGTGGGGTGCCGGGGGCAGGGCGTGGCCCAGCAGCAGGGCCAGGAAATCCTCCTGCACCGTCCGGGCGGATTGGCCGTCCACCACCGCGTGGTGCAGCACGAACCAGAACAGCGTCTCGTTGCCCGCCTCGACATGGAGCAGCCCGGCGCGGGCCA
>JAEYPE010000036.1 GCA_023411035.1 Pseudomonadota bacterium
CCGAGCTGGATCGTCACGATCCCGCCCATGTGGCTGCGGTTCAGGCGGTGGAACAGCAGGATCTCGTCCAGCCGGTTCAGGAATTCCGGCCGGAAGTGAGCGCGCACCACCTCCATCACCTCGTCGCGCACGGTGCCGCTGTCCTGGCCTTCCGGCTGGGCCGCCAGGATATCGGAGCCGAGGTTCGAGGTCATGATGATGACCACGTTGCGGAAATCCACCGTCCGCCCCTGCCCGTCCGTCAGGCGCCCGTCGTCCAGCACCTGGAGCAGCACGTTGAAGACGTCCGGATGGGCCTTCTCCACCTCGTCGAAGAGGACGACCTGATAGGGCCGGCGGCGCACCGCCTCGGTCAGGGCCCCGCCCTCCTCATAGCCGACATAGCCCGGAGGCGCGCCGATCATGCGGGCGACGGAATGCTTTTCCATGTATTCCGACATGTCCAGCCGGACCATGGCCGTCTCGTCGTCGAACAGGAATTCGGCCAGCGCCTTGGTCAGCTCCGTCTTGCCGACGCCGGTCGGGCCGAGGAACAGGAAGGAGCCGATGGGCCGGTTCGGGTCCTGCAACCCGGCACGGGCGCGGCGGACGGCGTTGGACACCGCCACGATGGCCTCGTCCTGGCCGATCACGCGGGTCTTCAGGCGGGTTTCCATCGCCAGCAGCTTTTCCCGCTCGCCGGCCAGCATCTTGTCCACCGGCACGCCGGTCCAGCGGCTGACCACGGCGGCGATGTCGCTGTCGCGCACCTCCTCGTTCAGCATGCGGTTGGCCGTGCTTTCCTCCGCGGCCTTCAGCCGCTTCTCCATGTCCGGGATCACGCCGTAGGCGAGTTCGCCGGCCCGGCCCCAGTTGCCGTCGCGCTGGGCCTGCTCCAGTTCGGTGCGGGCCTTCTCCAGATCCTCCTTGATCTTCTGGGCGCCCTGAAGCTGATCCTTCTCGGCCTGCCACTTGGCGGTCAGCTCGGCGGACTCCTGCTCCAGGTCGGCCAGTTCGCCCTCCAGATTGGCGAGCCGCGCGCGCGAGGCGTCGTCGGATTCGCGCTTCAGCGCCTCCCGCTCGATCTTGAGCTGGATGATGCGGCGGTCGAGCTCGTCGATGTTCTCCGGCTTGCTGTCCACCGCCATGCGCAGGCGGCTGGCCGCCTCGTCGATCAGGTCGATGGCCTTGTCGGGCAGGAAGCGGTCGGTGATGTAGCGGTTCGACAGGGTTGCCGCCGACACGATGGCGCCGTCGGTGATGCGCACGCCGTGGTGCACCTCGTACCGCTCCTTCAGTCCGCGCAGGATGGAGATGGTGTCCTCCACCGTCGGCTCCGGCACGAAGACGGGCTGGAAGCGCCGGGCCAGCGCCGCGTCCTTCTCGATGTGCTTGCGGTATTCGTCCAGCGTGGTGGCGCCGACGCAATGCAGCTCGCCGCGCGCCAGCGCCGGCTTCAGCATGTTGGAGGCGTCCATGGCGCCGTCCGCCTTGCCGGCCCCGACCAGCGTGTGCAGTTCGTCGATGAAGACGATGATCTCGCCCGCCGCCGCCTGGATTTCCTGGAGCACGGCCTTCAGCCGCTCCTCGAACTCGCCGCGGTACTTGGCGCCGGCCACCATGGCGCCGAGATCGAGCGACAGCAGCTTCTTGTTCTTCAGCCCTTCCGGCACGTCGCCCTTGACGATGCGCTGGGCGAGCCCCTCGACGATGGCGGTCTTGCCGACGCCCGGCTCGCCGATCAGGACGGGGTTGTTCTTGGTGCGGCGGGCCAGCACCTGGATGGTGCGGCGGATTTCCTCGTCCCGCCCGATCACGGGGTCGAGCTTGCCCTCGCGCGCCGCCTCGGTCAGGTCGCGGGCGTATTTCTTCAGCGCGTCATAGCCCTGCTCGGCGCTGGCGGTGTCGGCGGTGCGGCCCTTGCGCACCTCGTTGATGGCGGCGTTGAGCGCCTGCGGGGTGACGCCCGCGCGCTTCAGCACGGCGGCGGACGGGGTGCCGTCGGCCATGGCGAGCGCCAGCAGGATGCGCTCCGCGGTGACGTAGCTGTCGCCCGCCTTCTTCGCGACCGTTTCGGCCTGCTCGAACACGCGGGAGAGTTCCGGCGTCAGGTACACCTGACCGGCCCCGCTGCCTTCCACCTTCGGCTGCTTGTCCAGCTCCGCGTCCACACCCGACAGCGCCAGGGCGGGGTCGCCGCCGGCCGCACGGATCAGGTTGGCCGCCAGCCCTTCCTTGTCGTCCAGAAGGGTCTTCAGCAGATGTTCCGGCGTCAGCCGCTGGTGGCCGCGCCGCAAGGCCAGGGTCTGCGCCGCCTGCACGAAGCCGCGGCTGCGCTCGGTGTATTTTTCGAAGTCCATGATTTGCTCCCTTTCCCGCCGACCGTCCGCGAGGCAGCCCAGTCAGTCCGATCCACATTACCAGTGCGATCCATAAGGATGCTCGTGCCGCCGTAGATGTGGGAGAGGCCCGTTCGTATGCAAGACCCCCAGGTATGCGTGGTTATTGCTTTTCGTGCGGACCGCGCCGAAAGGGTGGCTTTCCGTCGCCCGCCGGAAGAGGCTAGGGTTTTCGCCCAATGACTTGGCCCTAATTGACTTGGTCCTGATTGACTTGGCCCGAATTCGCGGAATGCCCCTTATGACGGCGATGCCCACCAGCACCCTGCGCGCGGTCTTGCGGCCCGCCCTGACCTCCCCTCTGCTGCGGCTGGCCTGGCATGGCCGCAACGTCTGGCATTGGGTGGCCCGCCCGCTGACCATGGGGGTGCGGGCCATCATTCTGGACGACTCGCGCGACCGGAACGGTCCGGCCTCGGTCCTTCTGATCCGACACAGCTATGTCGGCGGCTGGCATTTTCCAGGCGGCGGAGTTGAAAAAGGGGAGACGCTGGTGGAGGCCATGCGGCGCGAGGTGCGGGAAGAGGTCGGGTTGGCAGTGGAAAGCGGCCCGCAGCCGTTCGGCGTCTACGCCCGCTTCCGGCACGGGGCGAGCGATCATGTGGCGGTCTTCGTCGTGCGCGGATGGTCGGGCACGCCCAGGGCGGACGGAATGGAAATCCTGGAGGCGCGCTTCTTCCCGCTGAACAGGCTGCCGGAAGACACCTCCCCCGCCACGCGGCGACGGATCGACGAATTTCAGGGAAAGGCGCCTTTGGCCGAGCGCTGGTGATGGTTTTCGATTGCGACGGTTGACAGAAGCGAACCGGTCCCACCATTGTGCGATGCAATGCCCGCGACCATCGCCGCCATACGCCGCTACCCCGTGAAAGGGCTGAGCGGCCAGGATCTCCCTGCCGTTGACCTCGTCACCGGCCAACCCATTCCTTTTGACCGGCGCTTCGGCCTTCTTCACGGCCCGGCGGCCCTGACCCCGGACGTCGAGGGCTGGCGCCCCAACGAAGACTTCTTCACGCTCGACCGGAACGAGAAGCTGGCGCTGCTCGACACCGAGTTCGACGAGGCCACGCAGTCGCTGATCATCCGGCGCGCCGGCAAGCAGGTGTCGCGGGGGCGTCTGGACCAGCCGATGGGCCGGATGCTGATCGAACAGTTCTTCGCCGCCTATCTGGCGGGAGCCGCCCCCGGCCTGCCCAAGCTGGCGGAGGCCAAGGGCTCGGCCCAGGGTGGAAGCTATTCCTTCACCGACCGGGAGGAGGCCGCGGTCTCCATCCTGAACCTCGCCAGCGTGCGCGATCTGGAGGAGCGGGTGGCCAAGCAACCGGTCGATCCGCGCCGCTTCCGCGCCAACCTGATGATCGACGGGCTGGAGCCCTGGGTGGAGCGCCAGTGGATCGGCGCCCTTCTGACCATCGGCGGCACCACGCTGCGCATTTGCGACCACAAGGACTGCCGGCCTTCCAGCGAGGTGAACCCGGCAACCGGTGCGCGCGACTTCAACACGCTGCCCATTCTGGAGCGCGGTTACGACCACACGCAGTGCGGCGTCTATGCCCGTGTGGTGCATGGGGGCCGGATCGCGGTGGGCGACCCGGTGTCCCTGGCCGAAGACGCGTTATTCTGAAAGCGGGCCTGAAATCAGCCCTGAAACCGGACGACCGGCTTCAGGGCTGACGGCATCCAGGCGTCAGGCGCTCAGGGGCGCCCGTTCTTCGGCACCGCCGTCGGACTCTTCGCCGACATCGCCGGCATCCTCGTCCTCGGGCTGGCCGGACAGGCTCGGCTGCGGACCAAGGCCGTTGCCGCCCACGTTGCCGCGCTGACGGTTTTCGGATTCCTGGATCTGGTTGATGATGCGGAAATAATGCTCCGCATGCTGAAGGTAGTTTTCCGCCTGGACGCGGTCGCCGGACGACGAGGCGTCGCGGGCCAGCGCCAGATACTTCTCATGGACCTGCCACGCGTTGCCGCGGATGCGCACGTCCGGACCATTGCTGTCGAAGGTCTGGTGACGCAGCGGAACGTTCTGCCGGCGGTTACCGCCGCCGCCCCCGCCGCCGCCACCTCCGCCACCGCCGCCGCCGTTGCCACGACCGCGGGAGCGCCTGGAGTTCGGTCCTTGTCTCATTTGGCTCTTATGGCCCCATGTAAGAGAAGCGCAATCCCGCGAATGCCCTGGCGGCTCATCCGGCCGCCGGGCCCGCCGCGGAACCATCCGCGGGTGGGTCGCAGGGATCAAACCGACGCGCCCAACCGATCAACCGGTCTGCCTTCTCGGACTTCCGCCCAACCGCGCGGGGTTTCCGGAGGCCATGGGTAAGCCCCGGGATGGTCGTCCCTGGGCCGTCGTCGTACCTGCACCCTACTGGGGACGGCGCGTCAATCCAACCTTTTTTTTGGGGGATAGGGCGGATTCACGCGCCAGACCATCCCAGAACGCAGCGTTCCACACCGCCCAGATCCCGGAAGATGCCGCCGGGCGCCAGCCCCGCGGCGGCCAGCAGCCCGGCCACGTCGGCGGCCTGCCCCTGCCCGACCTCCAGCCCAGCCAACCCGCCCGGCCGGAGCAGGTCCGGAAGCTGGGCGACGATGATCCGGTAGGCGTCCAACCCATCCGCTCCGCCGTCCAGCGCGCGGCGCGGGTCGTGCTCCCGCACTTCCGGGTCCAGGGCGGCGATGTCGGCGCTGGGGATATAGGGCGGGTTGGAGACGACCACGTCGAACCGCTCCGCCAGCCCGGCGCCCCAGTTTCCGGTCTGGAAGCGCGCCCGCTCGGCCAGCCCGTTGCGCGCCGCGTTCCCCGTGGCGGCGGCCACCGCGCCGGGGCTGAGATCGACCCCGATGCCGGTGGCGTTGGGCAGTTCCGCCAGCAGCGCCAGCAGGATGCAGCCCGTGCCGGTGCCGAGGTCGAGCAGCCGCAGCGGGGCGTTCCGGTCCGGCAGGGCCTTCAGCACCGCCTCCACCAGCGTTTCGGTGTCGGGCCGCGGCTCCAGCGTGTCGGGGTTCAGGGCGAGGTCGATGGTCCAGAACTCGCGATGGCCCAGGATGCGCCCCACCGGCTCCCGCGCCACCCGCCGCGCGACGAGGGCGAGGACGCGGGCCGCGTCGGGTTCGGAGATGGGGTCGTTGGCCCTGGTGAACAGGTCCGAGCGGGTGAGGCCCAGCGCGTGCTCGACCAGAAGGCGCGCGTCGAGGTCCGGCGTGTCCATGCCGGCTTCGCGCAGGCGGGTCTCGGCGGTTCGGCGGAGTTGGTGAAGCGTGATGGTCATTGCCCCCTCCCCGACCCTCCCCCGCCTATGGCGGTGGAGGGGGCTTGTGCGTTGCGTCCTTTTGTCCCCTCCACCGCGCAGCGGGGGAGGGTCGGGGAGGGGGGAAAAGGTTGCCCGCCATGCCCCGTATCAAGGAAGACACGCGCGACCGCGCCCGGACCATGCGCCACGTCCCGACGGACGCGGAGCGAAAGCTGTGGTCCATCCTGCGGCGGCGTCAGATCGGTGGATGGTATTTTCGCCGCCAGCACCCGATCCCTCCCTACATCGCCGATTTCGCCTGCGTCGAGGCTCGGCTGGTGGTGGAGGCGGACGGTGGCCAGCATGCCGACTCCGCCTACGACTCCGCTCGGGACGACCATTTGAGGAAACACGGCTGGCGGGTCCTGCGCTTCTGGAACAACGATGTGCTGAGCAATCCGGAAGGGGTGACGCACATGATCGGCGAAGCGCTCGGCCTCCTCCCCGGCCCTCCCCCGCCAAAGGCGGTGGAGGGAGTTTGAAAGGGCGCCTACTGCAACTCCGACAACCGGGCCGCCTCGTCCTCCGCCGTCAGCGCGTCGATCAGCTCGTCCAGCGCCTCGCCGGCCATCACCTTTTCGATCTTGTAGAGCGTCAGGTTGATGCGGTGGTCCGTGACGCGGCCCTGCGGGAAGTTGTAGGTGCGGATGCGCTCCGACCGGTCGCCGGAACCCACCTGGCTCTTGCGGTCGGCGGCGCGGGCCTTGTCCTTCTCCGCGCGCTCCCGCTCGTAGAGGCGGGCGCGCAGGACCTTCAGGGCCTTGGCCTTGTTCTTGTGCTGGCTTTTCTCGTCCTGCTGGCTGACGACGAGGCCGGTCGGCAGGTGGGTGATGCGCACCGCGCTGTCCGTCGTGTTCACCGACTGGCCGCCGGGGCCGCTGGAGCGGAACACGTCGATGCGCAGGTCCTTCTCGTCGATGTGGATGTCCACCTCCTCCGCCTCGGGCAGCACCGCGACGGTGGCGGCGGAGGTGTGGATGCGCCCTTGCGTCTCCGTCGCCGGGACGCGCTGCACGCGGTGGACGCCCGATTCGAACTTCAGCCGGGCGAACACGTTGCGCCCGGTGATGTTGGCGATGGCCTCCTTGTAGCCGCCGATGCCGGTCTCGCTGACCTCCATCGTCTCGAACCGCCAGCCGTGCAGGCCGGCGTAGCGGCGGTACATCTCGAACAGCTCCGCGGCGAACAGGGCCGCCTCGTCGCCGCCGGTGCCGGCGCGCACTTCCAGGATGGCGTTCTTCTCGTCGGCCTCGTCCTTGGGCAGCAGGGAAATCTGCACCCGGCGCTCCAGATCGGGAATGCGGCGGGTGAGATCGGCGAACTCCTCCTCCGCCAGCGCCTTCATGTCGGGATCGCCAGCGGGGTCGGCGATCATTCCGGCGAGGTCCACGGCCTCCGTCTTCGCCTTCTTCAGTTCCGCGATGGCCTCGGCCACCGGGGTCAGGTCGGCGTATTCCTTCGACAGCCGGGCGAAGTCCGCCGGGTCCACCGTCCCCGCCGCCATGGCGTCCCGCAACTCGTCATGGCGGGCCACGACCCTATTGAACTTCTCGTCCAGGCTCACGTCGCTCGTCCTTATCCAAATCGCCTTCGGCGCTCAAACCGGTGTCCAGGCCGGTGCCGGCAGGCTCGTCCTCGGCCAGCCGGAACAGCCGGAACAGCAGCCGTTCCGCCGCCGCCCGCTCCGCCAGACCGGCCCCGCCCGGGTCCGCCGCCATAGCGCGCAGCGCTTCCGACGGGCCGTGCAGCAGCCGGTTGACCAGCAGCCGCGTCGCCGACGCCGCGTCCAGCCCCCGCTGCTCGTCCAGCAGGCGCCGCCGCTCCGTCTCGAAATGCGTCCGCAGCGCCGCCACGGCGGGCACCGCGGCGCGCTCGGCACGGTGGCGGGCGAAGGCCGCCACGGCCTCGTCCACGATGGTCCAGGCCGCCTGGGTCGCCGCCTCGCGCCCCACCCGTCCCTGAAGCGCCACGCGCTCCAGGTCGGCCAGATCGTAGACGAAGGCTCCGTCCAGCCCGGCGACGTCCGGCTCCACGTCGGCGGGAATCGCCGCGTCCACCACGAACACCGGGCGTCGGCGGCGGCGCTTCAACGCCGCCCCCAACTGCTGTTCGGATAGGATATAGCGCCCCAGACCCGCCGCGGTCACCACGATATCCGCACCGGCCAGCGCGGAATCGAGATCCGCCCAGGGTGCGAAGTGGCTGTCCATCCGCCGCGCCGCCGCTTCCGCCCGACGGTCCACCGGGGCGGCGACGGTCAGCCGCCCCAATCCGGCCTCCCGCATGCCCTCCAGCACCAGGGCACCCATGTCGCCCAGCCCCATCAGCAGGCCGGTGCAGCGCTTCAGGTCGCCGTGCAGGTCGCGCGCCACCTGGACCGCCGCGGCGACCAGCGAGGTGGCGCCCTCCGCGATGGGGGTTTCCCGGCGCACCCGCTTCGCGGCGCCGTAGGCGGCCTGGAGAAGCCCCTCCAGTTCCGGCCCGCTCAGCCCGGCGGCGGCGGCGTGGCGGTGGGCCGCCTTGACCTGCCCCAGGATGTGCGGCTCGCCGACGATCTGGCTGTCGAGCGAGCAGGCGACGGCGAAGACGTGCCGCACCGCCGCCGGGCCGGTCAGGATGTAGAGCTGCCCGGCGAGGTCGGCGTCCGACAGGCCCACCCGCTCCGCCATGATCCCGGCGATGGCGAGGGCGGCCTCGTTCGGGCGTTCATGGACGGCCTGCACCTCCACCCGGTCGCAGGTGCTGAGCCACATGGCCTGCGCGATGCCGGCGGCGCGCAGCCGCTCCAGCATCGCCGGCACCTCCGCCTCCTCCGTCGTCAGACGGTCGCGGATCGCGCCCGAGGAGGTCCGGTGGCTGGCGCCGATGACGAAATAGGAAGCGGTCACTCTGACTCTGGCCCAGGCCGCGGCACGGCCCACAAGGATGACGGGATGGCCGCGGATTTAAGCACGGATGGCACGGAGCGTCCCTGATTCAATTTCCCGTCCGTGCCGGTTCCGTCACCCGGCGGCCTACTCCGCGGCTTTCTCGGCGGCTTTCTCGGCGGCTTTCTGGGCTTCGATCTCGGCAGCCTTCTTCTCGACCAGCCCGACGAGGTGCTCCACGATGTCCTGGTCCTTCAGCCGGTGGTCGGTGACGCCCGACAGATAGACCTGATGGGTGTTGTTGCCGCCGCCGGTCAGGCCGATGTCGGTTTCCCGCGCCTCGCCGGGGCCGTTGACCACGCAGCCGATGACCGACAGGGTCAGCGGCGTGGTGATGTGGGCCAGCCGCTCCTCCAGGGTCTCAACCGTCTTGATGACGTTGAAGTTCTGCCGCGCGCAGCTCGGGCAGGAAATGACCGTGACGCCGCGCCGCCGCAGGCCCAGCGACTTCAGCATCTCATAGCCGACCTGGACCTCCTCCGCCGGTTCGGCGGACAGGGAGACGCGGATCGTGTCGCCGATGCCGGACCACAGCAGCATGCCCAGCCCGATGGAGGACTTCACCGTCCCGGCGCGCAGGCCGCCGGCCTCCGTGATGCCGATGTGCAGCGGATAGTCGCAGGCTTCCGCCAGCCCCTGGTAGGCGGCGACGGCCAGGAACACGTCGGACGCCTTCACCGAGATCTTGAACTCGGTGAAATCGTGGTCTTCCAGAATCCTGGCGTGGTTCAGGGCGCTTTCGACCAGCGCTTCCGGGCAGGGCTCGCCGTATTTCTCCAGCAGGTCCTGCTCCAGCGAGCCGGCGTTGACGCCGATGCGCATGGAGCAGCCGTGGTCCTTGGCCGCCTTCACCACCTCGCGCACCCGCTCCGCGGAGCCGATGTTGCCGGGGTTGATGCGCAGGCAGGCCGCGCCGCTCTCCGCCGCCTCGATGGCGCGCTTGTAGTGGAAATGGATGTCCGCGACGATCGGCACCGACACCTGCGGCACGATCTGCTTCAGCGCCAGCGCCGATTCGCGGTCGGGGCAGGAGACGCGCACGATGTCGGCGCCCACCCGCTCCGCCGACTTGATCTGCGCCACCGTCGCGGCGACGTCGGCGGTAGGCGTGTTGGTCATGGTCTGCACCGAGATCGGCGCGTCGCCGCCGACGAGCACGTTGCCGACCCGGATCTGGCGGGACTTGCGACGAAGGATCTGGCGGTAGGCGCGCACGCTGCTCATGGGCTGTTGCCTCGGGGCATGACATTGGGGCCGGGAGACGGTTCCGGCACGCCCTTATAGCGCAGCCGTCGCCACGCCTGAAGTGCGGTCCGCCGCGCCGGATTCAAGGGGAAAAGCCGTCAGCGGCCCGTCCCCGATGGGTGACTCAGTGGGCGGGGCCGTTGCCGCGCAGAGTCGGGGCGTGCTGGTCCAGCGACACGTCGCGCAGCACCTGCCCGACGGCACCCAGCGGCGCGCCTTCCACCCCGTCGGTGACCACGACCAGCCCGCCCGCGTTGCCGGTGCGGACGCGGATGCCGGACCGGTCGGGCACGCGATAGACGTCGCCCGGCTTCAGCACGCGGGTGAAGATGATCTCGCCGTTGTTGTCGCGCACCTGAATCCAGCTGTCCTGCGTGGCGCGGAGCTGGATGCGCGAGGCCGCGTTCTGCGTGCCGTAGACCTTCGACGGCAGAGCCCCGTCCGCGGCGGGAGGAGGTGCCGCGGGGGCCGCGGGCGGCAGGCTGGCGATGGCCGGGGCGGCGGGGGTCAGCGGGGTCGGTTCCTGCGCGGCGCCTTCGGACTCGTCGTCCTCCGCGGGGGGTTGCGGGACGTTCATGTTCGCCCCAGCCGCGGGCGCCGCCGGAGCGGGAGCCGGCGCCGGGGCCGCCGCGGAGGCGTTCGGCTTGGCAGGAGCCGCAGGTGGAGGCGCTGGCGGAGGCGCCGGCTGGGCAGCCGCCGGAGCGGGCCTGGCCGGGGC
>JAEYPE010000086.1 GCA_023411035.1 Pseudomonadota bacterium
CGACAGGCCCGTCGCCATCAGCCGGACGATCTCCGGGAATGTGTAGCGCAGGGCCAGATGGACGGCGAAGACCGTGGTGAACAGGAAGGCCACCGCGCGGCGCAGCGTCACGTCCGGATAGATCGACCACAGGGCCGACAGGAAGGCCAGCGCCACGATCAGCGACACCGCCGGGCTTCCCGCCGGCAGGCGGAAGGCCAGGCTGGGCCGCGCCGCGATCAGGGCCAGGATCATGACGTAGACGGCCATGAAATAGATCACGGCGCCGGGCGCGTCCGGATCGGTCGTGCCGCCGCCGGTCAGCAGCGCCGGAAGCACCGAGCCGCCGAACGAGACGATGCAGAAGACGGCGATGCTCTTTTCCAGAACTTCGAGGACTTTCATGGGGCCGCTGTTCCGGTGAAAAGGGCTGCTATGGCAGTGAACGCCCATGGCGGGCGCACCGCATCGTTTTCTGAAGATGCCAACCCGATGCCCGGACCTGTAGCCGGGCGGAGGCATTAGGCCGAAGGAGGCCGTCCCCGTCGGAGCTACCTCCGGTTGGGCGCTCCACCCCGATCTTGCGGGTCGGACGGGTCCCGCGCATGCCCGGCCCGGAAAAGGGAAAGCCCCTCTCCCGGGGGGGAAGAGGGGCCTGGCCGGGGTGGAGCGGGGTCATGACCCGTCGCCCTTCAGGACGATCACCGCGGTCTTGCACAGGATGTAGAAGTCGAACAGCAGGCCGCAGTTGCGGAGGTAGAAGACGTCCATGGCGACGCGCTCCTGGAAGGTGGTGCGGTGGCGCCCCGACACCTGCCAGTAGCCGGTCAGGCCCGGACGGACGGAGCCGATCACCTCCGCCGAGGCGCCGACCTCCGGCAGTTCCTTCGGCATGTAGGCGCGCGGGCCGATCAGGCTCATCTCGCCCGTCAGGATGTTCCAGAGCTGCGGCAGCTCGTCGAGCGAGGTCTTGCGCAGGAAGCGGCCGACCGGGGTGATGCGCGGGTCGTAGGTCAGCTTGTGGTAGGTCATGTACTCTTCGCGCATCTTCGGATCGTTCTCCAGAAGGCGCTGGAGGTGCTCCTCCGCGTTGATGTGCATCGAGCGGAATTTCAGCACGTCGAAGGTCTTGTCGCCGCCGCCCCAGCGCTTCTGGCGGAACATGACCGGGCCGGGGCTGTCCAGCCGGATCGCCGCGGCGATGCCCAGCATCAGCGGCGCCACCGCCACCAGAAGGATGCCCGACAGCAGGATGTCCAGCGCGCGGCGGATGCGCAGATAGCTGATCGGCGGACGGACCGAGACGCGCAGCGCCAGCGAGCCGTGCAGGTTGTGGTAGGTGGCGTCCACGGCGCTGACGTTCCCCTCGCCCAGCAGGCAATAGACCTGCTTGAAGGGCAGCCGCCCGACCAGCTCGGTCAACTCGGTCCGGTGGCGCCCGATGTCGGCGACGATGGCGGCCTGGGCCTGCTGGGCGTAGGCCGGGGACTTCGCCAGAAGTTCCGTCGAGCCGACCACCGGCAGGTTGGCGACGCGGGTCTGCCACAGCGTGGCGTCGTCGTCGAAGAAGCAGACCGGGCGCATGCCCAGCCAGGGCAGCCGCTGCAACTTCTCCGCGATGGCCGCGCCCTGTGGGCCGGCGCCGACGATCACCACCGGCGTGCGCCAGTTCAGGGCGCTGGCCATCAGGCCGTGCACCAGCAGAAGGTCGGCGGCGTAGGTGATCGCGAAGCCGGCCAGGGCGACCGACAGCGCCTCCACGAAGAAGGAGCGGAAGCCGTCCATGACGATGAAGGGCACGGCCAGAACCGCGACCGACAGCAGGGCCGCCTGGAAGGTGCGGCGGGTCCGCTCCAGATAGTCGAAGCGGCCGAGCGAGTAGATTCCGAAGACCGATTTCACCAGCGGCACCAGCATCAGGCCGGTGACCAGGGCGCGCTGCGACAGGTCCGCTTCGGCGGACAGGGCGTCGCTGCCGAACAGCCGGAGGAGCGTCCAGCCGAGCAGGGCAAGCATGAATCCGTCGGACAGCGCCAGCAGCAGCCCGGCTCCCACCGCCGGCATGGCCGTCTTCTTCACCGGGGCCAGATTGATGACCGCTTCTGGGTCGAGTTTGCTCATCGCAGGTCCCATTAATGTGTGAAACGGAATGCCATCCGCCTCGCGCCTGACCTAACGCGCAGCAGCGTGAGACGGTCTCTCATCAGCTTTTTCTTCGGGTCTTTCTGTGCTTCGAAAGACACACAAATATCAGCGCCTGCCTTGACACTGTGCAGACAGTTCAGGTGGCCGCGCTGTTTCCCACGAATTAGGATAAAGGCTACCGGTAATCAACAAATCACAAGAGGCTTCCTTAACCAGCGGCAATACTCCTTACATCCCGATTGGTTTCCATTGGGCGATTTTAAGGAGATTAAGGAAGGCGGGTGACTTCGTCCGGATCATCCGGATCGGTGGCCGTGCTTCCCCCGCTGTTCCCCGGCTACCTCTTTTCTTCCCGCAATTCGGTGGCATTCGGGGATGTTCCCCGCCTCCTATGGCCGGGTGCGGTGCCGGATGGCGGCGGTTCGCTCCAGGGGGCGTGCCCGTCCCGCATGGCCCGCGGCGCGGACGTATCCCGTAAGAAGCCGGCGGACGATTACGGATGACCGAGCCTCTCCAAAGCTCCGTTGATTGCGGGGGGACGGGTCCGCACCCTGTGTGGATTGTCCGGGGGGCACGGGTGAACGGCGCCGAAGCGCCTTCGTGGGGATAAGCCTGAAGAACCGGGCGATGGCGCCAACGTGAAATTGAAACGCCCCATTCCGGTTCCAATCATCGGAATTGCGTTCGCAGGTGCGGCGGTGCCGCCCGACCGGAGTTCTAGGCGGAGTTCCCGATGACGTCCGAAGCAGCGACGATCCTGAAACACGGTTGGCTGTTCATGCTGGCCAACGTGGTGAACCGGGCTGCCGGGCTTCTGCTCCTGCCGCTTTACACCCGGCTTCTCAGCCCTTCCGAATTCGGCGTCTACGCGCTGGTGGTGGTGGTCGCCGACCTGCTGGCGGTCATGCTGATGATCGGCATGAACAACGCCTTCACCGCCGTCTATTTCGAACACGTGGAGGAGGGCGACCGGCGGCGCGTGGCCAGCACCTGCCTGCTGGCGGTGGTCGGCACGTCGGTGGCGATGGTCGGGCTGGCCTGGCCGCTGGGCATGGTGGGAAGCTGGGCGATGTTCGGCGACACCGGCCACGCGGCGGTGATGGCGATCGCGCTGGCCGGCGTCGCGCTGACCACCCTGTTCGAGCTGGCGCTGGCCTATTACCGGGCGCGCAAGCGGTCGGGCCTGTGCCTGCTGGTGTCGCTGGCGAAGGTGGGGGCTCTGCTGGCCTTCAACCTGCTGTTCCTATGGGGGCTCGGCCTCGGGGTGGAGGGCATCTTCCTGGCGAACGGCGCATCCTTCCTGGCGCTGGGCATCCTTCTGGTGGCGACGATCCTGAAGGACACGGGATTCTCCTTCTCCTTTCCGATCGTGAAGCGGGTGGCGGTGCTGGGGCTGCCCTACGCGCCGCAGTCGCTTCTCGACATCGCCAACAACTTCGTCTCGCGCTGGCTGCTGAACATCCTGCTGTCCACGGCGGCGGTGGGGCTGTTCGCCTTCGGGATGCGGCTGTCGCAAATCCTCTTCATGTTCCTGACCGCCTCCTTCCTGCAAATCTGGTCGGTCAGCCGGCTGGAGGCGCAACATGGCGCGGGGGACCACGCGCAGGCGGATTTCGTCTTCCACCTGTTCGTGGTGCTGCTGACCGGGGCCGGGCTGGGGCTGGCGCTGACCGCGCCGGAAATCCTGTGGCTGATCGCGTCCAGCGACTACACGCCGGTTCTGACCAGCATGCCTTTCCTGGTGCTGGCCTATGTGCTGCACGGGGTGCGCATGAACCCGGAGGTGGCGATCCTGAAGGCCAAGCGCGTCGGCGTGCTGCCTTGGATTTCCGCGGCCAGCCTGGCCGTGGGGTCGGCGCTGGCCCTTGGCATGGTCTGGCAATGGGGACTGTTGGGCGCGGCGCTCGCCAACCTCGGGAGGGAGGTCTTCCAGATCGCGCTGACCGAGACGGTGCGCCGCCGCATCTGCCGCGACGAGGTGCCGTTGAACGCCATGCGGATCGGCTGGATACTGGTGCCGGCGGCCCTTGCCTACGGGGTGGGCTGGCACCTGTTCGGCACCAGGATCGACCCGGCCTTCACCGCGGAGAAGGTGCTGTTGGTGCTGGTGTTCCTGGTGGCCGCGGTGTTCGGCCCCGGCATGGGATCGGCGGGCCGGGCGATGCTGGGCAAGCTGCTGATGGGCGGCGTGCGCCGCCTGCAATCGGTTTCCTGAAAGCATTCGTCATGACAAAGGAACGGGCCGGCGGATCGCTCCGCCGGCCCGATGCCTTCGCCGTTCCTGCGACCGGTCAGGCGGCCTGTTCGAGAGGCAGGTTGGTGTAATCCAGCGCCATCGGATACGCGGCATCGACCGTGGAGAGTCCGGTTTCCGGCTGAACGTCCGTGGCCTGAGCGGCCGCCGCGTCCTGCGACAGGCTGAGCGCCAGCAGGTCCGCCGACAGCGCCTGGGCGGTGCCCGGCGGGTTGATGGTGGCGACACCGGTGCCGTCGGCGATGGTCGCCTGCGTCGGGTTGGAGAGCTTCAGGGAGAAGTTCTCGGCCCCTTCCGTCACGTCGTCGCTCAGCACCTTGACGGCGACCGTCTTGGTGGTTTCGCCGGCGGCGAAGGTCAGCTTGCCGCTGGCCGCCACATAGTCCGAACCGGCCTTCGCCGTGCCGTCCGCCGTGGCGTAGTCCACCGTCACCGTCTGGTTGTAGGCCTGCGACAGCTTCACCGTGAACACCGCGTCGGTGGTGACCGGGCTGGCGGCGGTGCTGCTGTAAAGGCCGGACTTGATGGCGTCGTACTTGGTGTAGTCCACCTGCCAGTTGTCGTTCATGATGCCGCCGGTGTCGTGCGAACCGGGGCTCCAGGCCCAGTAGGTCCAGCTCGCTCCCTGGTCGCCCGCGGCGAGGTCGATCTTGCCGTCGCCGTTCCAGTCGCCGTTCATGTACTGGACCAGCTTGGGCATCCACGCCTTGTCGATGGCGGTTTCCATGCGGCTGCCGAACTCGCCGACCAGAATCGGGGTCTCGTCGTTCTGGATGAAGTGGCCCCACATCTGGTCCCACTTCGCCGGCATGTTGTTCGGGAAGTTGCCGTCCTTGAACCAGTCCATCATGTAGAGCGACGGGCCGTAATCGTGGACCGAATAGACCAGCTTGCCCGGCTCGTTGAACTTGACCTCGTAGTTCTTCTCGCCCAGCAGATTGCCGCCCCACCAGTACCACTGGTTCTGATAGGTCTCGATGCCTTCGACGATCAGCAGCCAGTCCTTGTTGACCGACTGGATGGCGTTGCCGATGCGCTCCGCGGCGCGGGCCCAGTCGTTCGGGCCGCCGTCGCCCCAGGTGGCGGGGTTGTGCGGCTCGTTGTGCAGGTCGGCGCCGATGACGGCGTCGTTGCCCTTGTAGCGCTCGGCCAGCATCTTCCAGTTTTCGATCATCTTCGATTCCGGGTACTGGTCGGTGTACCAGAGCCCGTTCTCGTTGGCCGACGCGCCGTCGCCGGAGCGGTGATGGTCGAGGATGATCTTCATGCCGATCTTGTCGGCGTACTCGATGATCTTGTCGAACACCTCAAGGCTGGTCTTGCCGGCCAGATCGGGGTTCTTCGAATAATCGATGCCGGTCGGCATGCGACCGTTGTCGAGCATCGCGTCGGAGTAGGGCAGGCGGATGACGTTGAAGCCCAGTTCCTGCATCTTGTTCATGTGGTTCTGGTAGCTGTCCATCCACAGCCCCTGCGGCGCGAAGGCGTAGCCCTCGGCGCCGAACCAGTTCACGCCGGTCAGCTTCACGGCCTTGCCGCTGCTGTCCACGATCTGTCCGCCTTCGGTGTGCAGGAAGCCCGGCGCGATGCCGGTGGTGGTGCCGGTCGGCTCCGTCACCGACACGTCGCCGACCGTCAGGGACGGCGCCGTAGGGGTGGGGGCCGGAGGGGTTGTCGGGGTGGAGGAGCCTGGGAAGAAGCTCTTGTCGGCGTCCACCACCAGCGTGCCGTTCCACCACAGGCCGGACTGGCCCTTCACCACGTCCTTGCCGTCCAGCGCGCCCTTGTCATAGGTGACGATGCTGTCCGTGGGCAGGACCGACTTGCCGTTGATGGTGATCTTGTTGACCAGCAGGTTGCGGTCCTGGCCGTTCACGACGCCGTCGTTGTCGTACTGGATCTGGATCTTGTGCGCCTGATCCGCCGGGGCGTCGATCGAGAAGACATAGTCCTTGGCAGAGGTGCCGGCCACGCCCTCGCCGACCTTCCTGCCGTCGATCAGCAGGTTGAAATGCGCGTTGGTGCCGCCCGCCGCGTTGCCCGACAGGTTCAGCACGATCTGGGTGTTGCCGGTGGGGTCCGTGGGAGTCGGGACCGGGAAGTGGTCCTTGGTCAGCGCGAAATCGAGCGCGCCGTTCCACCACATGCCCTCCTGGCCGGGGACCACGTCCTTGCCGTCTGGCGCACCCTTGTCATAGGTAACCAGCGGGCTGGTGGAGGCGACGGTCTTGCCGTTCACCTCCAGAGACTTGACGAGCAGGTTGCGGTCCTGCCCGTTCACGTAGCCGTCGTTGAAGTAGACGATCTGGACCTTGTGCGCTTGGTCCGGAGCGACCTGGGCCTTGAAGGTGTAGCGGCCGGCGCTGGTCGAACCGACCGTCGCCTGACCCAGTTCGACACCATCCAGGAGCAGCCGGAACTGCGGCCAGACCCCGCCGGCAGCCTGCCCCGAGGCGTTGACGACGAAGGTCGTGTCGACGAGACCCGTGGTGGTCGTTGCCATTGGAAATAACCTTCTCTCCATTTTCGGTGGGGCGAAGGTTCCATCCAATTGGTTAACGAGGTGTTTCGGGTTTTAGCGGAATACGGTCCAAAAGTCACGCCGCCCTGTGAAAAGAATGAGGCGCGGAAACCACCTTTGCTGCGGTTTCCGCGCCACAGTGGGACCTTCCTGCCACGGGGAGAAAATGTGTAAAGTATTGTTACAGAAAGATTTCCGAATTGAGCCCGCTTACGCCTCGTGACTTTTGCGGGCGACCATGAAGACCTCGGGCCGGAACAGGCCGAGCTGGCCGAGCTTTCCGAGTTTTCGTCTTAAGGTTAACGGCATGGCCCCCAGCGCGGCCTCCACGGCCTTCACATAGGCCAGATAGCCGGCGCTGGAACCGTGGATGTGCAGCCATCGCCGGACGGCCATCGGGGCGACATAGACCGCCTCCATCCGGGTGAAGCCGGCGTCGCGCAACGCACGTTCCGTCTCCGCCCAGGTGTATTCGCGCAGGTGCATGCAGATCGGCTCGTCCAGCCCGAACACCTCCGACAGGTCCGTCGGCCCGGCGTGCTTGTGCGGCATGCAGAACACATAGCGCCCGCCCGGCTTCAGGATGGCGTGCACGTTGGACAGGTGCAGGGGCACGTCGTCGGGGTGGAAATGCTCGATCACATGGGTGGAGACGACGGCGTCGTAATGGCCGCGCGGCTCGAAGTCGGCGAGGTTCACGCCGTCGCAGCAGCGCCACGTCACGTTGGACCGTTCGTCCGTCCAGCGCTCCCCGCGCTCGCGGGTGATCTCGGTGGCGACGCAGCGGTGGCCGTGGCGGGCCAGATAGCTCAGCAGCCGCCCCTTGCCCGACCCGACCTCGTAGACGTCCCGCGCGCCCTTCAGCAGCGTCAGGAAGTGGCGGAAGTCCAGCTCGTCGTTCTGCGCCGCGGTGTCCACGGCGTCGTTCAGCCAGGGGCATTCGCTGTAAAGGGTGGTGTAGTTCCGCTCGAACACGGTCCAGCGCTCTTCGCGGCGGGAATCCAGCAATTCGCGCGCAAGTTGGCGTTCCAGGTCCCAGTGCTGGCGGACCATGGTTTCGCTGAGGGGATAGTTCGGTGCCAGACCGAACTTCCGCTTGTAACGGGCGACCAGCTCATCCGACGTCAACGTATCCACGGCTCACCTCTTTGGGAGAAACGGCGCTGTTCCGCTAATCTAAGGATGCTGCCGGAAATCCTTGCAGGCGCGGACGGCGGGGCGGGCCGCGCGATCGGGCGGGGTAGCGGGGCCGGACGGGGTACCGCGCTCTTCCCTCTTACCCGGACCGGCTGCGCCCGCGCAGCGCCTGCACCGACGCCTCGTAGAGCGGCAGCGGGCGCGAAGCGGCGTCGTAGGGGGAGGGATGGGGCTTCAGCTCCGGCATCTCCCGCGCGATGTAGTTCAGGTCGGACCGCAGGTGCCACCAGCACAACTCGGCCAGCCGCGCGTTCCCGGCGATGTCGCCCAGATACTGCCCTGCCAGGAAGGCCATGGCGCGGTCCTTCTCCGCCCGCGACCAGGAGCGCGGCAGATGCTTCTCGTTCACGTCGAACTCGGTGACGTGGATGGGCAGGCCCAGCCGGTCCATGGCGCGCAGAAAGCCCTTCATGCCCTCGCGGTCATAGGGCTTGCCGGCCATCAGGTGGCTTTGCAGCCCCACCCCGTCGATCGGCACGCCGCGTTTCACCGCGTCGGTCAGCCAGGTCTGGAAATAGGCGCGCTTGCGCTGCTGCCAGCCCTCGTCGATCTCGATGCCGAACTCGTTGATGACCAGCTTGGCGGAAGGGAACGCCGCGCGGATGTGGTGGAAGAAGGGGTCGAGCCATTCCGGCCCCTTGGCGCCGCCCGCCACCACCCACCACATGCCCTTGCGGAAGCCGTGGCGGTCCTGCTCCTGGGGGTGGCTGCGCTCGGTCTCCCAGAAGAAGGCCTCGTTCATCACGTCGATGCGGTAGAAGCCGTCGCCGTAGCGCCGCTTGACCGCCGCGACCATGGCGGTGAAGCGCGGCCAGTAATTGTCTTCGGACAAGGTGCCGTCCGGCGAGAAATAGGCGTCCTCGCCGATGCCCAGCACCCGCTGGCGGTTCGCCGGCAGCTTCATGTAGTCGGGCATGCCCATGTGCTGCCACAGGGCGCAATGCCAGTTGGGCCGGGCGCCGATGCGGCGGGCGAGATCCACCCCGGCGTCGAAGCGGCCCCAGTCGAAGTTGCCCTCCTGCGGCTGGAAGACGGTCCATTTGCCGCCGTTCTCGGGCGTCACCACGTCGCATTCCCGCGCCATCAGCGTGTCGAGCATGGGGTCTTCCGGCTCGATCAGATGGTCGCGGGCGGCCCCGTGGAGGATGCCGGCGGCGCGGCAGGCGTCGCGCAGGGTCGGGTTCGGCACCGCGGCGGACGCCGCTTCGGCGACGGACGGGCCGGCGGTGGTCCTGCAGCTTGCCAGCACCGCAACGGCGGCGGCGGCGCGCAGCGCGTTCCGGCGGGACAGGGAGAACGTGGGGGTCTTGGGCGAGGTCTGGGCCATGGGCGTCGGGCCTCGTTCGGTTGGGATGGAGTGCATGTTCCCTCTCCCCAGAGGGGGAGAGGGCTATGTGGGCACGAGGTGAAGGGGCCGGTTACGGCGTGGCCCGGAGGGTCGGGTTGCCGTAGTACTTCCGCGTGGCGGCGTAGCTGTTGTACGGACCCTGATATCCCTTGCTGGCGGCCTTCTTCAGGTTCACGTCGGTCATCACGCACACGAACTTGCTGTGGTCGATCGGCCCCAGATCGGCCACCGCGTTCAGGTCGCTCGCCGTGGTGTGGCCCCAGCGGGTGACGAACAGAACCTTGGAGGCGGCGCCGCAGACGATGCGGGCGTCGGACACGGCCAGCGCCGGGGCGGTGTCGAAGACGACCAGATCGAAGCTGGGCGACAGACCGGCCATGAGCTGCACGAGGCAATCCACGTTGAAACGGTCCAGCGTCGTCGTGTTCAGCTTGCCCGCCGGGACCATGGCGAAGGGCACGTCGTCGGAGGTGTGGACGATCTCGTCCAGCATGGCGTCACCGGCGATCCAGTCCGACAGGCCCTTCTTGGCGGACAGGTCGAACAGCCCTTCCATGCGGGAGCGGCGGAAGTCGGTGTCCACCACCACCACCCGGCGCCCGGCCTGGCTGGCCACCTGCGCCACGGCCAGCGTCAGGGAGGTCTTGCCGTCCTGCGGGCGGGCCGAGGTCACCGCCAGCGCGCCCACCGGGCCGAGATCCGACAGATGGTTGCGGAACAGGGCGCGCAGGGATTCGCTGAACAGCGAGAAGGGGTGGCGCTGGAAGATCTTGTACAGCCGGCCCTTGGCCCCGCGGTCGCTGTGGTGCGGCACGATGTGGACGGTGCCGACGCCCAGGATGCGGCGCACGGCGTCCGGGGTGTGGATGCGGCGCTGGAGAAGCTCCAGGCCGAAGACGCTGAAGACGGCGAGCGCGAGCGCGGCGGCGAAGCCGGCCAGCAGCAGCAGGATGCGGAAGGGACCCGACGGCTCGTGCGGAACCTGCGGCGCGGAGACCAGCTTGACGGCGGCGGGGAAGGCGCGGCTGTCCTTCTGGGCCTCGACCTCCTCCAGACGGCCCAGCAGGCTGTCGAGAAGCTGGCGCTTGGCGGTCGCTTCGGATTCCAGGGTGCGCAGCGGGATGGCCTGCTCCTGCATGGTGGCGTAGCTGCCTTCCATGCGGGCGATCATGGTCCGCAGCGCGCCCTCCTGCTCGACCGCGACCTGGGCGGCCTCGCGCACGCCGTTGATCTCGCGGCGGATTTCCTGCTGGAGCGAGGCGTTGGCCTCGTTCAGCCTGCCCTGGAGTTCGACGATGCGCGGGTGCTTCGGCCCGTACTGGCGGGAGAGCTGGGCCATTTCGGTGGAGATGGCGGCGACCGTGGCGCGGAGCTGGGCGACGACCGGGGAGGCGATGCTGCCGCCGATGGCGTTCCAGTTGCCGGCCTTCAGGTTGCGTTCCAGTGTGTCCGCCTGGGCGACCGAACGGGCGCGGATGGCCGATGCTTCGCTCAGGCGAAGGCGGGTCTGCTCAAGCTCGTTCTGGGCCATCAGGCCGGTGCCGCCCTTCAGCAGGCCGCCCTTCAGACGGGCCTCCTCGACCTTCGCGTCGGCCTCGGCCACCTCGCGGCGCAGCAGGCCGATGCGGTCCTGCAACCAGGAGATCGCGCTGGTGGACAGGTCGCGGTCCATCTGCTGGCGGGTTTCCATGTAGCGGCGGACGAGGCCGTCCACCACGTCGCGGCTGAGCTGCGGTTCCTTGGAGGTGAAACGCACCTGGATCACCCGCGACCGGCCGACGATGGCGACGTCCAGCTTGCGGTGGATGCGCGCGATGATCTGGTCGTTGCCCAGTGCGGCGTGCGCCTCGCGCGCCCGGATGCCCTGCGCCACCTCGTCGCCATGGCTGAGCAGCCAGGCGACCGGGGCCGGCGGGGTGCCGCCCCAGATGCGGTCGGCGAGTCCGCGGCCATAGGCCACCGCGCGCTCGACGAGCGGAAGCGTTTCATCCTCCTGCGCCGGCGGGTTGAATTCCGGATGCTCGGCGAGCTGGAGATCGTTCACCACCTGCTTCAGCACCTGCGACGACTTCAGGATTTCGATCTCGCTCAGGATCGCCGCGTCCTCGGTGGGGATGGCGCCCACCACCTGCTCCACCTCGCGCACGATGCGGACCTGCCGGTTGTCCACCAGCAGAAGCGCCTCGGAGGTGTACTGGTCCTTCAGCGTCGAGACGCCCAGCGCCGACAGGCCGGTGAGCACCACCACGATGGCGGCGATCAGCCACTTGTGGCCGGCCAGCACCCGCAGGATGAAGCGGAAATCGGGACCCATGGACGGAGCCTGGGCTTCGAATTCGTTGCGCCGGGCCGGGCCGGGAGCGGAGGGCCATGCCGGAACCGGAGCCGGCAAACCTCCCTGATTCTGGCCGCCGTGATTCACTTGGGGCAGGTTTTCCACGTCTCAAAGCTCCTTATGCATGGGCGCGGGTGCTGGGGCGCTGGACGAACGCATGGCGGCACGGCGCATGAGCAGGACGGTGTGGGCGAAGCCGAAGGCGCCGACGCAATAGCGGCGGAAAAGCCGGCGGGGCTCCTGGACCAGCCGGAACGCCCATTCCAGGCCAAGGCGCTGGACGGCGGCGGGAGCCCGGGTGAAGCGCCCGGCGAGGAAATCGATGATGGCGCCGCCGTTGACGATCAGAACCCGATGGTCCAGCGCGCGCTTGAGCTGAACCGCGACCTCCTCCTGGCGGGGCATGCCCATGGCCAGGAGGATGATGTCCGGCTGAAGCTCGCGGGCACGGGCGATGTAATGCTCCACGGAATGGAAGCCGTGCTGGGCATCGACATAGTCGTGCGGCGTCCGCTCCCTCAGCCGCTCGATCCCTTCGTCCAGCCAGGGCGAGGCGGTGCCGTAGACTACGACCCGCCGCGGTGACAGCTGGCGCAAGAGCAGGGGGATGAAATCGGTCCCGTTCATGTTCAGCCCCACCGGCTGGTCCAGCCAGGGCAGCGCCAGCTCCAGCGCCACGCCGTCGCGCAGCAGGACGTCGGAGGCCCGGAAAACCGACCACGCGGTGGACGACCTTGCGCAGAGGTTCACGCCGTGAGCGTTGAGGAACGACAGGATGGTCGGACGTTCGACGGCAGACAAATTCTTCATCAATGCATGGCGCTCATCCTCGCAAGAAATACACCGGATTCTCTCGATCAGTGCCAGGACGTCACGAGGGGTCGGCATGCACATCTCCTAACAAAAATCAGCGAAGCGACGACGGTTTCGTTGTCTGTGCAACGATGATGCCCGACAGTTTGCGGTGCATTAAGACGATATTGCTTGCTAACACTTTCGATTGGAGAAAAACGGTAAGTCTCGTTACCGGTTACCCCTTTCGACAGGACCGCGCGAGCAACAGGGAATGATGTGGACGGAACCGCCCCTTTTTCGCAGCGGTGGGATGGGAGAAGGGGAAGTTCAGGCGAATTAGCCCGTGCTCGCCGGGGGAACCCCTGAATCGGCTTGCCGTATTCCACCGCTCCGACCATATAGGTACGCCCGAGGGGCGCCGATGCGCGGAATTGGGGGTGCGCGGAATTGGGGTGGGCGTCCGCCCCGCGGCGCGGCACTGTTCCAGAACCCGGCGGAGCCCCCATCAGACCGCCAGCCCCCGGCATTTCCCCGGCATTTCCGGGCCGGCGACGGAAGAAGACCATTCAATGAGCAACGACGAGACCACTCCCCGCCAACCCGGCACCGCAGACGAATTCGACCGCCGCGACGCATTGCGCGCCGTGGCCGCGGTGGTGCGCGGCGACGGGATCGAGGTGGACGCCGACAGCACCCCGGCCCGCTGGTCGGTCGCGGTCGTCCACGAGGTGGTCGTCCCCGGCACCGACCGGAAGCTGAAACTGCGCTTCCGCGTGGCGCTCGGCCCCCTGCCCGACATCGAGGCGGACCTGTGGGGCCTGATGACCGCGGAGGAGGGGTTCGGCCGTCCGCAGGCCAAGGCGCTGGGCAAGCGGGTCAAGGCGGCCTGCCTGTCCTCCTCCGCCATCGAGAAGGCGCGCGGGCGGGTGGACGGCTGGTTCGCCTCCATGGCGCAGCGCGCCGCCGGCTTCGGCGAGGCGTGGCGGCCCAAGGGCTTCGCCGACGAGCTGGGCCGGGTGATCGGCTTCGGCGGGCGCATCCCGCGCCTTCAGACCCTGCTGGACGCGCTGGAGGAAGCCTTCTCCACCGCCGCCGCGCGGGCCGGTCTGAAGGTCCGGCGGGAGCGGCTGGAGAACGCCTCCGGCCTCGGCGTCTATCTGGACAGCTTCGCCACCGCCCGCGCCATGGTGCGCAAGCTGCGGCTGTTCGTCGGCCCGACCAACTCCGGCAAGACGCACGCCGCCATGGACCGGCTGGCCGAGGCGAAGAGCGGCTGCTACCTCGCCCCGCTGCGCCTGCTGGCGCTGGAAGGGCAGGAGGCGCTGGAGACCCGCGGGCGGGCGTGCAGCCTCGTGACCGGCGAGGAGCGCGACGTGCGGCCCGGCGCCGCCTTCACCTCCTCCACCATCGAGATGGTCAACACCTCGAAGGTCTGGGGCGCCTGCGTCATCGACGAGATCCAGATGATCGGCGACCCCGACCGCGGTTGGGCCTGGACCCAGGCGGTGGCGGGCGTGGCCGCTCCGGAAATCCTGATGACCGGCTCCGCCGACGCCATCCCCTACCTTCAGCGCCTCGCCACCGCGCTGGGGGAGGAGTTGGAGGTCGTGGAGTTCACCCGCAAGTCGCCGCTGCGCGTCCAGGAGGAGCGGGTGTCGCTGGACAGCGTGCGCCGGGGCGACGCGGTGATCGCCTTCTCGCGCAAGGACGTGATGGGGCTGCGGCGCGAGCTGCTGGCCCGCGACCACACGGTGGCGGTGATCTACGGCGCCCTGTCGCCGGAGGTGCGGCGGGCCGAGGCGCGGCGTTTCCGCGAAGGCACGGCGGACGTGCTGGTGGCGACCGACGCCATCGGCATGGGGCTGAACCTGCCGGTCGCCCGTGTCGTGCTGTCCACCACCCGCAAATACGACGGGCGGGAGGAGCGAGACCTGAACTCCTCCGAGATCCGCCAGATCGGCGGGCGGGCCGGGCGCTTCGGCATGCATGAGGAAGGCCGCGTGGCGGTGCTGGAGGGTGAGAACATCAACCCGGTGCGCCGGGCGCTGACCACCCCGCCGGTCCCGCCGGAAGACCCGCGCGCCTGGATCAGCCCCAACCTGTCCCACGTCGAGGCCATCGCGCGGGAACTGGACACCGACAGCCTCGCCAAGGTTCTGCGCACCGCGGGTCAGGAGCTTCTGCGCGCCAACCAGACCTTCCGCATGACCGACCTGGAGCAGCGCATCCAGGCCGCCGCCGCGGTCGACCGGGCGAAGCTGCCGATGGCGGTGCGCGACATGCTGGCGCGCTGCCCCATCGACGTGCGCGACCAGAACAACCTGCGCCTCCTGGCGCTCTGGGCGACGAACCAGGGCAAGGGCCTGCGCAACTCCGCCCCCGACGCTGCCGAGCGCTTCCACCACCGTGTCGGCACCGACGTGGAACTGGAGAAGGCGGAGCGCGCGGTGAAGGAACTGACCGCCTACGCCTGGCTTGCCTACCGCTTCCCCGACGCCTATCCGGACATGGACCTGTGCCAGGAACGCCGGGCCATGCTGAACGCCTTCATCGAGCGCACGCTGGCCGAACGTTCGCTGGCCCGCGCCTGCCCGGTCTGCGGCACGCGGCTGAAGGCCAACCACCGCTTCCGGGTCTGCGACAGTTGCTACGCCGGGCGCGTGGAGGAACGGCAGGGCGACCGCCGGGGACGCCGCCCCGACGGGGCGCGCGGCCAACAGCCGCAGGCGCAGGGCCAACAGGCGCAGGGCGGGGCGGAGGGCGGCCACACGCATTTCCACCACCCGGTACCGGGCCGCAAGCGCGGCAAGGGCGGCGCCGGGCACCGTGGCCGCCGCCCCGCTGGCGGGTGAATCATAACCCTTCTTCCCAGAGGGGATGGGATTGATGTGCTTTACGCCACGGCGATTCCGCTCTGCCCGGAGTCGTCCCGGCGGGGCCAGGTGATCTCCTCCGTTCCGCCGCCTTCGGCCAGGAAATAGCGGCGCAGCGGAAGCAGATCGGTGCCCAGATCGTAGACCAGCGGGCGGCTGGTCGGAATTTCGAACAGCGGGATGTCCTGCGCGGGCACCCTGTCCAGGTGCTTGACGAGGCCGCGCAAGCTGTTGCCGTGAGCCGACACCAGCACCCGCGCCCCCAGCCGCAGAGCCGGGCAGATGGCCTCCTCCCAGAAGGGAGTCACGCGGTCCGTCGTGTCCTTCAGGCTCTCGCCGCGCGGCAGATGCGCCTTGCCCAGCCCGGCGTAGCGCCGGTCCGACACCGCGGAGCGCGGGTCATCGGGTTCGATGGGCGGGGGCGGGACGTCCCAGCTCCGCCGCCACAGGAAGACCTGATCGGCGCCGTGGCGGGCCGCCGTCTCCGTCTTGTTCATCCCCTGGAGCGCGCCGTAATGGCGTTCGTTCAGGCGCCAGTGCTTGTGCACCGGCAGCCACATGCGGTCCATCTCCTCCAGAACGATGTCGAGCGTCCTGATCGCCCGCTTCAGGACGGAGGTGAAGGCCACGTCGAAATCGAAACCGGCCTGCGTCAGCAGCCCGGCGGCGTGTCGGGTTTCGGCCACCCCCTGTTCGGTCAGATCGACGTCGGTCCAGCCGGTGAACAGATCCGAGCGGTTCCAGACGCTCTGACCGTGCCGCAGCAGCACGAGTCGGTGCATGGTCCCTTCTCCCTGACATGGCCCTGAGTTGGGGCGGTGTCTGCTTCGGGGAACGGGGCGGCGGGGCAAGGGTTCCGGATGGAGCGCGACAAAAGGTGCAGCTTTATGTCAGTTCAGAAACATGCGCGACACATTCGGACAACAAATGCGAGGTAATCTGCGAAGCAAGTGAAATTATACGTTCGGTGCGGGCTCAGCCGCACTGCGACGCCAAGCCAACTTGCGTTCTGAGGCCGCCATGCAGCATCATGATTTCCTCTCCAGGGCCGTTTCGACCGATCGGGACATCACCCTGGAGGCGCTTCGTGTGTTCACCTACCTGAGCCGGCGGCTCCATTTCGACCGTCCCGTGCCGGTGCTCCAGTCCGAACTGGCTGATGCGCTCGGCATGCAGCGGCCCAACGTCAACCGGGCCATCAAGCTGCTGGAAACCAAGCAGATCCTTCTGCGGGATTCCAAACTGGGGCGTGCGATCACGTTCCGGTTGAACCCGGAACTGGAGGGCGGCCGGGCTTAACCCTGGTCCGGAATGATCTTCGAAACCCGTCACCTCGTTTTCACGAACTCGGCCCTCAAGAAAGCCTTCGGCTGGTATCAGAAGGTGCCGAATCAGAGCGATCTTCCGATGGGCACGATCGTCTCCGTCGTTCCGAAGTCGGACGGCGGCGTGGTTGTCATGGTGCAGCAGGGGGCCGCGAAGGTGCGGGACGTCGCCTTCATGCCCAGCAAGACGCTCGGGGTTCTCCTGCTCTTCTGCCGCCGCCAGAAAATTCCCATTCCGCGCGACGCGGAGAAGGACATCTTTCCTTCCGACGATGGCCTCATGCTGACGATCCGGGGCAGTTCCGTCACCATGCCCCCCCCGCCGTAATCCTCCCCCGACTCCCCTCAGTGGGGTCAGCAGCCGGCGGGCTGGCCCACGGTCAGGGGAATGTCCGCTTCGGTGAAGCGGTAGCCGTACCCGGCGGCGAAATCCACCAGATCGCCCAGGGTGAGCATGCCGCGCGATGCCCGCAACAGCGCCGCGCGCAGGGCCGGATCGGCCTGGGTCGCGACCAGGAATCGGATGTAGTCGCCATGACACATGCCCAGACCTCCTGGAGTTGTTGCTGCGTTTCTTAATAATGCCAATTTACCTAAAATTGTAGATAAATACGTGATAGGGCGCTGCGGCGTCCTGCCGCACCGCCCTCATGACGCCGACCCGCCGCGTCATACGCTGGGCTGCTGCACCGTCTCGGCGGGGCTGACGTCGGAGCTTCCGCCGTCGGGTGCGATGGCCGTCACGGGTTCACCCGGTCCGGCGGCCGCGCGCAAGGCCCGCGCGGCGGCCTTCAGCCCGATTCCGGTCCCGCGGTCGGGCATCAGCTCGAACAGAAGCAGGGACCGCCCGCCGACCGGGATCTCGTCGCCGCCGTCGGCGGTGGCGACCTCCAGCCGGTCCGGCTCGGTGGTATCCACCAGCGTCAGCCAGCGGCTGCCGCCGGCAACCTCCGGCAGCTTGAAGGGCACCACGTCGTGGTAGGCGTTGACGATGAGCAGCAGCGTCGCGTCCGACGCCACTTTCTTGATGCCGGTGGCCTGCGCCCGCCCGTCCAGCAGCATGCCCAGGCAGCGCGCCATGGGGTCCTGCCACTGCTCGGTCGTCTTTTCCTCGCCGGCGGGGGTGATCCAGGTGAGGTCCTTCACCTCCAGGTCGGGGTTGTAGGCGCCGGTGAAGAAGCGCCCGCGGCGCAGCAGCGGGTGGCTCTGCCGCAGCCCGATCAGATGGCGCACGAAGTCGGTCAGCGCCCAGCCCTCGTCGCTGATGTTCTCCCAGTCGATCCAGCTGATCTCGTTGTCCTGGCAATAGGCGTTGTTGTTGCCGTTCTGGCTGCGGGCGAATTCGTCGCCGGCCAGGATCATCGGCGTGCCCTGGGACAGCAGCAGCGTGGCCAGCAGGTTGCGCATCTGGCGGAAGCGCAGGGCGTTGATCTCCGGATCGTCGGTCGGCCCCTCCGCCCCGTGGTTCCAGGAGATGTTGTGGGAATGGCCGTCGCGGTTGTCCTCGCCGTTCGCGTCGTTGTGCTTGTCGTTGTAGGACACCAGATCATTCAGCGTGAAGCCGTCATGGGCGGTGACGAAGTTGACGCTGGCCCAGGGTTTGCGCCCACGCCGGTTGAACACGTCCGCCGAGGCGGCCATGCGGGTCGCCAGTTCCGGCAGCTTGCCTTCGTCGCCCTTCCAGTAAGCGCGCACCGTGTCGCGGAACTTGTCGTTCCATTCCGCCCAGCCCGGCGGGAAGCCGCCGACCTGATAGCCGCCGGGGCCGCAGTCCCAGGGTTCCGCGATCAGCTTGACCCGTGACAGCACCGGGTCCTGCCGGCAGGCGTCGAGGAAGCCGCCGCTGTGGTCGAAGCCGTAGGTCTCCCGCGCCAGGATGGTGGCGAGGTCGAAACGGAATCCGTCCACATGCATCTCGGTCACCCAATAACGCAGGCTGTCGGTGACCATCTGGAGCACGCGCGAATGCACGAGGTTCAGCGTGTTCCCCGTGCCGGTGTCGTTGATGTAATAGCGCGGGTCCGGCGCCAGCCGGTAATAGGAGGCGTTGTCGATGCCCTTGAAGGACAGCGTCGGCCCCATCTCGTTGCCTTCGGCGGTGTGGTTGTAGACGACATCCAGGATCACCTCGATCCCGGCGTCGTGCAGGCGGGCGACCATCTCCTTGAACTCGTGGATCGCGCCGGTCGCCAGATAGCGCGGATCGGGGGCGAAGAAGGAGATGGTGTTGTAGCCCCAGTAATTGCGCAGCCCCTTTTGCAGAAGATAGCGGTCGTCCACGAAGGTGTGGACCGGCAGCAGTTCCACCGCCGTGACGCCGAGCGAGCGGATGTACTCCACCACGTCCTGCTGGGCGAGGCCGGCGAAGGTGCCGCGGTATTGCGGGGGCACCGCCGGGTGCCGCATGGTGTAGCCGCGCACATGGGTTTCATAGAAGATCGACCGTTCCCACGGGGTCGCCGGATGCCGGTCATGGCCCCAGGTGAAGGCCGGGTCGATCACCACGCATTTTGGCATGCCCGGCGCGCTGTCCCGCCGGTCGAAGGACAGGTCGCCGCGCGGCGAGCCGACGCGGTAGCCGAAATGCGCGTCCGACCAGCGCAGCGGGCCGACCAGATGCTTGGCGTAGGGGTCGAGCAGCAGCTTGTTCGGGTTGAAGCGGTGGCCCGCCTTCGGCTCGTACGGCCCGTGCACGCGGTAGCCATAGACGGTGCCGGGCCGGGCGTCCGGCAGATAGCCGTGCCACACCTCGTCGGTGTATTCCGGAAGCTCGATCCGCTCCAGTTCGCGGCGTCCATCCTGGTCGAACAGACACAGCTCGACCTTGGTGGCGTTTGCGGAAAACAGCGCGAAGTTGACGCCCAGCCCGTCCCATGTGGCGCCGAGCGGGTAAGGCAGACCCTCCCGGATGCGGGACTGGCGGAAGGTCTTCGGAGCGAACGGCGACTTCTTCACGGTTGAACCTCGTGTGGGCGCGTTGCGGCATGAAGCTGCACAGGAACGCGCAAGAAGCCTCCGGTGATCCAGCCTTCGGCGCATATTCCGATGTTCGCCGGAGTTTCAAATCTTGGCAGAGTGGTCTTGTATACTCCGCCCAAAGAATGGGTTTGGTATGAGCATGGTCATAGTCGTCATGGCGAGTCGCGCCGATAACTGTCGCATGCTATCATCATTTCCGAACAATAAATCCAAGTAAACTTCCGGCTGACTTCCGGGGTTGTCTTGTGAGGTGCCATGAAAGCGAGTGCAGCTTAAATGGAAACATTTGCTTTGCCGTCCCATCTCCGCTTCTTTGGTGCTGAAGGCGCGGACAGATCAATGAAGGACAGGGCTGGCGGCCATTTCTCGCCGGTCCTTTCGGCTCAAGGACGATTTGCTTTCCAGCCCCCTGCGATCCTTAGGATCTGAACCTCCCAATGCGACCGCCGCCCTGGGCACACGCGCTGTCGGCGTCCGGCGGCATCCTGCATCCGGCGGACCGGAAGCGCCGCCCCGGCCCCGTCTCACCAAGATGCGCCTGCCCATGATCCGGCTTTCGGTCAACGCCCTGCTGAACTTCCACCCAAAGGCCATCCTGGCGGCCATCGTCCTGGCGATGACCCTGTTGGGCGGGGTTGCCTGGGGTGCGTTGTCGCTGGTCGATTACGTCGACACGCTCGACCGGGCGGAACGCGGCACCCGGCAGGCCGCGGCATTTCTGGAAGGGCACGCCGACGCGGTGCTGGACGGCGGCGCCGCCGCTCTGGCGCGGGTGGCCGACCGGTTGGAGGAAGGCGGATTGGCGTCGCTGGCCGACAGCGCGCTGGGGGAGGCACTGGCGGCGTCGCGCTTGGGCGCGCTGTCCATTCTGGACGCAGGCGGGCGGGTGGTGTTCGGCCCATCCGTCCATCCGGAGGGCGGCACCTCCAGCCTGTTCGGGAGCGAGGTCAGGGGCCTGGAGCTTCTTCACGGGCGCGTGGACGGGGTTGAGTCCGTCCTGCTGGTCCGGCGCATCATGGGGCGCGGGGGCATTCCGGTTGGCGCGGTCCTGCTGGCGCTTCCCGCCTCCAGCCTGCACACCGTGCTGGATGTTTTCGGTGACGGGCGGCACAGCGTCGCCGGACTGTTCCGGCTGGACGGCACGCGGCTGGCCGGCATCGGCGGTGCCGGCATCGGCCCGCTTCCCGCGCTGGAACCGGGGGCCGAGAGCAGCGACGGCGACTGGGTCGTCGAAGGACAGGACGTGGTCATCGGCCTGAAGCGGATGCGCGATTTTCCGGCGGTGGCAGCTGTGGCCCTGCCGCGCTCCGTCGCTTTGGCGCCCTGGAGCAGCCGGTTGCAGTACGGCTTCATGATGGTGGGCGCCAGCGTCGTCGCGCTGATCGGTCTCGCCGCGCTCGGCTGGGCCAGCCTGCGGCGGGAGGCGGCGGCCCGCGACGCCCTGCGCGACGCCAACGCCCGGCTGGAGCAGCGGGTGGAGGAACGCACCGTCGACCTGCGCTCCCTGAATCAGAAGCTGGTCCGCGCCCTGGCCGAGAAGGAGCGCGCCAATCAGGCCAAGTCCCGCTTCCTGTCGGCGGCCAACCACGATCTGCGCCAGCCCTTCCAGGCGCTGCGCCTGTTCCACCACCTGCTGATGGAGCGGCTGAAGGACCCGCGCGAACAGTCCATCGCCGAGAAGATGGGGGAAGCTCTGGACAGCGGCGAAAAGCTTCTGCACGCGCTGTTGGAGGTCGCCACGCTGGACGCCGGGGTTGTCCGCCCGAACATTGCGGAGGTTTCCATCGCCACCGTCCTGGAGGGCGTGGAATCGGAATTCCGCGGGCTGGCGGCGGGCAAGGGGCTGGACCTGCGGGTGCGCGGCTGCGACGCGATGGTGCGCACCGACGCCACGCTGCTGGGGCGGATGTTGGGCGACCTGCTGCGCAACGCCATCGCCTACACCCCGGCGGGCGGCGTCATGGTCGGCTGCCGGCGGCGCGGCCAGTGGCTGCGCATCGAGGTGTGGGACACCGGTTCCGGCATCGCGGCGGAGCATCTGGACACCATCTTCGAGGACTTCGTGCAGTTGGGCAATCCGGAGCGCGACCGCCGCCGCGGTCTGGGGCTCGGGCTGTCCAAGGTGCGCCGCAAGGCGGTCCTGCTGGGCCACGCGGTGGAGGTCCGCTCGCGCCTGGGTCACGGGTCGGTCTTTTCCGTGATGGTTCCCCTGGCCGCCAGCGAATCGCGGGCGGACGCGGAACTGGCCCCCGCATCCACGGGGCGGGCGGAGGGCCGTCCGGCCCGCCTGATCCTGATCGTGGAGGACGATCCGGTGCAGAGCACCGGGATGCGGCTGCTTCTGGAAAGCTGGGGGCACGATGTGTTGGCGGCGGCGGACGGGCCGGCGGCGCTGGCGGTGCTGCGCGTCGCGCCGCGCTGTCCGGACGTGATCCTGTCGGACTTCCGCTTGCCGGGGCCGCTGACCGGGGCCGAGACGGTCACCCTTGCGGGCGAGCAGGAGGGGCGGCCCATCCCCGGCATCATCCTGACCGGCGACACCGCCCCCGAACGCATCCGCGAGGCGGTGGCCGTGGGCTGCCGTCTGCTGCACAAGCCCGTCGCCCCCGACGTGCTCCGTGACGCGCTGGATGCCCTGGGGGCGGAGCGCCCGCCTGTCCGCCAACCCCAGCCGTCCGCGGCCTGAAAGGGGCCGGTTCCCAGGATCGCCGCACAAAAAAACCCTCCTTCCCTTGCGGGAAGGAGGGCGTGCAGTACAGGGGACTCGAAGGAACTCAGGCCGAGACGAGTTCCTCAAGAGAACGCTCGATGATGTCCAGACCCTCGTCCACCAGCGCGTCCGACGCGGTCAGCGGAACCAGGATGCGGATCACGTTGCCGTAGGTGCCGCAGGACAGGAGCACGAGGCCCTTTTCCGCCGCCTTGGCGACCAGCGCCTTGGTCAGCTCCGGCGCCGGCTCCTTGGTGTCGCGGTCCTTCACCAGCTCCATGGCGATCATGGCGCCCAGGTTGCGCACGTCGCCGATCACCGACAGGGTGTTGCGCTTGGCCATGGTGCGGAAGCGGCCCGCGATGCGCTCGCCCAGGTCGTTGGAGCGCTGGATCAGCTTCTCTTCCTCGATGACGTCCAGCACGGCGAGCGCCGCGGTGGTCGCCAGCGGGTTGCCGGCGTAGGTGCCGCCGATGCCGCCGGGGATCGGGGCGTCCATGATGTCCGCCTTGCCGGTGACCGCCGACAGGGGGAAACCGCCGGCCAGGCTCTTCGCCATGGTCATCAGGTCGGGCTCGACGCCGGAATGCTCGATGGCGAACATCTTGCCGGTGCGGGCGAAGCCGGTCTGGATCTCGTCGATGATCAGCAGGATGCCGTTGTCGTCGCAGATCTTGCGCAGAGCCTGGAGGAACTCCGGCGGGGCGATGTTGAAGCCGCCCTCACCCTGGACCGGCTCCACGATGATCGCGGCCACGCGGGTGGCGTCCACGTCCGACTTGAAGAGCTGCTCCAGCGCCTTCAGGCTGTCCTGGACGCTGACCCCGCGGTAGGCGTTGGGGAAGGGCGCGTGGTAGACCTCGGCCGGGAAGGGACCGAAGCCGACCTTGTAGGGCACGACCTTGCCGGTCAGCGCCATCGCCAGAAGCGTGCGGCCATGGAAGGCGCCGCTGAAGGCGATCACGCCCGGACGGCCCGTGTGGGCGCGGGCGATCTTCACGGCGTTCTCGACGGCTTCCGCACCCGTCGTGAAGAAGGCGGTCTTCTTCGGCGTCGGGCCGGGAACCAGCGCGTTCAGCCGCTCCGCCAGGGTCACGAAGGACTCGTACGGGGTGACCATGGCGCAGGTGTGGGTGAAGCGGTCGAGCTGGGCCTTCACCGCCTCGACGATCTTCGGGTGACGGTGACCGGTGTTCAGCACCGCGATGCCGCCCGCGAAGTCGATGAAGCGGTTGCCCTCGACATCCCACAGTTCGGCGTTCTCGGCGCGGTCCACATAGACCGGCATGGCGTTGGCGAGGCCGCGCGGAACGGCGGCGTTGCGCCGATCCTGGAAGGACTTGTTGCTCATCTCTAACCCCCGATTGGAAAAGACGGCGTCAGGCGCCCAGGCCGACGCACAGGTACTTGATCTCCAGGAAGTCATCCACGCCGTACTTGGAGCCTTCCCGGCCGATGCCGGACTGCTTGATGCCGCCGAAGGGCGCGACCTCGGTCGACAGGATGCCCTCGTTGATGGCGACCATGCCGTATTCGAGCTGCTCCGCCACGCGCCACACCCGGCCGATGTCCCGGCTGTAGAAATAGGCCGCCAGACCGAATTCCGTATCGTTCGCCATGCGGACGGCGTCGGCCTCGGTCTCGAACTTGAACAGCGGGGCGACCGGGCCGAAGATCTCCTCGCGGGCCACGCGCATCTCGGTCGTGACGCCGGTCAGGATGGTCGGCTCGAAGAAGGTGGCGCCCAGCTCATGGCGCTTGCCGCCGAGAGCCACCGTGGCGCCCTTGGCCACCGCGTCGCCCATCAGCTCCTCGACCTTCTCGATGGCCTGGGCGTTGATCATCGGGCCCTGGCTGACGCCGGCCTCCAGACCGTTGCCGACGCGGATCTGCTTCACCGCCTCGACCAGCTTGGCGGCGAAGGCGTCATAGACGCCGGCCTGGACCAGCAGGCGGTTCGCGCAGACGCAGGTCTGGCCGGAGTTGCGGTACTTGGACGCCAGGGCGCCCTTGACCGCCTCGTCCAGGTCGGCGTCGTCGAACACGATGAAGGGGGCGTTGCCGCCCAGCTCCAGCGACACCTTCTTCACCGTGTCGGCGGACTGGCGCATCAGGATCTTGCCGACCTCGGTCGAGCCGGTGAAGGACAGCTTGCGCACGATCGGGTTGGCGGTCAGCTCGCCGCCGATGGCGACGGGATCGGACCCGGTGACGATGTTGAACACACCCGCCGGGACGCCCGCGCGCTCCGCCAACTCGGCCAGAGCCAGCGCGGACAGCGGCGTGTCCTCCGCCGGCTTGACCACCACGGTGCAGCCGGCGGCCAGCGCCGGGCCGACCTTGCGGGTGATCATCGCGTTGGGGAAGTTCCAGGGGGTGATCGCCGCGACGACGCCGATCGGCTCCTTCAGGACGACGATGCGCTTGTTGCCGGCGAAGGTGGGGATCACGTCGCCGTAGACGCGCTTGCCTTCCTCCGCGAACCACTCGATGAAGCTGGCGCCATAGGCGACCTCGCCGCGGGCCTCGGCCAGCGGCTTGCCCTGCTCGACGGTCATCAGGACGGCCAGATCCTCCTGCGCCGCCATGATCAGTTCGAACCAGCGGCGCAGGATCGCGGCGCGCTCCTTGGCGGTCTTGGCGCGCCAGGCGGGCAGGGCGGCGTTGGCGGCGTCGATGGCCTGCCGCGTCTCTTCCGCACCGACGTCGGCGACCCGGGCCAGTTCCTCACCCGTCGCCGGGTTGGTCACCGTGAAGGTCTTGCCGGAGAAGGCGTCGCGCCACGCGCCGTTCACATAGGCTTGTGTCCGAAGAAGGCTCTGGTCTTTCAGCGACAGCATTGTGATCCGCCTCGAATTGCAATGTGGAAGGAGCGTACCGATGTTTAATAAATTAAACAACCCTAATCGGGTGTTGAGTTTTTGATGACGCACACACGCGAATCCGGTATGCCTTCCGGTCAGGAGCGAGGAGCCGATCCATGGACATGGACGCTGTCGAATTCAACGTGGGCGCGCGCCTGAAGCAGGTGCGGGAAGCGCACGGACTTTCCCAGCGCCAGTTGGCGCAACGGGCAGGCGTGACCAACGGCACCATTTCGCTGATCGAGCAGAATCGGTGCAGCCCTTCCGTCTCGTCCCTGCGCAAGGTGCTTCAGGGCATTCCGATGACGCTGGCGGAGTTTTTCTCCTCCGACGACCTGCCGCCGCGCGAGCAGATCTTTTTCAAGGGCGGCGATCTGATCGAACTGACCGGTCTGGTGAAAAGCCGGGTCGGTTCCATCTCCTTCCGGCAGGTGGGCGACCTGCGCGGACGCAACCTCCAGCTGCTGCACGAGAAATACGCTCCTGGCGCCGACACCGGCGGGCGCACCATGCTCCAGCACGATTCGGAGGAGGGCGGCATCGTCATCAAGGGCCGGATCGAGCTGACGGTCGGCGACCGCAAGGAAATCCTCGGCCCCGGTGACGCCTATCTGTTCGACAGCCGCATCCCGCACCGCTTCCGCAACATCGGCGAGGAAGAGTGCGAGATCATCAGCGCCTGCACGCCGCCCTATCTCTGACATCGCTCTACCGGATTTAGGAGAAGGCCGGGCCGCCCATCGGGGCCGCCCGGCTTTTCAGGTCAGCGCAGGTTGCCCTTCAGCCGCTCGTTGCGGCGGCGGAGCGCCTCCAGCGTGGCGAGCAGGATGACCGAGACGGTCGTCAGGATCACCGCCGCCGCCGTGATGGTCGGGCTGATGTTCTCGCGGATGCCGCTGAACATCTCGCGGGGCAGGGTGCGCTGCTCCGGTCCGGCCATGAACAGCACCACCACCACCTCGTCGAAGCTGGTCGCGAAGGCGAACAGGGCGCCCGACGCCAGACCCGGCAGGATCAACGGCAGGATCACCCGGCGGAAGGCGTAGATCGGCGAGGCGCCGAGCGAGGCGGCGGCGCGCGCCAGATTCATGTCGAAGCTTTGCAGCGTCGCGCTGACCGTGATGACCACGAAGGGCGTCGCCAGCGCCGTATGCGCCAGGATCAGCCCGGCGTAGCTGCCGGTCAGACCGAGGGGGGCGAAGAAGAAATACAGGCCGACCGCGGTGATGACGCCCGGCACCACCACCGGCGACAGCACGACCGCGAGAACCAGCGGCTTGAACTTGCTCTTCCACTGGGCGAGTCCGAGCGAGGCCAGCGTGCCCAGCACCATCGACAGGATGGTGGAGGCCACGCCGATGATGACGCTGTTCTTCAGCGACGACACCCAGCGCGGCGAGTTGAGGAAATCCTCATACCAGCGCAGCGACAGGCCCGGCAGCGGGTAGGTCAGGTAGGAGCCGGAGCTGAAGGACAGCGGCATGATCGCCAGGATCGGCGCCATCAGGAAGACCAGCACCAGCGAGGCGACGACGACGGTGGTCGTCCAGGCCACGCGCTGGCTGGCCGTGCGGGGGGCGTGATTGTCGCTCAATTCTTCATCCCTCCCGTGACCTGCTGGCCGTGGACCAGCTTTCCATAGACGACGGCCAGCAGCAGCGTGGCGAGCAGAAGCACCGCGCCCAGCGCCGAGGCCAGACCCCAGTTGACGGTTTCCGTGGTGTAGAAGGCGATGAAATAGCTGATCATCTGGTCGGCGGCCCCGCCCACCAGCGCGGGCGTGATGTAGTAGCCGATGGCCAGGATGAAGACGAGCAGGCTGCCCGCCCCGATGCCGGGCACGGTCTGCGGCAGATAGATCCGCAGGAAGGCGGTGACCGGAGAGGCGCCCAGCGACGCCGCGGCCCGCATGTAGGCCGGGGAAATCGACTTCATGCTGCTGTAGAGCGGCAGGATCATGAAGGGCAGCAGCACATGCGTCATCGCCACATAGACGCCGAAGCGGTTGTAGATCAGCCGCAGCGGCTCGTCGATCAGGCCGATCCAGCGCAGGCTGTCGTTCACGATGCCCTCGCTCTGCAACACGACGATCCAGGCGCAGGTGCGCACCAGAAGCGAGGTCCAGAAGGGCAGCAGCACGAAGATCATCAGCAGGTTCGACCGGCCCGTGGGCAGCGTCGCCAGCATGTAGGCGACCGGAAAGGCCAGGATCAGGCACAGCACCGTCACGCCGAAGCTGATGGTGAAGGTGCGCGCGAACACGTCGCGGTAGATGGCCTGCTCCTCGGGCGCCGCGACGATGGCGCCGTCCAGGTTCCGGGTCAGATCGACCGCGCCCAGCAGATAGAAGCTGGTGAGCGGACCGCTGGCGCCCTTGATCGCCGCCCAGGTGGCGCGTTCGCCCCAGGCCGGGTTGATGGCGATGAGGGTTTCCTTGGCGGTGCCGGGTTCCGGCAGGGTCTTCAGGTTGCGCGCCGTGCCCGACATGATGGTGCGGAAGCCGTTCAGCGCGTAGTTCAGCCGCTTGGACGCGATGGCGACGGTGCCGGCCTCGCGCGCCGTCCGGATGTCGCCCGCGAGCGCGGCGAAGGCCGGTTCGCCGGGAACGTCCTTGCCGTCCCAGTCGGCCAGGGCCGCGACGGTGTGGGGCAGGACCTGACGCACCTCCCAATCGTCGACCGACCGCCAGAGCATGCCGGCGATGGGACCCAGGAAGGTGAACAGCAGGAAGAGGAGAAGCGGCAGGATCAGCGCCAGGGCCTTGAGCCGACGCGTCCGCTCCGCCCGTTTCAGGCGGCGCTTGAGGGGCACCTCGGACGACGCATCGGCGCCGGCGACGAATGCGGCTGTCATGGGCGGCCTATTTCGAAAAATGCGACAGAGACGTGTGCGGAGAGTGATCGAGGTGGGCCCCCTCCCCAACCCTCCCCTGTGAAGCGGGGAAGGGCCGGGGTGGGGGCCGTCGCAACCACTCAAAGACTAAGGCAGCTTACTTGGCCGCCCACTTGTTGAAGCGCTCGGTCAGGCGATCGATGTTCTCCAGCCAGAAGGGAACGCTGATCTCCACCGCGTTCTTCATGTTGTCCGGAGCGGTCGGCAGATCCTTCAGCACGGCGGGCGCCAGCTTCGACGGAGCGTCCTTGTTGGAGGTACCGTAGGCGATGTTCTCCGACAGCTTCGCCTGGTTCTCCGCCTTGCCGGCGAAGTCCAGGAACTTGTAGGCGGCTTCCTTGTTCGGGCTGCCCTTCAGGATCACCCAGCTGTCGATGGTGTACAGCGCGCCGTTCCACACCATGCCGAAGTTCTTCTTCTCGGCCTTGTTCGCGGCGTCGATGCGGCCGTTGTAGACCGAGGTCATCACCACCTCGCCCGACGCCAGGAGCTGCGGCGGCTGGGCGCCGGCCTTCCACCAGACGATGTCGTTCTTGATGCTGTCCAGCTTCTTGAACGCGCGCTCCAGACCCTCTTCGGTGCCCAGCACCTTGTAGACGTCCTTCGGGGCCACGCCGTCGGCCATCAGGGCGATCTCAAGCGTGGTCTTGGCGCCCTGGCGCAGGCCGCGCTTGCCCGGATACTTCTTGGTGTCGAAGAAGTCGGCCCAGCTCTTCGGCGCGTCCTTCAGCTTGTCCTTGTCGTAGCCGAGCACGAAGTCGTACACGATCGCGCCGACGCCGCAGGCATCGACGGTCTGCGGCAGATAGGCCTCCTCGCCGCCGATGCGCGAGTATTCCAGGTTCTCGAACAGGCCCTCTTCACAGCCGACGGCCAGTTCCTCGCTCTCCACCTGCACGACGTCCCAGGTCGCCGCACCGCCCTGGACCTTGGCGCGGAGCACGCCGATGCCGCCGTCCCAGGCCTCGTCGTTCATCGGAATGCCGGTCTTCTTGAACGGCTCGAAGAACACCTTCTTCTGGGCTTCCTGATAGGCGCCGCCCCACGACACGACCGTCAGGTCGCGCGCCTGCGCGGCGGTGGCCAGCGCCACACCGGCGGTGAGCGTCGCAAGGAACCCAACTGCCACCTTAAGCTTCGACATCGTCCCCGTTCCTTCTTTATGTGTGGTTGCGTCAGGAGGTGGTGCGCGCCCCGGCCCCCTCCCGGAGAGGCCGGACGGGCGGGTGCCGATCACACGGGATCGAGCGCCCGGCAGTCCTCGGGGCGGAAGCCGATGGACACGCTTTGGCCGTGGCTGAGCCCCGCATGGGCGCCCGGCGGCAGCTTGACCATGAATTCCCCATTGCCGGCGACCTTCAGCACGGCCAGCGCGTGATCGCCGAGATAGATGGTGTCCTGCACCTGGGCGGGCAGGGCGTTCATGCCGTCCGGCGTCTGCCCGTCGGTCAGGATGCTGATCCGCTCGGGCCGTACCGACAGCGAGGTGGCCGCACCCGCACCGGCCACATTGACCGCCTGCGCGACGACCGAACCCCCGGCGGCCAGCGCCACCCGGCAGAAGCCCTGTTCGATATTCTCGACGGTGCCGTGCAGCACGTTGTTCTCGCCGATGAAGTTGGCGACGAAGCTGTTGACCGGGCGTTCGTACAGCGTGTCCGGCTTGTCGATCTGCTGCACGATGCCGTCGTTGAACACCGCGATGCGGTCCGACATGGTCAGCGCTTCGCTCTGGTCGTGGGTGACGTACACGACGGTGATGCCCATCGTCTCGTGCAACTGCTTGATCTCGAGCTGCATGTGCTCGCGCAGCCGCTTGTCCAGCGCGCCCAGCGGTTCGTCCATCAGGACGAGCTGCGGGTTGAAGACCAGCGCGCGGGCCAGCGCCACGCGCTGCTGCTGGCCGCCCGAAAGCTGGCCGGGATGGCGGTGCGCCAGATTCTCCAGCTTGATCATGCGCAGGGCCGACCGCACCCGCTCCTTCACCTCCGCCCGCGGCATCTTGCGCACGGTCAGCGGGAAGGCGACGTTCTCTTCGATCGTCAGGTGGGGGAACAGCGCGTAATTCTGGAAGACCATGCCGATGTCGCGCTTGTGCGGCGGCATGTTCTTGATCGGCCGGTCGGCGAGATAGATCTCGCCATGGGTCGGAACCTCGAAACCGGCCAGCATCATCAGCGTGGTCGTCTTGCCCGAGCCCGAGGGGCCGAGCAGGGTGACGAATTCGCCCTTCTTGATGTCGAGGTCGAGGTTCTTCACCACGAGGTGTTCGCCGTCGTAGGTCTTCTGCACCCCGACGAAGCGCACCAGTGCTTGTGCGGTCGTGACCATGCCGCCGTCCATCATCCTCCCCCCGTCCGAGGTGTCCTAAGCGAGGTCCGGCCAGGGTTGCGCTCCCGGCACAGGACCTATGCAATGCCCCAGACGGTATACGCGTTTAATAAATTCGACAAGCCCGATGCTCGCATGGTGATCAATTCAAACGTTTTGGCGATTTTTTGTGCGCCTGCGAAGGCCGTGCCTGTGCTTTGAACGCAAGTGTGCCCCTTCCTTGCTCCGTTGAGAAGCCTGACTTTGGGAGGTTCGAACGTAGAAACGGTGCATTTTCTGTCCGAATTGCCCCGAGTCGCTCCTCACCCGCCGCGGACGGCGGGCGGCGGTGCGGGTGCGATCCTTGCCACGAGATCGGTGAATTTTTTCACCAGGGGTGAGCTTTCGTTGCTCCGCCGGGCCAGTTGCAGGGTGGTGAAGGCGTCCGGCGTGTCCAGCGGGCGGTAGACCACCCCTTCCAGCGCCACCTGCCGCAGTTGGCCGGGCAGAATCGACACGCCCAGCCCGGCGGCGATCAGCCCGATGATGGTGAAGGCTTCCCGCGCGTCCTGCGTCACGTTGGGGCGGAATCCGGCGGCGGCGCAGAGCGCGAAGACCTGCTCGTGCGTGCTTGTGCCGAAATCGGCAGGGTAGAAGACGAAGGGCTCGTCGCGCAGCGCCGCCAGCGGCACGACCTCCCGCCCGGCCAGCGGATGGTCGGCGCGCATCACCGCCAGCAGCGGTTCCCGCACCACGTCGTGGAAGCGGAAGGATTCGGGATCGGGGACGAAGCGCGGTTCCCGGATGAAGCCCACGTCCAGCCGGCGATCGGCCAGCGCCGTCAACTGCTGCTTGGACGGCAGTTCCACCAGCGTCAGGTGGACGTCCGGATGGGCGCGGCGGTAGGCGTCGATGATACGCGGCACCATCGGTAGGAACGGGGCGGCGGCGGTGAAGCCGACTCGCAGTTCGCCCACCTCTCCCTTCGCGGCGCGGCGGGTCAGCACGGCGGCGCGTTCCGCCCGCGCCAGGATTTCCCGCGCCTCGCCCAGCAGAAGCTGGCCCGGCTCGGTCAGTTCCACCCGGCGCTTGGTGCGCTCGAACAGGCGGGCGCCGAGTTCGGCCTCCAGCGCCTGGATGGACTGGCTGAGCGGCGGCTGGCCGATGCCCAACCGGGCGGCGGCGCGGCTGAAATGCAGCTCTTCGGCGACGGCGACGAAATGGCGGAGATGACGCAGGTCCATGGCGGTATTTTTATATGGAAAACCTATTAAAGTCGCCTGACAAATGTATTTGAACCATGAAAGCGACCGCGCCATGTTGGGGCGCATCGGACCCACGCAGGTTTGGCCCGATCGGGCGAAACCTGCGGATTCAATAATTCGGCAGGATTTCCGAGCCCGCCCGTCTCCGGGCGGGCTCGGAAATCCTGCCAGGGGAGATACTAGACATGGCCGCCAAGACCGGAGCCGCCTCCGCGAAGCTCGCATCCTTCACCTGGGAAGACCCGCTGCTTCTCGACGAGCAGTTGACCGAGGACGAGCGGATGATCCGCGACGCCGCGCGCAGCTATTGCCAGGACAAGCTGCTGCCGCGCGTGACCGAGGCCAACCGGCACGAGATCTTCCATCGCGAGATCATGAACGAGATGGGCGAACTGGGCTTCCTCGGTTCGACCATCGACGGCTACGGCTGCGCCGGGGTCAACTACGTGTCCTACGGTCTGGTCGCCCGCGAGGTCGAGCGGGTGGACAGCGGCTACCGCTCCGCCATGTCGGTGCAGTCCTCGCTGGTCATGCACCCGATCTATGCCTACGGCAGCGAGGCCCAGCGGGAGAAGTACCTGCCGAAGCTCGCCACCGGCGAGTGGGTCGGCTGCTTCGGCCTGACCGAGCCGGACGCCGGTTCCGACCCCGCGGGCATGAAGACCCGCGCGAAGAAGGTGGCGGACGGCTACATCCTCACCGGCTCGAAGATGTGGATCACCAACTCTCCGATCGCCGACGTCTTCGTCGTCTGGGCGAAGAACGACGAGGGGAAGATCAACGGCTTCGTGCTTGAGAAGGGCATGAAGGGCCTGTCCGCCCCGAAGATCGAGGGCAAGTTCTCGCTCCGCGCCTCCACCACCGGCGAGATCGTCATGGACGAGGTCTTCGTGCCGGAGGAGAACCGCCTGCCGAACATCGAGGGCATCGTCGGTCCCTTCGGCTGCCTGAACCGCGCCCGCTACGGCATCGCCTGGGGCGCCATGGGTGCGGCGGAGTTCTGCTTCCACGCCGCCCGCCAGTACCAGATCGACCGCAAGCAGTTCGGCCGTCCGCTGGCGGCGAACCAGATCCCGCAGCTCAAGCTCGCCAACATGCAGACCGAGATCGCGCTGGGCCTCCAGGCCGCGCTTCAGGTCGGTCGCCTGCTGGACGCGGGCAAGGCGGCGCCGGAGATGATCTCGCTCATCAAGCGGAACAACTGCGGCAAGGCCCTGGAGATCGCCCGCGTCGCCCGCGACATGCACGGCGGCAACGGCATCGCCGACGAGTTCCACGTCATCCGCCATGTGATGAACCTGGAGGCCGTGAACACCTACGAGGGCACGCACGACATCCACGCCCTGATCCTGGGCCGTGCCATCACCGGCATCCAGGCGTTCGCGTAAGGTGATTTTCCCCTCTCCCGTCTTGGGAGAGGGGAATCATGCGCTCTTCCATAAGGACCCCCACCATGCCCGGCCCGCTTTCCCATGTCCGTGTCCTGGAACTTTCCCGCGTGCTCGCCGGGCCATGGGCGGCGCAGACGCTGGCCGATCTCGGCGCGGACGTCATCAAGGTCGAACGGCCCGGTGCGGGCGACGACACGCGCGCCTGGGGTCCCCCCTGGGCCGGGGAGGAATCGGCCTATTTCCTCTCCGCCAACCGCGGCAAACGGTCGATCACCATCGACTTCGAGCGTCCGGAAGGGCAGGAGCTGGTCCGCAAGCTGGCGGCGCAGGCCGACGTGGTGATCGAGAATTTCAAGGTCGGCGGGCTGGTCAAGTACGGGCTGGACTATGACAGCCTGAAGGCGGTCAATCCGGGCCTCGTCTACTGCTCGATCACCGGTTTCGGGCAGGACGGTCCCTACGCCAAGCGCGCCGGCTACGACTTCATGATCCAGGGCATGGGCGGGCTGATGAGCATCACCGGCCAGCCGGACGGGGAGGCGGGCGGCGGGCCTGTCAAGGTCGGCGTCGCGGTCACCGACGTCTTCACCGGGCTCTACGCCACCATCGGCGTGCTGGGCGCGCTCGCCCACCGCGACCGGACGGGGGAGGGGCAGTGGGTGAACCTCGCCCTGCTGGACGTGCAGGTGGCGGTGCTGGCCAACCAGGCCATGAACTATCTGGTCGGCGGCAAGGCGCCGCAGCGGCTGGGCAACGCGCACCCGAACATCGTGCCCTATCAGGCGTTCGCCACGCTGGACGGCCACATCATCCTGGCGGTCGGCAACGACGGGCAGTTCGCCAAGTTCTGTCAGGTCGCCGGGCATCCGGAACTGGCGCAGGACCCGCGCTACGCCACCAATCCGGCCCGCGTCGCCAACCGGAAGGAACTGGTGCCGATCCTGGAACGGCTGCTGGAGCAGCGCACCAGCCGCGACTGGCTGTCGGCGCTGGAGGCGGTGGGCGTGCCCTGCGGGCCGATCAACGACGTGTCGCAGGTCTTCGCCGATCCTCACGTCCAGGCCCGCAACATCCATCAGGATTTGCCGCACCCCAGCGCCGGGACCGTCCCGACGGTGGCGAGCCCGATCCGCTACTCCGCCACCCCCATCGAGCACACGGTCGCCCCGCCGACGCTGGGCCAGCACACCGACGCGGTGCTGGGGGAAGCGCTGGGCCTATGCGCGGCGGACATCGCGGCCCTGCGGGAGAAGGGCGTGGTCTGAACCACGCGATCCCGTCATCTTCCCGCCTCTCCTTTTCATCCCTTCCCTCATCCCTTTGAGGGGAGGGATTCGCGCGTGACCAGAGATGACCGCCGTGACCTCCCCGTCTTCCGCCGCCGCCGACACGCGCCTGGGCATCCTGCTGATGCTGCTGGGCATGTCGCTGTTCACCCTCAACGACGCGCTCGGCAAATGGCTGGTCGCCGACTATCCGGTGGCCATGCTGCTGGCGATCCGCAGCCTGTTCGGCGCGGTCCTGCTGGCCCCGTTGGTCCTGCGCGAGGGGCTGGGCGCGGTCTTCGCGGTGAAGCGGCTGCCGTTTCATCTTCTGCGCGTCGGCTGCGTGGCGATGGAGGTCGCCTGCTTCTACTGGGCGGTGCGCTACCTGCCGCTGGCCAACGTGATGACCATCTATATGGCGGCGCCGCTGATCGTGACGGCGCTGTCGGTCCCGCTGCTGGGCGAGAAGGTGGGCTGGCGCCGCGGGGCCGCGGTGCTGGTGGGCTTCGTCGGGGTGGTCATCGTCCTGAACCCCAGCGGCGACTTCGATCCGGTGCCGTCGCTGGTCGCCCTGTCGGGGGCGGTGATCTTCTCCCTCGGCCTGATTTCCACCCGCTTCCTGCGCGATGCCAGCAACCTGACGCTGGTCAGCTTCCAGACTTTCGGCACCGGCCTGCTCAGCGGGGCGGCGCTGCCGATGATGTGGGTGCCGCCGCCGGGACTGGATTTCCTGCTGCTGGGCGCCCTCGGGGTCACGGCGCTGGCCGGGCACGCGGCGATGAACCGCTCGCTCCAGCTCAGCCCGGCGGCGGTGGTGGTGCCGTTCCAGTATGTGTCGATCATCTGGGCTGTGGCGCTGGACCTGCTGATCTGGGGCACGGCACCCACGCTGCGGATCGGGCTCGGGGCGCTGCTCATCATCGGCAGCGGCCTGTTCATCTTCCACCGCGAGCAGGCGCTGAACCGCGGCGCCGCGGCGGAGTCCAACGCCGGCGCCGGTCCCGGCGCCTGAAGCGGCGCGGTCTTCCTGGCGCCGCTCAGCGGCGCGCGGTTCCCAGGATCTCGTCCATGATCTGGTTGGCCTCCGCCGGTCCGGCCATCAGTTCGATCATGCGGATGGCTGTGTAGCCGGTTCGCGCGTCGCCGACGCCTTCGGCCAGCGACTGCCGCGCCGTGCCGGTCAGGGAGGTGGTGGTCTGCTGGGTCACGCTCTTCAATTCGCCGCGCAGGCCCAGCGTGTCGGCGATGGTCGAGCATTTGCGCAGGGCGCGGGCCTGATTTTCCGCCTGCACCATCCGCTCCGGACCGGCACCGGGGGCCAGCGTCTCCACCGCGGACAGGATTTCCGTTTCCGCCCCGTCGAGCACCTGGGTGCGCACCAGCTCGTGCACGGAGTCCCGGATGGTCTTCAGCCGCTTGTCGAAGTCCTTGTTGCGGCTGTATTCCATGGCGTTGCGCGTGGATTCCAGGCTGGCCACCAGATCGACCGCGAGGTTCGCGGCGGCCATGCGGTCCACCGTGCCGGCCGCGGCGGCGACGCCATGCGACCGGTCCTCGATCTGCGCCACCACCGTGCCGCTCAACTCCAGGAACAGGGCGGCGCGGTCGCTGGACTTCTGCCCGAAATCCATGTCCCACAGGCTGCCCAGCAGGATCGACGGATCGGTCAGGCGCGCGGCGGCCAGCAGGATGAACAGCTTCAGCGACTCCGGACGGGAGCGGGCGACCTGCCGCCCGATGGTCTGGATGCCCTCCAGATGGTCCTTGTGCAGCTTCTGGATCGGTTTGGGCGACAGGATGGCCTTCAGCTCGGCCGCCGGCTGGGCGATCGTCAGTATCCGGGCGACGTCCTCGACGACGCGGACGCGGTCGGGCTTCTGCCGCAGCCCCAGCTCATCCACGAAGCGGCCGGTCTCCACCTGCTCCAGGATGCCGGTCACGGCGGCGGAGGCCATGCCCCAGAAGGCTCGGGCCGGCTCCACCCGCGAAGCGCCGTCGCCGAGAGCGGCGGTCACGCCGCGCAGGCGCTCCTTGCCGATCTGCCCTTCCACCAGCGGCCACAGGGAATTGACCACCCCGCGGTCGATCTTGTTCAGCGGTGCCGGCTGGTTGCCGGCGGGAAGCTGGAACAGGTCTTCGAAAGGTTCGCAGAACAGCCGCTTGAAGGTCGGGCGCCGCTTGGGCCGCACTTCCGCCAGGCGCGGGCGGATCAGGGAGAAGGTGTGCTGGACCTCCGGCAGGTCGCCGATCTGTTGCAACAGATCCACCACCTGCCGGAAGCGGGCCTCGTCGATGTCCAGAAGCTTGGTGCCGAGGCCCAGCAGGGTGTAGGGGTCCGTGGTCATGATCAGGCCACCTTCGCTTTGATCGCCTCGATCCGCATGACGAGGTCCATGTCGAGCTGGCCGCTGCGCCAATCCACATAGGCCCGCACCGAGCGGCGGTTCGCGGCCAGCAGCCGGTCGGCCAGAAGCGCGTGGTCGGACTGTTCCTCGTCCTTGGGCAGCAGGGGCAGGATGCGGAACAGCTCGTGCACGGCCATCTCCTGCTCGTGCCGGCTCTTGGTCTGGGCTTCCGCCCAGCTCGTGATGATGAAGTCCCAGCCGTCGAGCAGCCAGGACAGCCGCGTGGTGGACCGCCGCACGACCGTGCGCTTGACATCCCATTGGCGCAGCAGCAGTCCGAAGGATGCGACGGCCTGATCGAGCTGGGTCACCACGTTGCGCACCTGATTGAGCGTGTGCTCCGCCACCTCCGCGCAGAAGGTGCCGATGGGGGCGGTCTCCGACACGTTGCCGGCCGCCCATTCGGTCATGCTGTCGCGGAAATGCAGCAGGTCGCGCGCCAGACGGCGCAGCCGCGCCGGCTTGGGCGAGCTGGCGATTCCCACCGGCTCCATGAAGGTCGCCAGTTCGGCCACCCGCGTGTACAGCTCCGTCGGTTCCAGGGCGAGGCTCTGCGCCGCCTTGTGCATGTAGCTGCGGGTCAACTGCTCGCCCTTTTCGGAGCCCAGCCCGGCGCGCAGGATGTCCGTGGACTCCAGGCCGACCGCCTTCAGCACCTCCACGATGAGCTGGAAATTGATGAGCAGCCGTTGCTCGTCCTCGTCGCGCAGCGCGATTTCCGCCGCTTCCACGGCCAACGGTCCGGCAAGGCCGCAGCGCGCCGCCTGGAGCACCGCCTTGCGGATGTCTTCCGGCGAACAGCCCTCCCCGCGGCGGATCAGATCCTGCAACATACGGTCGTGGACCGTCATGGGAAAGGCGAGCGGCAGGCCCTTCCACGGCAGCACATAGACGCCGCGCCCCTCCGACAGGTTGGGGATCAGAACCTCCAGATGCTCCCGGTCGTCCTTGCGCACCCGCGTCTGAGCCAGCACCGGGGTGGTGAAGGCCACGGCAGCGCCGCGCTCCTCGAAGGTGGATGGAGCAAAATTGATAAGTGAACGCATGGCTCTCGGGTCGGGAGGGGAATGGAAGAACGCGCGGCACCATCTGTAGCATGGCCGGCTCAATTTTTCCTTAAATCCGCACCGGATCGTCCTTCCCTCCGCCCATTGTGGGTAGTGCGTCACGCGGCAGGCCCTCCGCCCGTTATTCGACCAGAGGATGCGGAGCAGGCAGAGGGGGGCGGGACGGATGGCCGTGATGAAATGGATCGGCTACGGGCTGTTGGGGCTGGCGGTGGCCGTGGCGGCGGGCATCGGCATCGCGCTGGCCGTTTTCGACTGGAACGACGCCCGTGGCTTCATCGCCCGGCAGGCGTCCAAGGCGCTGAGCCGCGAGGTCGCCATCGACGGCGATCTCAACGTCCGGTTGGGAAACCCGCTGCGCATCCATGCCGAGGGGCTGAGGGTCGCCAACGCGGACTGGAGCGACGAGCGGACCATGGCGGAACTGAAGGCGCTGGATCTCCAGCTCCGCCCCTGGCCGCTGCTGCGCGGCGACTTCGAATTTCCGGAAATCCGCCTGTCCGGCCCCTCGCTGCTGCTGGAGAAGAACCGGGACGGAGCGGCCAACTGGACCTTCGGTGGGCCGGACCCGCGCAAGGAGGCGGCGAAGGAGACGGTGAAGCCCGAGGACCGCGGCGACATTCCCATCATCGAAACCCTGCTGGTCGAGGATGGCCGCGTGCGCTTCCGCGACCCGACCCGCAGGATCGACATCGACAGCGGCATCAACACCGCCGTCGGCGGCAACGGGGAACAGGAGGTCCGGCTGGACGGCAAGGGCGATTTCGCGGGAAAGCCCTTCACCCTGACGGTGGCGGGCGGCTCGCTGGAGTACCTGCGCGACAATCCCAAGCCCTACCCGCTGCGGGTCGAGACCGCCGTGGGCAAGACCCGCGGGAAGATCGAAGGGTCCATCGCCGAACCGGTGAAGCTTCAGGGCGTCGATCTGTCGGTGGAGCTGCGCGGCGCCGATCTGGCGGACGTCTTCCCGATCCTGGGCATCCCCGTGCCGACGACGCGGCCCTATGCCATTTCCGGCCATCTGGGACGCGAGGGCGACGTGTGGCGGTTCGACGGGATGAACGGGAAGGTGGGTGAAAGCGACCTGTCCGGGCGGGTGGCGGTGGATCTGGGCGGCGACCGCCCGCGGATCAGCGGCGCCCTCACCTCGCAAAAGCTGGCGGCGGTGGATCTGGCGGGCTTCATCGGCGCTTCTCCGGCAGGGCGGGGCGGCTACCCGACCAAGGGGCGGGAACGGATCATCCCCGCCACCGCGGTTCCGCTGGAGAAGCTGCGCAACGCCGACATGGACGTGACCTTCCGCGGGGAGCATGTGGAGGCGCCCTTCTCCACGCTGGACGATCTGGACGCGCGGGCGAAGCTGGAGGACGGGCGGCTGATGCTGGACCCGCTGTCGCTCGGCGTCGGCGGCGGGCGGGTGGCCGGGACGGCGGTGCTGGACGGCGGACGCAAGACCCCGGCGTTGGACGTGAATCTGGACGTCCGGCAGGTGCGACTCGCCCGCCTGTTCCGCGAGACGCCCTTCGCGCAGGAGATGGGCGGCACGGCCAGCGGGCGCGTCCAGTTGAAGGGACAGGGCGCCACCGTCGCCGACATCCTGGCCTCGTCCGACGGCAAGCTGGGCGTGGCGGTGGACGGCGGGCGGATCACCAGCTACGCGGTCAAGGGGCTGAAGACCAACATCCTGGAAACGCTGGGGGTGGCGTTGTCGGGCGACCGGCCCTTGCCCTTCAACTGTCTGGTCGCCGATCTGACGGTGAAGGACGGGCTGATGGAAAGCCGGGCCTTGGTGCTCGACACGCCGGAAACGCTGGTGACGGCGGAGGGCACCATCAACCTGCGCAGCGAGGCGCTGGACATGACCGTCCTGGGACGGGCCAAGAAGCCGCAGGTCTTCGCCACCCACGTTCCGGTCCATGTGCGCGGCACGCTGGGCGCCCCGGACATCGGCGTCAACCCCGCGGAATCGGCGGCGCGCGGCGCGGCGGCGGTGGCGCTGGGCGTTCTGCTGACTCCGCTGGCCAGCGTCCTGCCTTTTCTTGACCCCGGCAGCAATGAACAGCCACATTGTGGGGAACTCGTCCGGAACGCCCGTTCTCCCTCGAACGTCAACACCGGCTCCGGCAAATCCCAATAACGACGGACCAACCATCCCCGCATAAGAGCTGCATGACACTCGACCAGGGACTCGCCTTCGGCATCATCGGCGCGGTGATCGCGCTGCTGATCTGGGACAAGCTGCGCTATGATCTCGTCGCCATGCTGGCCTTGCTGGCGGCGGTGGCCGTCGGCATCGTCAGGCCGGGGGACGCCTTCAAGGGCTTCTCGGACGACATCGTCATCATCGTCGGCTCCGCGCTGGTGGTCAGCGCCGCGGTCGGACGCTCCGGCATCGTCGAGGAGGCGATGCGCCCCCTCAGCGCCCGCATGAAGACGGTGCCGGCGCAGATCGTCGTTCTGACCGGGGCGGTGACGCTGCTGTCCGCGGTGGTCAAGAACATCGGGGCGCTCGCCATCTTCATGCCCATCGCCATGCAGGTGGCGCGGCGCAACGGGACGAGGGTGTCCTCGCTGCTGATGCCCATGGCCTTCGGCTCGCTGCTGGGCGGGCTGATGACGCTGGTCGGCACGTCCCCCAACATCATCGTCAGCCGCCTGCGCAGCGAGATGGTGGGCGAGCCCTTCGGCATGTTCGACTTCACGCCGGTCGGGCTGATCGTCGCGGTGGCGGGCGTGGCCTTCCTGACGGTCGGCTACCGCCTGCTGCCCGGCGGGCGCCCGGCGGCCTCGGGCAGCGTCGGGGGCTTCTCCATCGATGACTACACGGCGGAGGCGCTTCTGCCCGAAAAGTCCCCCTTCGTCGGCAAGACGGTGGCCGACCTGGAAGCCTACGGCGAGGGCGACGTGACGGTCGCGGCGATCGTCCGCGGGCGGCACCGCCGCCACATCCCGTCCGGCCATTGGGTGCTGCAGGCGGGCGACGTGCTGGTGCTGGAGGCCGACACCCAGGCGCTGGCCGACCTCGTGAAGCACGCCGGGCTGGAACTGATGCACGAGAAGAAGCTGGAGGGGGTGGAAAGCGACGAGGATCTGGCGGTCCTCGAAGCGGTGGTGGAGCCGCGCTCCCCCCTGATCGGCAGCAACGTGGAGGATGTGGAACTGCGGGAGCGCTACGGCGCCAACCTGCTGGCGCTCAGCCGGCGCGGGCGGCCCATCCGCCAGCGGCTGCGCCGCGTGCGCTTCCAGCCGGGCGATCTGGTGGTGCTCCAGGCGCGGGCGGCGGGCCTGTCGGACACGCTGAACGAACTCGGCTGCCTGCCGCTGGCGGAGCGCAACCTGTCCATCGGACGGCGGCGCAAGCGGCGGATGGCGCTGGCCGTCATGACGGTGACCATAGCGTTGGTGGCGACCAGCCTCGTGCCGGTGGCGCTGGCCTTCTTCGGCGCCGCGGTCGCCATGACGGCGCTGCGGGTGGTGACGCTGAAGGAAGCCTATGAATCGGTGGAATGGCCGATCCTGGTGCTGCTGGGCGCCTTGATCCCGGTCAGCGAGGCGCTGCGCACCACCGGCGGGACGGAGCTGATCGCCGGCTGGCTGTCCATCGCCGCGCAGGGGTTGCCGCCCATCGGGGCGCTGGCCCTGATGCTGGTGGCGGCGATGGCGGTGACGCCCTTCCTGAACAACGCGGCCACGGTGCTGGTCATGGCGCCCATCGCGGCCAGCCTCGCCAACCATCTGGGGCTGCGGCCCGACGCCTTCCTGATGGCGGTGGCCGTGGGGGCGGGATGCGACTTCCTCACCCCCATCGGGCACCAGTGCAACACGCTGGTCATGGGGCCGGGCGGCTACCGCTTCAGCGACTATGCGCGGCTGGGCCTGCCGCTGTCGCTGATCGTCATCGTGCTGGGCACGACGGCCATCGCGCTGTTCTGGCCCTTGATGCCGCATTAGACGGCGCCGGTCGGCGCCATCGGGCTTCATCACCTCTACATCTTCATAACGGTATTCTCTGTTTCATAACGGCATTCTCTGTGCCGTGCCCGAATCCTCCAGCGAACACTTCCGCGAACCGGTGACCGCATGATCGATGGAATCGACATCCATGGACTGTTCATCCCCCCGCTGCTGATCCTTGCCATCGTGGCCTGGTTCGTGTCGGGCGTGCTGCGGCGGGGCTTGCGCGTGGCTGGATTCTACGGCTGGGTCTGGCACCCGCCGCTGTTCGATCTGGCGCTGTATGTGCTGGTGCTGAGCGCCCTGACGGCGCTGACCGCCGTGTTGCGGTGAAGAGCCTGCGTCAGCAGGAGAAAAGGCGGATCGGGGCGCTTATTGTTGTGGACTTCCCTCCCACGCCCCGAACCACCCTTTCCTGTCCAAACCCGAAGGTTTAGAGACGTATCCGTTACATGTGATATAACAGATTGTCAAGCGATGAGGCTGCCGGGCGGGCTGCGCCTTGCCGGTGGGTCCGCTTCTGCGGTACATATCCGGCATGGTTGAAACGCGACGCACCGGTGACCGCTCCAACGAACCGATCCGCTCCGAGGTCGGCGGCGGGCGCGTCTCGTCGCCGGGGGCGGTCGGCGTGCGCAACCGGGCGGAGCAGGTCGGCGGCGGGCGCCAGCGCATTCCCAGCGTCCGTGAACTCGCCAGCCTTCTCGTGAACGGCATCCTGACGCTGCCGCGCAACTACCGCCGTGGCATGTATCTGGACGTTCAGGTCTAGGCGATTCCACCCTCCGTGTAGGGCGCGACCTCCGGCCCGAACAGACGCTCCAGCAGCAGGGGCGGCAACTCGTATTGCGGCAGGCACAGGCTGGTGCTGCGGGCGTGCAGGGTGTGCAGGCACAGCCCCTCCGCGTCCGGAAAGGCGGCGAAGCGGAAGCGCTCCCGCGCGGCCTTCATGAAGGGGGCGTCCTCGCAGGCGTTGACCGGCGGGAAGCGCACCGCCTCCCATGCCGACCGGCGGTAGGCATAGGAAAAGCCGTAGCCCAGGAGATTGTCGTCGGACGGCGGTGCATCCGGCGCCTCGACATAGGCGCGGGCCGTCCGCCCCCAGCGGTGGTGGGAGCCGCCGCGCGCCGTGTCCCAATAGCCGAAGCTGCCATGCACCGCGCTGTGCAGGAACCAGCCGGACAGCTTGACCGCATCGTATCCCTGTTCCAGCCAGCCGACGAGGCGCTCCACATAGGCCGGCGCGTAGAAGTCGTCGTCGTCGAAATGGACGATGACTTCGCCGCGCGCGTGCTCCGCCAAGATGTTGCGCTTTTCCCCGATGGCGTAGCGGCGGGGCGAATAGAAATACTTCAGGCGAGGCCCGACGAGAGGCTGGAGATAGACGGACGGGCGCGGGTTGTCGTCGAACACCAGCCATTCGATGTCGGGGACGGTCTGGGACAGGACGCGGGCGTGGCACAGCGGAAGGAAGTCCTCCCGTCCCCAGCTTGGCGTGATGACGCTGACGAGCGGCCGGTCGGCCATGGTTTCTCCTTGAGCAACGGGCGGCGCGCCCTGACCGCTGCGCCGCATGGACTCAAGCCCGGCGGCGCGTGTAGACAGGCGGCATGGTGACACTACGGGATGCCCTGGCCGCCGCGGTCGGCCACCATCAGGCGGGCCGGCTGGACGAGGCCCGGCCCCTCTATCATAGCATCCTGCGCAGCCAGCCGGGCCACCCCGACGCGCTTCATCTGCTGGGGGTGCTGGAAAGCCAGTGCGGGCGCCCGCGGGCGGCGCTGCCGCTGCTGCGCCGTGCCGTGGCGCTGCTGCCCGGCGACGCGGATTTCCTCGGCAATCTGGCGCGGACCCTGCGCGCGGCGGGGGAGGGGATGGCGGCGGAGCGCGCCTTCGCCCGCTCGCTGGCGCTCGACCCCGCGCAGGTCCAGCTTGCCTTCACGCTTGGCTGCCTGCGGCTGGAGCGCGGGGAAGCGGAGGGGGCCGCGGCGGCCTTCGCCCAGGCGCTGGCCCACCGGCCCGATTTCGCGGAGGCCCGCATCAACCGCGCCAACGCGCTGGCCGCCTTGGGCCGGGCGGAGGACGCGGCGCGGCTGCGCCGGCAGGCCGTGGCGCTGGCC